>CAYWLC010000067.1:0-4970 GCA_964458895.1 uncultured Luteolibacter sp. | reverse complement strand
GCGGGCGATTTCCTGGCCGATCCCACGGCCCCCTCCGGTGACGACTGCGATTTTATTGGCAAAGCGTGACATGGCCCGAGCGTTGCGGCGGATGCCCCCGGGTGTCAATCCGCATCCGCAGGGGTTCCGGCTCAGCAACTCAAGTCGCGGAGTTCGGCAGTGTCCGCGCCCGTCTGGCCATTCAGCACCTCATGGACCGTCCATTTGCCATCGGCCCCGATATCAAGGCACGAATCAAAGTGGAGTCGGGCCTCGCCATTTTTTGCTAGAATCACCACGCCGATGCCCTGCGCCTTGAGCATCTCAAGGATGTGCGCAATCTGGGCCTTGGGCATTGAACTGCCGGGGCGGTCCAAAAACACAAAGGCCGGTCGTGAGAGGAAGATCCGCGCGACGGATAACAAATGTTGTTCGCCGATGGACAGCACATCATCCCAATCATTGTCGGCGTCGAGCCCGCCGACACGGTTGACCACCCCTTCAAGATCCAACTGCCGAAGCACCACCCGGATCTGGTCATCGGTGACCACCGCCTCCCAGCCCGTCCGCAACAACGCGTCACGCAAGGCCCCCGGTGGCAGATACGGGCGCTCGGGTAAAAACAAGATGTCGCCCAATCCCGGGCGCGTGATCTTGCCGTTGCCGTTAGCCCACACGCTGGCCGTCGCGCGGAACAGGGCCACCTTCGGCGCATCATCCATCCCCGTGACCACCCATTGCGTCCCCTTGCGGATCTCCAAGTTGAGATCCTCGATGAGCACCCGCGAGTTGTCGCCGCTATGCAGCGTCACGTGTGCATAAACCACATGATCGGGCGTTTCCTCAACCTGGATCGAACACGGCGTCACCTGATGGGTCTTCTCTATGGCCTCGCTGAGCATGTGCAGCCTGGCGATGACCGCTGTGAAGGCCGAGATCGATTGAAACTGGGTGACGATCAGCGAAAAGGCTCCTAACAGAGTGGCGAACGCCATGGTGGACTGGGTGATCACCCCGAATTCCACTTTCCCTGACATGAACATCGGCGCGATCATGAGCGCCGGAATGATCTGGATGAAGTAGTTGTAGCCGTTGGTGAAGAATCCCAGGTTGCGGTTGATGCGGATGAGCTTGCGGAAGTTTGCTGTTAGATCTTCAAGGCGCGCTTTAAGCCGCGCCTTGAAACGCCCTTCGCGGTGGGCGAGCGCGATGGATTCCGAGTTTTCCCGCACATGGATCAAGTCCGCGCGGAAATTCGCCTCCATGTCGAGTTGGTTGTAATTCAGGCGGATCAACGGTTTGCCTAACAAAATTGTCAGGGCCGAGCCGCACAGCGCATAACCCACGGCTACCGAGAACAACTTGGGGCTGATGCTCCAGAGCACCCCGGAGAACGAAACGGCGGTGAGTGTGCCGTTGATGATCAGCAGGGTGAATGACAGCGTGGTGGTGGTGAAGGCCCTGACATCCTCGGTGATGCGTTGGTCGGGATTGGCCACACCGGTGGCGGAGTCCAGATGATAATAGGTTCGGTTGCTCAGGTAGGCTTCGGTGAAGTGCCAGGTCAGCTGCTCCCGCCACAGAATGCCCATACGTTCCTCCGTGAATCGATAAAACACCAGCACCACCGTCGATGCGATGAACACCCCGGCATACAACAACGCCTTGAATTCGAATTGTGTTAGATCCTTGTTCTCGATGGCCGACATGAAATCGCGACCGACATAACTGTTGAGCACGTTCAACCCATTGATGCCGATCATCAGGAGGACCAGGGTGCTGGCGAAGATCAGGGCCTTGGGCCCCTGCTTGGACTTCACAAGGAGCCGCAGGGCCCCGCGGAAGCGTTTCCATGTCAGCAGAATCAATTGTTTTCTGTCCGTGGGCATTCGATGGTCGTGGATGAGCTTCACCCTCATCCTTTCATACGGAATAGTTAACCAGTTGTTGCAGGGAAACGATCAAAAAATCGTCGATCAAATAGCGCTCTCGAATCCAGCCCGCCGAAGGTGTCCGGGCTCATGGCGGCAGGTGGCGCGCTCCCGCCGGGAGCGCATGCCTAAGAGGTGTGGGGGTGACATCCCCAGGTAGGCCCCATTGGTGGCAGGGGGCAGAGGGGGGGCCTGGAACGAAGGTGGCGCGCTCCCGCCGGGAGCGCATGCCTGGGGGGTGTGGGGGTGAAATCGAAGTAGCAGTCGCCGCGTCTTGCCCTGCGTCATCCATGCGCCTGACACAGTCTGCGCTCCCGGCGGGAGCGCACCACCTTTCCCCGCGCTCCGTTCATGGACACCCCGGGCAAAAAATGTTAGAGCCCGTCATCTCAGGAGCCACGGCTCTTTCCTACGTAAATTTCCACCGAAATCCACGAAGAGTCCCCCAAAATTATTCCGCGCTTTCCGAACGATCCACCGCAGGCGCACTCGAATAGCGCCAACGAATCTTGTTGCGCTTGGAAGCGGTGCGGAGTTTGCGTTGTTTGCGCTCGGTGGGAGTTTCAAACGCACGGCGGCGGCGCATTTCCTCAAGGATGCCTTCGGCATCCAGCTTGGTTTTAAGGCGCTTGAGAGCCCGGTCAACAGGCTCGCCTTTCTTCATTGTCACTCCACGCATGCGATGTTCTTGGTTGGTTTGGTAGGTTCCAGAGTTGGGACGGGGCGGGGTTGATGCTGGATTGCGCAGGACTTGTCAAGGATGATCCCGCCGGAATTTTCAAAAAAAAGCACGAATTACGCGACCGGACACCCGGGTTACGTCCAATGGCCGCACAGTCCACTTTTGACGCGTGAGCGACTCATGAAGGACCCTTCAGGCACCCACCGTTCTTTCGTTCTCTTTTCTGGACAGCGGCGGGGCACCTCATCAGAGTGTGGCGAATTCATGCGCATCGCGGACATTTACATCGGAAGACAAGTCTTTCTGGGCACGCTGTATGCGGTGTTGGTGCTTGGTTTGGTGCTGGTGCTCGGGAATCTTTTCAAACAAATCCAGCCCTTGCTGGTGGAACAGAAAGCCCCCTTCGTCCTGGTCCTGCGTTTCGTCCTGACCGTCCTCCCGCTCTCCTTGATGTACACCGTGCCATGGGGTTTCCTCTCAGCGGTGCTGCTGGTCTTCGGGCGCTTGTCGTCGGCTCGCGAAATCACCGCTTTCCGCGTGGCGGGCATCAGCCTGGTCAGGATCTCAATCCCGGTGTTTGTGTTAGGAGTGTTGTTTTCCCTCGCCAGCCTCTGGATCAACAACACGGTCGTTCCCATGTGCAAGGCGTCGTCCCTCGAGTTGTTATATGAACAGGCCAGGCGCGATCCCGACTCGCTGCTCAAGCCCGGAATGATGCAGGGGAATTTCAAGAAAACCGACACCGACATCAAAAAACTCCTCATCGAATCGAAAAGCGGCGAGTGGGTGGAGGGCTTCCATTTCTATCAGTTGCCGCTGGGCGACGATGACGACCAGACCTACGTCCATGCCGCCAAGGCCGCGCTGGTCGTTGACGAGGCCAAAAGCCAGTTGCGGGTGAAACTCGAGGACGCCTATTTCGAAACCCGCAAGCCGGACGGTCGCGTTGAGATGGCCTTCGCCGGCGAGGCTGAACCCCTGCTCATCGACCTGAAAAGCCCGAAATACGCCAAAACTCGGCCCAGCACCATGAGCAATCGAGAGATTCTCGACGCGGTTGAAAGCCGTCCCAACCTGTCTAACATAAAGAAAGCCCAGTTCCGCTCCGAGATCACGCGGCGCTATTCCTTCTCCATGGCGTGTTTTGCCTTCGCCTTCATCGCCGTGCCCCTGGGGCTTGGCAAACAACGCCGCGAAACCTCCGCCGGCCTCATCATCAGCCTGATGATAGGCACCGGATATTTCCTGATCACCATGCTGGCCGACCAGTTCAAAACCGATGCCGGCATCACCACAATGCTCTGGCTGCCGAACGTCCTGTGTGTGTTGTTAGGTCTGGTGCTTTTCCGGAGGGCCCGTTTCAAGTAATCCTCCACGGATGATGAAGATACACCGCACGATCCAGCGAGCCGGCCGCGACATCCGGAACTACTTTGCGCAGGACCATGTAAGTCTCGTCCCCTTCATCCCCGCTCTCCGGCGTTATTCCCTGAGCAAACTCCGCCATGATCTCCGGGCGGGGGCCAACGTCTCGCTGCTGGCGGTCTCCCAAGCCATCGCCTTTGCGGCCATCGCCGGATTGCCGGTTATTTACGGCGTGATGTGTACTGCGGTCGCCGCTCTGATCGCTCCTTTGTTCTCGTCGTCACGCCACACGATCATGGGGCCCACCAATGCCACGGCCTTCATGTTGTTCAGCTTTTTTTCGGTCAATCCGGCGCTCGCCGGGCGCTGGGGCGAACTGGTGCCCTTGTTGGTGCTGATGGTCGGGATCTTCGCCATGCTCGGCGCGATCGGCCGCATGGCGGATCTGATGCAATTGGTGTCGCGCAGCGTGCTGGTGGGTTATCTAACAGGAGCTGCGGTGCTCATCATCACCAACCAACTGACCCATCTGTTAGGAGTTGGCGCATGGATCGACAATGTAGCCGCCGGCTCCTTCGTCGGCCTGGTCATGGGATTGGTGCGCGCGGCCCGGCATGTGGACTGGATATCACTTTCGATCGGAGGATTGACGCTGGGGATTTATTACGGCCTGATGAGATGGAAACGCTCCTGGCCGGTGTTTTCCATCACGCTGGTCATCGCCTCCGCCGTGTTCGGCTCGCTCATCCGCTTCAATGTGCCGCCCTTCGCACAGTCGGCCACTTTTGAGACCTTTGGTTTGCAGGATCTGATGCCACGCCTGCCGCAATTGATGCGTGCGGGGATATTCAACGACATCTCGGCTCTGTTAGGGGTGGCCTTCGCGATCGCCTTCCTCGCCACCTTGGAAAACACCCTGATGGCCAAGGCGCTGGCCTCACGCTCCGGCGACCACGCGGATGTCAACCAGGACATGTTCTCGGTGGGCATGGCCAACATCGCCAGCGCCTTCG
>CAYWLC010000066.1:0-15195 GCA_964458895.1 uncultured Luteolibacter sp. | reverse complement strand
CGCGTCCCTCTCCATGCGCGCCGTCACCGGCAAGCCAATCAAATATGCTGGCGAAGGCGCAAAACTCGACCAACTCTTTGAGTTCCACCCGGACCGCATGGCAGACCGCATCCTCGGCATGGGTGACATCGTCGGCATGGTCGAACATGTCGCCGACAAGGTGAACGAACAGGACGCCATGCGCTCGATGAAACGCATGCAGGAGGGAAAATTCGATTTCACCGACTTCCTCGACCAGATGCGCATGATCCAGAACCTCGGTCCGCTCGAAGGTCTGTTAGGCATGCTGCCGGGATTCAGCAAAATCAAAAAGCAACTTCCTTCCGGCGCTCTCAACGGTGGCAAAATCAAACGCACGGAAGCCATCGTGCTCTCGATGACGCTCGACGAACGCCGCCGCCCCGAGATCATCAAGGGGACACGCCGCCAACGCATTGCCGCTGGCTCCGGCACTTCGCTCATGGAAGTCAACCAACTCATCAAACAGTTCGGCGAGATGCGCAAAATGATGAAATCCCCGCACAAAATGAAAAACATGATGCGACAAATGGGCGGTGCCGGTGGCCTCGGTGACATGATGAAGGGCCTCGGCGGGAAACTGCCGTTCTGAGCCCACTCCAAATGAAATCCCTTCCCAGTCTTTGTATTGCCGCATTGGCCGCCACCGCTCTGACCGGCTGCGGCTTGATCAATCGTCTCATGACCCGCCACCCCTCCGGTGAGCCGATCACAACCAACTCCCCCCAACTCGTGGGGCGCATCGCCTCGCTCCCGGCGGATAAACGCTTCGTATTGATTGAAAGTTATGGAAAGTGGAATATTGCTTCCAACTCGATTTTAACCACCCGCGGACCGGAAAACCGCTCCGCAAACCTGCTCGTCACCGGGGAAAAACTCGACCAGTTTGCCGCTGCCGACCTCAAATCCGGAACGCTGGCCGTGGGCGATGCCGTCTATTTCCACCTCGAACCCAAAACAACTTCTCCTCAAGTTCCTTCACAACCCGTTGATAATCAACCAAAAACAAGCCCGTAAAGTATTTTTTTGAAAAATATTTAAGTTTTCACGAATTCTTTTCTTTCAAAATCACTTGGAATCGTTTATTTTCAAATTGTCCCGACCAGCACAGACTTTGAACTAAAAAACTTAAATTTTAGGGTTGATAATCATCCGCAAACCCGGGTAGTTTCTCTTCCGCAATGGCTGTGCCCCCTTACATGTCCCGAAACATGAACACTACAACCAGCCAAAATGAAAACTATGACCCCCTCGGGCGCGTCGGTGAAAGCCGATGCGAACCGCCTCGCTGACTTCGTCCTGTTTACGCAGCGGAGTTGCATCCTGAACCTGTCCACAGAACTCAACAAAGGTAACATCTCGTTTCCCCAGTTTTTCCTGCTGACCTATCTATCAAGCGAAGAATATCTGACGATGTCCGACATAGCCAAAAAGATGGGCCACTCGACCGCAGCCGCGACCGGCTTGGTTGATCGCTTGGAAAAATTGGCCTATGTCGAGCGCGTACATGCTGCTGAAGACCGCCGTAAAATCATGGTGCGCATCACCGCGAGAGGAGTCGAACTCGTCTCGAAAATGCGCTCGGAAATCGCGAACGATCTGGCAGACATTCTGTCGAGCATGGATGAAGACCAGGCCGAAGCCGTCGAACACACCAAGCGTGCCATTCATGGCCGCGCGATCGCGTGAGCGAAGGAACAGCCTTCTGAACCCTTAACCAGTTTAGGCGAATCGTCTGCGCCTCCGTTGCCTTCCCTCGGGCAACGGAGGCGTTCTCATTCACTAAGGGGGATGGACTCAGATGAACACAGATCAATTCAAAATCTCTCTTCATCTGCGTCTATCTGCGTTCATCTGCGGTTAAAACCTCTTCTGGTGCTTAATTGAACAGGATTAGCCGGGACTGCGGTGAGGAAAAACATGCGTCTCGTCTGTTAGGTAAATGCGCGGCCACCGCTTCGCGGCTTCGGCATATCCCACGCTTGCTGCAGCCGGGACGGTCGCACGTCCTGACGGCCGGGACGGCTGTCTTCCGCGCCTCTAACAGCCTTGGACGAAGATGCCCGTGTCGTATTTCGGTAGGACCAAGTCCCGCCTTGGCGAATCGCGGCTCCTCCGTTACGGTCACCGGATGACGGAGGCGTTTCCATTTCTGACACCCTTGAACGCTCTACCCGGCATCCGGGCCGGGTGGGTCGAGCGGGTGTCGAATCTGCCCATTACCGGCGACCGCGATGAGGCAATGCGCCAGCTGCGGCCCTTCCATGAAACCGCCGTCCGTGCGTTCGCCGGACCTGCCGCCACCCTCTGGCGCGCCGAACAGGTGCATGGAAATGCCGTGGCCGTGGTACCGGGCAGCTCGCAGGTCCTCGCGGCGGACGGCTTGCCTGTGGTGTCCGGCGTGGATGGCTTGATCACCGGCCATCCCGGCGTGGTGCTCGCCATCTACGTCGCCGATTGTGGCGTGATCTGGTTGGCTGATCGGAAAACCGGAGCGATCGGACTGTTGCATTCGGGCAAAAAAGGCACCCAATCCAATATCTTCGGAGTGGCCCTGGAGCAAATGGCGCATCATTTCGGCACTCGAACGGATGATCTCACTGCGGTGTTGGGTCCCTGCATTCGCCCGCCCGACTACGAGGTGGACTTTGCCAAGGAAATCGGAAACCAAGCGAGGCGCGCCAGATTGGGGAATTTCATCGACTGCGGACTCAATACCGCGTCAGACTCCGCCCGGTTTTACAGCTACCGTAAGGAACTGGGAAAAACCGGCCGCATGATGGCCCTCATTGTCCGCGACCCATTGCCATGAGCACGCTCACACTTCAAGCCCCAGCCAAACTCAACCTTTCCCTGCGCGTGCTTGGCACACGCAGCGACGGCTTCCACGAAATCGACACCCTGATGGCCAAACTTCCCGGCCTGCATGACCGCATCGATTTCACCCCGGCCAAATCCTTCGCGTTCGAGTGTGACGATCCATCACTGCCCGGAGACGAAGGCAACCTGGTCGTGAAGGCTGTTAGATCCTACGAGGCCGCCGCCGGGGTCCCTTGCAAGTTCTCGGTTTCACTGAAGAAGACCATTCCCCACGGTGCGGGATTGGGCGGCGGCAGCAGCAATGCGGCCACGACCTTGTTAGGACTTGATCAACTCAATGATGGAAAACTCGGCCCGGCGCGCCTGCATGAACTCGCGGCTTCCCTGGGGTCGGATGTCGCGTTTTTCCTGTCGCCCGGCAGCGCCCGCTGCACCGGACGCGGGGAAATCATCAAGTCCGTGACCGCACCAGGCCCCATGCGAATTCTGCTAGTCAAACCACCCTTCGGCGTGTCCACCCCGGATGCCTACAGCCGCTGGAGCGACTCGCGGGAACTCCCTGGCATCCGCTATGCTCCCCAGGAAATTGGTGATATCACTCTAGTCAATGATCTTGAACGTCCGGTCTTCGGCAAACACCGCTTCCTCGCCGAACTCAAGGATTGGTTGCTTACACGTCGTGAAACCGCCGCCGCCCTGCTCTGCGGTTCCGGCTCCGCCATGTTCGCCGTGCTCCACGATGATGCGGACCCCGAAGCCCTCGCCAATTGCGCCCGCCACGAACTCGACCCCGGCCTCTGGCATTGGGCAGGCACCACCGGGGCTTGAGAAGAACGCCCCCCTCGATTCAATAACACTGTGATCGCCCGGCGAAAAATCCCCTACCCCGTCTCCCAGACGCTACGGCAGTATCTCTATCACTTCGAGCGCCAGCGCGACATCCCAAAGATCTACAACGATCTCAGCCGCTTCTCCGGTGCCATCCCCTACGAGAACCCCCGCGGTCTCGAAACCCTCTGGCTCACCGTCATGTACCCACCGCAGGTATTTGCGGAACTCCGGCCACGCCTCACCCGCATCTACACCGAACTCAAACTCGGCCAGGGTGCCAAACAACACGAACACCTGCTCGTGGACCGCATCGACTTCGGCGACTTCGGCAATTCCAAACCCTTCCGGATCCGCATCACCAATTTGTTCAACGACAACTCGGACTACTTCTATGTCAAACACGCCGATGCCTCGCGCATCTACGGCCTGGAACTCGAACACATCCTCTCGCCCGACCGCATCAGCTATCTGGTCAACGGTAACACCCTCATCGAGGAGCACATCGCCGGCGTGCCGGGTGACATGTTTGTCCGCGACTATCTCAACCAGCCCGGCCTCAACAAGGTCCGCATCGCCAAGGAATTCACCAAGTTCAACGAACGCAGTTTCATCCGTCTGTTAGGCGACATGCGCAGCGTCAACTACGTCGTGGACATCACGCCCGACTTCGAGGAAGTGCAATACCGAGTGCGCGCCATCGATTTCGACCAGCAATCCTACGAGGCCCGGGGCAATGTCTATCACGCCTTCCGCTTCAAATCCAACCGCGCCGTCACTCGACTCGCCTTCGAAGTGCTCAACCGCACCAGCATCGACCAATATGTGGCCGAGGAACGTGCCCAAATGGCGCGCCGCGCGAAAGTCGAAAGCGGCCGCCTGCGCGCCCTGCTAGGCATCATGCGCCGCGAGGAAATCGCCCCCCACGCGCACGTCGCCGCCCTCGCGAAAGAACTCGACCGCATTCATGGCACCCAAGAATTCGCCGGGTGCCAGTCAATGGGTGACCTCACCGCCCGCCATATCTCGATGATACTCAAGCTCGATCCCAACGAGCCGTCATGGGATCTTTAATGGGGGGAATTGTGCAGACCACTTGCTTTCCATTTCTATCAGACTTGTGTCGGGCGGCAGGAGGAAAACCGAAGATTCCCAACAAGTCTTGAACCGGCTCAGGCGGGAAGCGCGGCCACGGTGCGGTTGAGGTCGCGCATCATGGCGCGGGTTTCCAGCTGCCACGCTCTCAGCTTGGTCCGCGAGATCTGGACGCAATCGTGCACGGCCTTTTCCAGTTCGTGATAGTTTGCGGTCAGGCGCTCGACACGCTCGTGAAACAGCACGGCCACGCCATGCACAGGGTCAGTGTCGTGGGCATGCAAGGTGGCGAGGTTTTGTTCCGCCACCATCCGGGCCTGGCGCATTTCCGCCAACAATATTTTGCTGTCCGGCACGCGGCGCAGACCCTCGGCAAGTTTTACTTTTGATAGAAGCCAGATCGTCCATTTGGTGGGGTCCCACTGCCACGGCTTCACGCCGTTGCGGTAATCATGCTGGAACTCGTGGTGATAGTTGTGATAGCCCTCGCCAAAAGTGAAAATGGCCATGAGCGCGCTGTCGCGGGCGCTGTTTTTGCTCGAATATGGCTGGCGGCCCACGGTGTGGCATAGCGAATTGATTAAAAACGTGCAGTGCTGGGCCACGACAATACGGGCCACCCCCGCGAAGAGGAAGCCACCCAGCGCGCCGGTCCACGGGTCCATGCCATGAACGTGGTTCCATACGTAACCGAGCGCCGTGGGTATCACGATGCCCAGCACAAAGCCTATCCATTGGACATAGCGGTGCTGCCACATGACCCAACGGTCCTGGCGCAGGTCGTTGACGTTATCCATCGGCGGCTCGGGGTGGAGCTTGAAGATCAGCCAGCCCATGTGTGCCCAGAAAAAACCCTTGGAGATGTCATAGGGATCATCGTCATGATCCACAAACTTGTGGTGACGGCGGTGGTCGGAAACCCAGTCGAGGCATGAGTTTTCAAAGGCACACGCACCAAACAACAGGGTGAACACCCGCACCGGCAGCTTGGCCTTGAAGGCGATATGGGAAAACAGGCGGTGATAACCCACCGTGATGCTCAACATCGTGGCCACCAGGTAAAAGGCAAACAAACCGCACTGAAACCCGTCCAGACCTACCCTTATCAGATAGATAGGCACCCCGATCACTGCCGTCAGCGCCGTTCCGATGAGAAACAAGCTGGTGATCCAATTGACCCGATGAAAAGGAATGCGAAACATAATCCATTTTGGTTGTAAAATCCCGGTGTCCTACCACGCCTGCCGTAGCAGGCGCGATCATCCACCGTGATCTTCAACCATTACTCCATGCAAGCCCGCAACGCAAGTTCCCTTTTGCTTACCTCGCATTTAGCGGATTGTCCTCAATAGCGGGTCTTTTCCGTGATCCAGGGGAAGGAATCGGAACGGAAGGGGCCGGCGGGGAGGTCCGCGCCGTTGTAGAGATTACAGATCGGGGTTGGAAGCCCAGGCGTAGCGGACTGCAACACGTTGGCTGACCCCGGCGGCGGAGACGATAATGTCACCGCCCTTGATGGAGGCATTCGCCCAAACCCATTTCCTGTCATCACCGCAAATGGCGAAGCCCTCGACTTCGCTGTCAAGGCCCTGATTCGTTGTCTGCGGTCGGCGATCAGCCACGGGCTGGACTTCCCCAAATATTTGATCAATCCGGAAAATACAGAACACCGCGCCACAGTTGCGAATCGCCTCTCCACGCTGGGTCGCTGGTCCGATGGCCGCGAGCTTTGGCGGCCTCCACTGCCGCTCCCGTAATAATATTTGCAATCCCCGTCATGTGGGCGCAAGCGCTCTCCCCATAAATCCCGATGGTTTTCGAGCAAAACGAAAAGAGGCTGAAAAAATGCACCTGTTTTCGACAGAATCGGCTTTTCTAATCCGTTATGGGGGACATTATCCGACAGTCATGAAAGACACCAGCCTTCTCACCACGCTCGTGCTGCTTGCGCTTGCCTCACCCCTGGCCCGTGCCCAATCCCCTGCGGAAAAATCCGCCCGCATGCAGTGGTTCAACGAGGCCCGCTTCGGCATGTTCATCCATTGGGGCGTCTATTCGGAGGCGGCCGGCGAGTTCAACGGCAAACCCGCGCCCGGCGCGGGTGAATGGATTCAGAGTGGCGGCAGGATCCCCGCAGCGGAATATCGCGAGAATCTGATAGGCAAATTCAACCCGGTCAAATATGACCCTGAAGCATGGGTCGTCGCCGCCAAGAACGCCGGCATGAAATATATCATCATCACATCGAAACACCACGATGGCTTCTGCCTATGGGATTCGAAACTCACCGACTGGGACATCGCCTCCACCCCCTACAAAAAGGACCTGCTCCAACCGCTTGCCGACGCCTGCAAAAAACATGACATCAAGTTCTGCGTCTATCACTCGATCATGGATTGGTCCCACCCGGACTGGGGCACCAAGGACCCCAAAAGCCCATGGCGCGCAAACGCCGCCAATCCGAATCCAAACATGGACCGCTACACCGCTTATCTCAAGGGACAACTCACGGAATTGGTCGAGCAATACCATCCCGGCATCCTCTGGTTTGATGGCGAATGGGAGGACGCATGGACCCATGAACGTGGCGTCGACCTCTACAACTTCCTGCGCAAACAGGATCCCGCACTCATCATCAACAACCGCGTGGACAAGGGCCGCGCGGGCATGGCTGGCCACACGACCGACCCCAAATTCAAAGGCGATTACGGCACCCCGGAACAAGAAATCCCCGCCACTGGCTTCGGTGAGGGCGTTGCATGGGAATCCTGCATGACCATGAACGAAACGTGGGGATACAAAACCAGCGACTCTAACTGGAAAACCACCACCACGCTCTGCCACAACCTCATCGACATCGCCAGCAAGGGCGGCAACTACCTGCTCAACGTCGGCCCCACCGGCGCGGGTGAGATTCCCACCGCTTCGTTGGAACGCCTCGCAGCCCTCGGCCGGTGGATGAAAATCAACGGTGAGTCCATTCACGGCACCACCGCCTCGTTGTTCCCCAAAGTCTCATGGGACGGGCGCTCCACCACCCGCCGCATGCCGAATGGCAGCACCCGCATCTATCTGCAAATCTTCAAACTCCCGCAGGATGGAAAACTCGCCATCAAGGGGCTGGTTTCTCGTCCTGAGGACGATGCCACCATTCTCGGCAAACCTGGAAAACTCACGCTCTCCGGGAAGGAGGGTGCCTGGACATTGCAAGTCCCGCCAGATTCCAAAGACCCGATCGCCACCGTCGTGACTCTAACATTCAAAGGCAAGCCAGTCATCGAAGCACCCAAAGCCGGATCTGAAAACAAAGGCAACAAATCCGCCACCAAAACCGGCGCAAAATCCGAGGGAAATTGATCTACATCATTTTTCTACTTCCGTTAGGTCTTGCGCTTGCCGCCCGCTGGTGGTTTGCCCTGCGGGTATTGGCGGCGGACGGACCCATCCCCTGCCGCTGTGACCTCGGGCGCTGGCTGCCAGCTCCCGGTGACCCATCCGTGATCCACCGCGCCGAGAATGCCGCGGGAAATTTCGGCCTCGATCTCCGCAGCAAGGCACTCGCCGATTGGAAACAACAAGATCCCAAGGCCGCCGCCTCGCGGGAAAAGTCACGCCGTTTCGGTCTGGCCGTGCCGCCCTTGAGCGCCATCGTCGCCATCATGGCCGTGTTGGCCGCCAAAGTACCGGTCTTCGGAGCCGTCATTATTTTGTTAGGTGCTGTCGTTCTTGCCACGGTCTTCGATATTCTAACACTTCCCCTGGAACTCAATGCCATCGCGCGCTACGCCGCGAAAATCAGGGAGCAAAAGTGCTTCCCCAACCGCGATGAGGAGGATGCCGTGATTCGCTGCGCGATCGCCCACGCGTGGGACCAGGCCATGCCACCCCTCCTGCGCATGTTTCTCAAATGATATGACCCCCAAAAAGATGAACCCGACCGCAAGCAACGATCTCGACCGCCGTGACTGGCTGAAAACCGTCGCGCTCGGAGGTGCCACGGCCATGCTCACCAGCAATCCGGCACCCGCCCGCACCAGCACGCCTGTTAGAAAGACCAGAGGCGTGGTTTTCATGGTATCGGACGGCATGAGTCCCGGCGTCATCACGCTGGCCGAGGCCTTCTCACAACTCACGCGCAAGCGCGGCACCCGCTGGTGGCAGTTGTATAATGACCGTAGCGCGGTGCGCGGCTTGATGGACACCGCATCCGCCAGTTCCATGGTCACCGATTCTGCCGCGGCCTCTTCCGCATGGGGCGGCGGCCAGCGCGTCAACAACGGCACGATCAACGTGGACGCCCACAACAGGGAAATCACCCCCATCGCTGCCCTGCTCAAACAAAAATCCAACGCACACATCGGCCTGGTCACCACGGCCACCATCACCCACGCCACCCCCGCCGGTTTCGCCGCCTCCATTTCCAATCGCGGCGTCGAATCCGACATCGCGCCGCAATATCTCAACCGCGTGGAAGTTCTGTTAGGAGGTGGTTCCGGACACTTCGATCCCATGGTGCGTCCCGACAAGCGCGACCTCGCCGGGGATTTCAGCAAGGCTGGCTATCAGATCGTCAAGAACCGGGATGAACTGTTGGCCGCGACCGGCGGCAAAGTCCTCGGCACTTTCACCCGCGGCCATCTGCCATTTTCCATCGACCGCGACCACAACGAAAAAATCGCCGGACAAATCCCCACGCTCACGGAAATGGCCATGGCCGCGCTTTCCCGTTTCCTGGCATCGGAGCAGCCGTTCCTGCTCCAGGTGGAAGGCGCGCGCATCGACCACGCGGCCCATCTCAACGACATCGCTGGATTGTTAGGTGACCAACTCGCTTTCGACGACGCGCTGGCCGCGATCCTCGCCAAAACCGCCGGGCGCGACGACGTGCTGGTGGTGGTCACCAGCGACCATGGCAATTCCAACCCCGGCCTCAACGGCACGGGCAATGCTTACGGCGAGAGCACCTCGCGTTTTGCTGGAATCGCCAACATCAAGGCGTCGCACGAGCGGATCTTCGGAGAATGGAATTCCATCAAAAACGGCGATTCCAAACAACTCACCGAACTGATCCGCAGCCACTTGAATTTCGACCTGCGCGCCGACGAGGCCGATGCGATGATGGAAATCCTCCACAAGCGCCCACTTGTTGAGTGGAGCCACCAGATGGAGAAACCCGAGGGACTGCTCGGGCAAATGGCGGGCAACCACACCGGCATCGGATGGTGCGGCACCTCCCACACGTCGGACCCCACGCTGGTCTCCGCCATCGGTCCGCAAGCGGAGCGTTTCTCGGGAGTTGTGATCAACACCGATGTCTTTGGCCACCTCATGGAGATGCTGGGCTAGAAAATTTCGAGTTCCATCCTCCGGTCCGGAGGTATTATGCTTCCGCGCATGACCCGACTGCCCCGCCACATCCTCATGGTGTTCCTTGCATTTGCCGCCCCGGCACTGGCCACTCCGGTGGATGCCCAGCGCATCCGAAAATCCTGGGATACCGCCATTGAAAACTGGTCGTTGGAATCCCGCGCAGCGGCCACCCCGGAGGCACGCGCCAAGGTGTGGGCCGCGCGGCCGGACATCACTCCCTTCCTTCACCAGATGTGGGAACAAATCGGTGGTTCCCTCGCTGAAGATTGGACACTGGAGCCCGCCGCCTGGTTGCTGCGTGCTGCGCCCGGCGTGCTCTCCACCAACCCGGATGGCACCACTTCCCCCACATTCGCCAAGGAAACCGAGAGCATCCTCAAAGCGGTGGAAACCCAACACCTCAACAGCCCCAAACTCACCCCGATCTGCATGGCCATGGTCGCCCTTCACGACCCTCGCTCGCTGGCCATCCTCGAAAAAATCCAGGCCAAGCACCCTGACATGAAAATCCAGGGCGTCGCGGCCCTCGCCGCCGCCATGATTCTCAAAACCTTCGGCGACGAGGGCGAGGTCATGCGCAAACGCCTCACCTACCTGCGCAAGGCCATCGTCCAAAGCGCTGATGTCGATCTGGGCGGTGCCACCGTGTCCAAACTCGCCGAGGACGAACTCTACATCATCCGCTTCCTCACCAAAGGCCGCATCGCGCCGGACCTCGAAGGCATGGATTGCGCCAACCGCCCGCTCAAACTCTCCGATTTCAAAGGCAAGGTCATTCTACTCATGTTCTGGAACAGCGACATGCCGGACGCCGAACGAGTCGCCCAGATCACCAATGAACTCGGAAAAAAATTCCATGAGCGCCCCTTCCAGATCATCGGCGTGAACAACGACACCGTGGAAAAACTGCGCAGCCTCGAAGGCAGCAACACCATCACCTGGAAAAACTTCTCGGACCCCTCTGACAAACTATCAGGTGAATACCGCGTCGGCGTGCGCCCGCTGGTCTATGTGCTCGATGGCGAACGCAAGATCCACTACGCCGGCAACCCCGGATCCTTCGCCGAACTCACCGCAGAGGCGCTGTTAGATGAGATGAAGTCCGCTCCAAAGCAGTGACCGAATCATGACCCCAGCTCTAACGGGATTCACACCGGAAGCACTCGCCGCGTGGCTGGCGGATGAGGGGGAGCCGTCGTTCCGCGCCGCGCAGATCCTGGAATGGGTGTGGAAGAAAAAGGCCACATCATATGAGGCCATGAGCAACCTGCCCGCCCCCTTGCGGGGTAAACTCGCCGCATCATTCCGCCTAACAGCATTGGAACACACGCGGACGCAGGGCTCTGCTGACAGCACGCGCAAGTTTCTCTTCCGCCTGCATGACGGCCGCTATGTGGAGAGCGTGCTCATCCCGGCGAATCCGGCGCTCTACGGGGAGAAGTCCGACCGCCGCACGCTCTGCGTTTCCTCACAGGTCGGCTGTGCTTACGGCTGCGCATTCTGCGCCTCCGGCCTGGGAGGATTCACCCGCAACCTCGAACCCGCGGAAATCGCCGGTCAGGTGCTTGCGGCCGAACAACTCACCGGCGAGCGCGTCGATTCCCTTGTCTTCATGGGTATGGGCGAACCACTTGCCAATCTTGAAAGTTTGTTAGAATCGATCGATCTCATCACCGGGGAGGACACGCTGCGTCTTGGTTCGCGCCATCTGACCATCTCCACCGCCGGGTTGGTCCCGCAAATCCGCCAACTTGCCGGACACCCGCGGCAGATCCGCCTTGCCATCTCATTGCACGGGGCCACCGACGATGTCCGCCAGCGGATCATGCCGATCAACCGGAAATGGCCGCTTGCGGATCTGTTCGCGGCGCTGGATTATTGGAACTCGAAAAAAAAGCAGACCCTCACGCTTGAATATATTCTGATAGATGAGGTGAATGATTCGCTTGAGCAAGCGGCCATGCTCGCCCGGCACGCGCGCCGCATCCGTGCCAAGGTGAACCTCATTCCTTACAACCTCGTCGAGGGCCTTGAGTGGAAGCGCCCGTCAGACGCCCGCTGCCATGCATTCCGGGACATCTTAAATAACGCCGGAGTCACCGCCAACCTTCGCCTTGAAAAGGGTGGCGATATTGATGCCGCCTGCGGCCAACTCCGCCTCAAGCAGGAAACCTCTGAGGGACTCCTCTGAGTGCCGCATTTTCACAATTGGAACTTTGCAAAGTAGCGGGAGATTCCCAGACTCGGGTCATGCAAGATGCCAATGGTGCGACCATCGTGAATTTGCTCATCGCAGGGGTGGGTCTGATGGCCTTGATTGTGCTGTGCATGGTCGGGCTGATGCGTCGGCTTGGGCGGGTGGAACGGTCACTGGTCGAGTGGCTGAAGCGCAATCCGGCCCGCGAATTGTCCAGTTTGCCGGAGGACAGCGCGGCGAGCGGCCTGTTTGAAAGCTTCCTGAACGAGGACCCTAGCCGCCGGAACCTGCCCAAGAGCGAGCAATTTGCCGCATTCCGCCAATGGCGGCAGGAACACGGCTTGAATTGGTCCAATTCCTGACCCGAAATTGGAATACGAGAACCACAAAGGGCACGAAAAGACACAAAAATTCATTGGTTTGCGGGCATAGCTCCAAACACTTCCGGGGTTGTGAATCCATTGGTACAACCCTTTTATTTTTAGTGATATTTCGTGCCTTTCGTGGTTTCCATATCGGAATCTGGGCTGAAACCACGGGCGGCAAAGCGGATTCGATAGGTTTTGTGACGATGCTGAATTTTTTGCCTTGGAGAGTGGCGGTGGACTTTCTACGGTGCGTGCGGCAGCAGCCGATTTTTCATGGCCAAGAAAGAATTCACCATCGTCAACAAACTCGGCATCCACGCCCGGCCGGCCGCACAATTCGTCAAATTGGCCAATCGATTCGAAGCGGATATCTTCGTGGAGAAGGATGGCGAGGAAGTGGATGGCAAAAGCATCATGGGGCTTATGATGCTGGCGGCCGGTCACGGCTCCGTCATCCTGGTGAGCGCGAACGGTGCAGACGCCGATGCCGCCTTGGATGCCATCGGCGACCTCATCGCACGCAAGTTCGAGGAGGATTGATCAAACCCAAAAAACCGCCGGAGGTCTTCCGGCGGTTGGTTGAATGATGGGTATGGAATGATAGGTGTTGTCTGATAGATAAATCAGGCCAGTGTGCCTTCCTTCTTCTTATCCTTGTCGGCATCGCCGTCCTTCTTGCACTTGCCGCAGTCGGCCAGCGCGCCTTCCTTTTTCTTGTCCTTGTCACAGTCGCCGTCCTTCTTGCACTTGCCGCAGTCGGTCAGCGTGCCTTCCTTCTTCTTGTCCTTGTCGGCGTCGCCGTCTTTCTTGCACTTGCCGCACTGGGCCAGCGTGCCTTCCTTTTTCTTGTCCTTGTCACAGTCACCGTCTTTCTTGCACTTGTCGCAGTCGCCGTCATTCTTCTTACATTTGTCGCAAGCGGCGATGGGCATGGCTTCACGGGCACCCTTGTCGGCATTGGCGGCAAAGGAAATGGGGATAATCATCAACGATGCGCAGAGCGCGCTCAAAATCAGTTTCATAGGAGTGGTTTGGTTGGTTGGTTTTACTGAGATGGTCTGGGTGATGCGGTAGCGCAACGGATCATTTTACCCGGTCACTGGAGATTCGCCACTGGAAAGTCATCAAAAAAACCTTCCAGCACTGCAATCGGCGAACCGGACAGACGTTTAACGCCACCCACCCAGAAATGTTTCTCTAAAATTTGAGAGGGTCCCATCCGCCTTGCACGCCGGATGGCTCTCTGCTTTGCTCGTTCGTCCGGCGGGTATTCCGAGGTGCTGCGCTCTCGATGAGAGCGCGTCCCGAGGAATTCCCACTCCGGAAAGATGCGGCATCATCGATGCCGCGCCACCTCATCCACTCCCATGTTCTACCTCACCACCGCCATCGATTACACCAACGGATCACCGCACATCGGCCATGCCTACGAAAAGGTGCTGGCCGACGTGATCATCCGCTACCGTCGTCTGCGTGGGGATCAGGCGTATTTCCTCACCGGCGTGGACCAACACGGCCAGAAAGTCCAGCAAACGGCCGAAAAAGAAGGGGTGAGTCCGGAAACCTTCGTCGAACGCACGACCCGGAAATTCCTCAATCTTTGGGAAAAGCTAGGAGTGGAATACGACGGCTGGGCGGAAACCACCGACGGGCGCCACAAGGTATGCGTGCAAGGCATCCTCTCGACTCTCAAGGAGCAGGGCCAGCTCTACAAACACGCCCACTCCGGCCACTACTCCGTGCGCCAGGAACAATTTCTATCAGATCGCGATCGCGATGAATCCGGCAATTTCGGTCCCGAGTGGGGCGAGGTGGTGGTGATTGAGGAGGAAAACTGGTATTTCAAACTCAGCGATCACACCGACTGGCTCAAGGGTTACCTCGAAGCCACGCCGGATGCCGTGCTGCCCGCGTTTCGAAAATCCGAGTTGCTCAACGCGCTCGAACGCAACTCGGGCACCGACCTCTGCATCTCCCGCCCGAAAGAACGCCTGCGCTGGGGCATCGAAATCCCTTTTGACCCGGATTTCGTCACCTATGTTTGGTTTGACGCTCTCATCAATTACGTTTCCTTCGCCGGTTATCAGGCCGCCCCGGACGCCGACCTGCCGGACTTCCAGCGCCTCTGGACCCATGACGAACGCCCGGTCCACATTATCGGCAAGGACATCCTGGTCCCCGCCCACGGCATCTACTGGCTGTGCATGCTCCATGCCATGGGCTTCCCGGATGCCGAAATGCCACGTCTGTTAGTCCATGGCTGGTGGAACATCTGCGGCGAGAAAATGAGCAAATCCTTGGGCAACATCGTCGATCCGTCGGAGCTCGCCGATAAATTCGGCGTCGCGGCGCTTCGCTATTACCTCGTGCGCGACATTGTCACCGGCAAGGACTCCGACTTCGATATCGAGCGGCTGGTCATGCTCTTCAACACCGAACTCGCCAACGAACTGGGCAACCTCTGCAACCGCGCCCTCAACATGAGCCAGCGCTTCACCG
>CAYWLC010000065.1:0-15272 GCA_964458895.1 uncultured Luteolibacter sp. | reverse complement strand
CCACCGCGCCCTCGCTGGCGCCGGCGCCGACGATGGTGTGGAGTTCGTCGATGAACAAAATGATCTGACCCTCGGCATCGGTGACCTCCTTGAGAAAGGCCTTGAGGCGGTCCTCGAACTCACCCCTGAATTTTGCACCCGCCAGCATCCCGCCGATGTCCATGGTGATGACGCGTTTGTTCTTCATCGCTTCCGGCACGTCACCCGAAACAATGCGGCGCGCGAGACCCTCGACGATGGCGGTCTTGCCAACCCCCGGCTCGCCGATGAGCACCGGGTTGTTCTTGGTACGGCGTGATAGAACCTGCAACACACGGCGGATCTCATGGTCACGGCCGATCACCGGGTCGATTTTCCCGGCGCGCGCACGAGCTGTTAGATCGGTGCCGTATTTTTCCAGGGTTTGATATTTCCCCTCCGGATTCTGGTCGGTGACTTTCTGCGAGCCGCGCACGCTCTTGATCGCCTCCATGGCTTTGGTTTCATCCAGACCAGCCTCCTTGAGCAGTTTGCCCGCGGGCGAGTCACCCTTGAGCGAGCCGAGGATGAAATGTTCGACGCTGAGGTAGTCATCGCCAAGGGATTCGCGGGCCGTATCCGCAGAGTCGAGCGTGGCGCGCAAGCCCACGCTGATCTGCGGCTGGGTGGAGGCCCCCTGGATGCTGGGTTCGCGGGCGAGCGCGCTGGCCACGGACGCCTTGAGGCGGGCAACATCCACCCCGGCTTTTTGCAGGATGGGCACGGCGATGCCGCCCTCCTGTTGGAGCAGCGCGAGCAGGACGTGGGCGCTTTTGAGTTCCGAGTGGGCGGATTTCGAGGCGATGCTTTGTGCGGCTTGCAGCGCCTCCTGGAGTTTCTGCGTGATCTTTTCGAGTCCCATGGCCGTGATTTGCCCACAGTTTAGATCCCGCGTGAGGAAATGCAACGCAAAGAGCGCCGCCCGTGATCCGACGAAATCCGGTTTTTTGCTTCCGCCCCTGTCCCTGGCCGGTGTTACCTAGGGGCACCCCATGAAGATCGGCATCGCTCAAATCAACCCGGTCGTCGGAGATTTTCCCGGCAACGCCAAGCGCATCCTCGCCGCCTACCGCGAATGCCTCAACGCAGGCGCTGACCTCGTGCTCACGCCGGAACTCTCCCTGGCCGGCTATCCGCCGCGCGATCTGGTGTTCAAATCGCAGTTCGTACCCAAGTGCCTGCAAGCACTGGATTATCTGGCAGGCGAAACCCGCGAGGTGCCCTTGCTCGTGGGTTACGTCGACCACCATCACCCGACGCACCCTGGCAAACCGTTCCGCAACGCCGTCGCCTGGCTCGAACAGGGGAAAATCCGCCACCGCATCTGGAAAACCCTGCTGCCCACCTATGATGTGTTCGACGAACGCCGTTACTTCGAACCCGGAGAAACCTGCGAGCCGGTGCTTTGGAACGGCAAACGCATCGGTCTAACCATCTGTGAGGACATCTGGACGGAAGACTACCTGCAACGCCCATTCTACGACCGCGATCCGGTGGACGAACTCGCCGCCAAGGGCATCGACCTGCTCATCAACCTCAGCGCCTCGCCCTTCCACCTCGGAAAACCCGCACTGCGGCGCGCCATGATCGGCGGCATCGCGCGTCGCGTCAAAGTCCCCGTGGTCTATTGCAACACCGTGGGCGGCAACGACCAACTCGTCTTCGACGGCCACTCGCTGGTCGCCGCGGCCAACGGTCGCATCTCCTGCCAGTTCCCGGGATTTGTCGAAACCTGCCGCGTGGTGGATCCGTTCGCCTCCGCGGAAGATGATGTTTTGTTAGATGATGATCCGCCGTCGCAGCTCTATCAGGCGCTGGTCATGGGCTTGCGCGACTATGCCACCAAGTGCGGATTCTCCAGCGTCTGCCTCGGACTGAGCGGCGGCATCGACTCCGCTCTAACCGCAGTGATCGCCGCCGACGCGCTGGGTCCGGAAAACGTGCGCGGTCTGACGATGCCCAGCCCATACTCTTCGCGAGGCAGCGTGGACGACTCGTTGGCCCTTGCGGAAAACCTCGGCATCCGTTGTGACGAGGTTTCCAT
The DNA here is from genome assembly GCA_964458895.1 of uncultured Luteolibacter sp. GTDB lineage: Bacteria > Verrucomicrobiota > Verrucomicrobiia > Verrucomicrobiales > Akkermansiaceae > Luteolibacter. The sequence continues at coordinate 13,210 of CAYWLC010000065.1, read as the reverse complement.
CGCGGCGGCCTTCGATGCCCTCAAGACCACCCTGCGTCCCTTGTTCGACGGCAAACCGGAGGACGTGACCGAGGAAAACATCCAGGCCCGCATCCGCGGGTTGCTCCTCATGGCGCTCTCTAACAAAGAGAACCACCTGTTGCTCACCACCGGCAACAAGAGCGAACTCGCCGTCGGTTACTGCACCATCTACGGCGACATGTGCGGCGGCCTTGCCGTGATCTCGGACCTGCCGAAAGGCCGCGTGTATGAAATCGCGCGCTGGATCAACCGCGTGCGCGAGATCATCCCGTGGAAGACCATCGACAAGGCTCCCAGCGCCGAGCTGCGCCCGGATCAGAAGGATCAGGACACGCTGCCACCCTACGAAATCCTCGACCGCATCCTCGAACTCTACGTCGAACACCACCTCTCACCTGACGAAATCATCACGCGCGGCTTCGATGAGACCACCGTGCGCTGGATCCAGCGCCGCGTCGATCTCAACGAATGGAAACGCCATCAGTCCGCCCCCGGCCTGCGCGTCACCTCCAAAGCCTTCGGCATCGGCCGTCGCATGCCGATCGTGCAACGCTTCATCGGCTGATTTTTTCTAACAATATTTTGGCATGACCTTCACTGAAGCCCGCAAAATCCTCGGCCTGGGTCCGGACGAGGACCCGCGCCCGCTGCTCGCGGATTTCAGGCGCGCCCGCGAGCGCATCGCCGAGATTGTTAGAAACGAAACGGACGCGGTGCTCGCCGCGAGTTATCAGGATGGCCTCATCGAGTTCGACCGTGCCATCGCCGCGCTGCGCGAGCATCTCGAGTCGCTCGAGATACCGGAGGTCCCGTCCGCCCCGTCCGCGCCGCTGATCCCATCCGCCTTATCCGCGCAGACCACCCCACCGCGACGCTGGCGCTGGTTGGCATGGCTCGGGGCGCTTGGGATCGCCGCAGCTTGCGCGGCCGCGCTCTACCTATACCACGAGCAGGACAAAGCCCTGCGGATTCAGGCGCGCATCACCCGTCTGGAACGTGCGGGGTCATCGTGGGTCGAAAACCGCCGTTGGCAGGAGGCCGCGGACGCGTTTGCGGAGATCGAAAACCTCTCGCCCGGGTCCCCAACCGCTTTGTTAGGGCGCCGCAGCATCGAAGCCGGCATGGCCGAGGAACAGGCGCAGTTTGTCGCCTACTGGACCGGCCAGGCCGTCGCGGAGCTGGAGACGGGCCGTCTGGACGAGGCGCAGGTCTCGATCCGGAGGGTGTTGGAAAAGTTTCCCAATGAAAAGGAGGCCACCGCGGTTCTAACAAAAATCGGCGAGGCTCAGGCCAGGCAGGCTCGCGAGGCCGCCATCGCCGCCGCACGCAAGCTGCTGGATGAACGCCAATGGGAAGCGGCCATCGCCGCCGCGCGCGCAATCCTGGCGACCTCGCCCGATGACGCGGATGCCAGAAACGTTCTAATAGAATCTAACGACGCGCTCGCTAAATTCACGGCGGACCAGCGCAAGGCCAGGGAGTTGCTCAACAAGGCGCTTGCCAGGGACCACGGGCAGTTCGACCAACTGGCGCTGGACTGGCTGCGCGAGGCCGCCGCGCTCGCACCGGACGACAAGGAGATTGCGGCAAGACTGGAAAAAATGGCGTCCTACACCCGCACGCTGAGGGTTCCCGAGGATTACGCCACGCCTGCGGAGGCTCTTGCTGCGGCGCATGAACGCGACCGCATCGTTCTAGCGGAAAACACCTGGAAAGGCCCGCTTGTCATCCACACCGCCGTCGATCTCGAGGGCGCGGGTTCTAGCAAAACCACCGTCGAATGCCCGGCCTCCGACGGCTGCCCCATCACCATCGGCCCGCAGGCAAGAGGGGTGCGCGTGAGCGGCATCACCTTCCGCCACGAATCGTTCCTCGCCACCGGCAAGGAACGATTTTCCGCGGCCCTGGTCAGCGGTGGCAGTGCCACCTTCGTCGCTTGCAAATTCAGCGATGCCAGCGGCCATGGTCTGGTGGTCATCGACAAGGGCGAGGCCACGGCCAGCCGCTGCCGCTTCTCCGACAATGGATGGAACGGCGCCGCCGTGACCGGCGCGGGCTCGTCCTTGACCGTTAGAGAATCCGAAGCCCTCGACAATTTCCAACACGGCATCGAATCGTGGAGCGGCGCCGCAGTCACCCTTGTCAACAACCGCTGCGAGGGCAACTGCCTCAACGGCATCCACGTGGACAATGGAGTCGGCACCGCCGGCATCGAGGGCAATCAACTCGTCGCCAACCGCGAGTTCGGCCTCGTGCTCAACAGCGCGGGCTCGGGAAAAATCACCGGCAACACCGCGCGCGCTAATTTGTTAGGCGGCTTTGTCATCCGTGCCGCCGCCGCTAAAACGCGCGTCACCCGCAACGAGGCCACCCTCAACCAGGGACCCGGCCTCGTCCTCGAAAAAGGCCTGCCCGCCGCCGCATACGCGGACAACATCCTGAGCAAAAACCTCCCCACAGAGGTTCTAACAGATGTCGATCTGTCCGGGAATTGATCAAATCAAGGTGAATGAAATCCCAGCCAATACTTTCAGTGGAGACTGAATACTATCAGGTTCGCACAGGATTTTGTTATGGAAGGCTCCGGGCAGAATGCCCGGGCCACGGTGGCGCGGGCATTCTGCCCGGCACCTCTTTTCACTGCCGCCGCCGCATTGGCAAAATTGACAGGATCGGGCGGCTCGCCCGTTTTGGGTATTCTTTCGCGGCTTCGCGACTTCGCGTGAGGCATCCGGTCTCATGCCATCCGGTCCTACATCAGCGAGCGGACCGCCCGGAGACCCTCCCATCCTCCCCCGGGTTTTGGCATTCCCTTAGGGGCGCAAGCATGCTAGGGCTGGGCGCGTGAGTTCAGACGAAGACAAGACACTGCCGCAAACCCATGGGGATCACCGGGTCACCGAGGAGGAAATCGAGCAGCAGCAGATTTTTGAACTCGAGTCTCCGGATCAATCGCTGCTATCCGGACCCACCTCACGCTTGCATGATATCGGGACCTTGTTCCGGGTGGCGCGGGATTTGTTCACAGCCTTCCGCGCGCTGAATTTCGTGGGGCCCTGCGTGACGATCTTCGGCTCGGCGCGCACGCAGCCGGGCACACGTTACTATGAACTTGCGCGACAGATGGGCGCGGCCAGTGCCCGGCTCGGTTTCACGGTGTTGACCGGCGGCGGCCCCGGCATCATGCAGGCCGCCAACCAGGGCGCCTATGAAATCGGCGGACGCTCGATCGGTGTGAACATCGAGCTGCCGTTTGAGCAGGATATCAATCCCTATGTGCAGCGGGCGCTCACGATGCGTTATTTTTTCACCCGCAAGGTGGTGTTGGTGAAGTATTCTTATGCCTTCATCGTGATGCCCGGCGGCGCGGGCACCTTGGATGAGATGTTTGAAACCATGACGCTCATTCAGACCGGGAAACTGAAGATATTCCCCATCATCCTGATGGGCAGGGATTATTGGCAGCCGCTGATGGAATTCGTCCAGCGCATGGCGGACGAGGGGACGATCAGCCCGGAGGACCCGGATCTGATCTTTTTCACCGACGACATCGGGGAAGCCGTGGCGCACCTGCGGTTGCATGCCGTGCGGCAGTTCGCGTTGCGCCGCAAACGCATGCCCAAGGCCATCGGCATCCTGGGCGAAAAACAGTTAGGTGATTAGATCGTCACGCCTTCGGAAGAAAGAACGCCTGTTGTTTGGTGCTGATGGGCATGCCGAGGTGTTTCATCGCCGCGAGCATGTCCTCCCATAGCTGGCGTTTGATGGATTGACTGGCCCCGGTCTGCAGCAGATAACTCGGGTGATAGGTGACGCGCACCGGGATGCCTTCGAATTGATGCCATGAGCCGCGCATGGAGCCCACGGTGCCGGTCAGTCCTAACAATCCTTCCGCAGCCGTGCCACCCAGCGCGATAATGCAGGCCGGGCGCACGATGGCCACCTCGGCGCGGATGAAGGGCAGGCAGGCGGCAATTTCGTCCGCACCGGGTTTGCGGTTGTTAGTGGTTTGCCGGGCCATGGCCGGTCTGAACTTGACGATGTTGGAGATATAAACCTCCTGGCGGGAAAGTCCCATCGCCTTGAGGATGTCGCTGAGTTTCATTCCCGCGGGCCCGACGAAGGGTTCGCGTTTTTTCTCTTCCTCGTGGCCGGGAGCTTCGCCCACGAGCATGATCCGTGCCTCGGGATCTCCCGTGGCGAAGACCATCACCTCGCGCAAGGTGCCAAGCGCCTTGGCGGGAGCCCATGATTCGGCCTGCGCGCGCAGCGAGGCGAGTTTTTCCGCCTTGGTGTTGCCATCGATTGTTAGATTCACCGGGGCAGGTGGCATATTGGCGGGCGTTTTGGAGGCCGCCGAGTCCGGGTTCGATCCTTTGCCTTTGACGCGCCGCAACAAATTCCTCATGCCGACGCGCGCGCCCTCGTCGAGCAGAACATGCGTCACGCCACGGGCCTGCTCGGCTTCGAGGAACTCAATGACGGTATCGATGGGACGGCTCACCCGCGCACGCTAGCGGGACGGATCGCACTGTGCAACCGCAAGCTCCATGGAAATCCCGCGAAAAATTTCCTCAGCGCGTCACGCCACGTTCGGAATTTTCGATGAAGTGGATCAAATACGCCACGTGTGGGCTGTCCGCGGCGTGGGTTGCCTTGAGTGAGCTGATCTGGTTGGCCATGTTGCCTTCTTTCTTGAGGAAAAGTTTCTTGTAGGCGGCTTTGAGCGCGCGGATGTCCTCCTCGACAAATCCCCTGCGCTGCAAGCCCACCAGATTCAAGCCTCGAGTGGTGGCCGGATGCCCATCCACGATCATGAACGGCGGCACGTCCTGCACCACCTTGGAGAGCCCGCCGATGATCGAGTGTTTCCCAATGCGGCAGAATTGATGCGCGGCGGCCAGGCCGGAAATGATCACATGATCCTCCACGACGATGTGCCCGGCCAGTCCCACGGAGTTGGATAGAATGATGTGGTTGCCCAACTGGCAGTCATGCGCGACGTGCGTGTAACACAGCAGCAGGTTGTTAGAACCGATCCGCGTGGGCAGGCTCTCGTGAGTGCCGCGGTGGACGGTGCAGTTCTCGCGGAACACATTGTGGTCGCCCACTTCCAGCGAGGTCGGTTCCCCGATGTATTTGAGGTCCTGGGTTTTTCCCCCCACCATGGCGAAGGGGAAAAACTCGTTGCCGCACCCGAAGGTCGAGTGCCCTTCCAGCACCACATGGGAATGCAGGACGCAGTCATCGCCGAGTTCGACATGGGCACCGACCACGCAATACGGACCAATGCGGACCTTGTTGCCCAGCCTGGCAAGCGGTGAAACGATGGCGGTCGGATGAATCACGCGCCGATTTTCCGCCAAGCGCCCCGCCCCTGACGAGCCTTTTTTCATGAAACCTGAAAACCGGAGTCAATATTGCGCCACCGGACTCGCGGATTCGTTGGAGCCGTCATCGGCAAACTCCCCGGCAAGTTGTGTTAGACCCTCGCAGGTGGCCAACCATCGCTTGTCTGACCACGCCAGCGGCGGATTGAGGTTTTTCCATCGGAATTCCTCCACACGCTCGCGCGCCTCAGCGGTCACGTGGTGTGGCAAGCCACCAACCGCCCGCGCCGCGATCTCCGCGGTTTCGGTGCGGTGGCAAATCATCGCCAGATCGTTGCCCGCTTCGATGGCGCGCCTGGCATCCTCGCCGCGACCGTAGCGGGTGGTGATGGCGGCCATGTCAAGATCGTCTGTTAGAACAAGCTGTCGGTCGAAGCCCAGTTGATCGCGCAGCAAGCGGCGGATGAGGCGTGCGGAGAACGAGGCGGGGGCGTCGGGATCGATGTTAGGGAACCAGACATGCGCCAGCATGATGGCGTCCAATTCCGGCATCAGCGCCGTGTAGGGAATGACATCCTCCCGCATCAATTCCTCCAACGTGGCCGGTGAGGACGGCAGGTCGAGGTGGGGATCAGAAACGGCACGCCCGCCGGCGGGGAAATGTTTGGCGCAAGCTGCGATGCCGCATTGGCGCAAGCAACGGTTCCAGACTCCCGCATGATCGATGACGCGTTGCGGGTCGCGGCCCCACGCGCGTCCTGTTAGAGCGTTCCGGACTGCGGGGAAATGATCGAGATCCAACACCGGCGCGAAGTTCAGGTTGAAGCCTAACAATCGCAGCAGGTCGCCGGTCAGCCGCGCCGCGTCCTTGATTTTTTCCGGATCGCCGCGCGCCGCCAACTCGGGGGCGGAAGGTGCTGCGGGCGCGATGTCACGGGTGCGGGTGACCCGTCCGCCTTCCTGATCGATGGCGATGATGGGCAAGGTCCGGGAAAGCGCGCGCAGATCATCGGTGAGTTTCCGGGTTTGTGGCGCGGTCACGATGTTGCGCGTGAAAAGAATGTAACCGGCCGGTTGCAGGCGACCGAACAGGGTGGCCTCATCCGGTGTGAGTTCCGGACCCGCGAGGCCGAGCATGAGCAGTGATCCGTCCGTCATCGCCCGGAGAAAATCATGCCGGATGCCGAATGTCGATGCCCGGTATCCCCGGACGTGCCCAGGGGGGTCCCACATCAGGGAGAATCAACCCGAAACGACTCCCGATTCAGAAGTAATTCAACGGCATACTAAGAGACACATATTAAGGGGCAGACCCTTTGTGTCTGTGGAGTGCGCGGGACCTGCGCCTTGAGGTATGAGGCTGGCCTACCCAATCGGTTGAAATTCTCCACGCAACTCGATAAGACCATCCGAAACTAGCCAGATTTCGGCGCATAGTGATTACATCCCAGACCAGACTCTTCCCACTCTCCACAAATCATTGATGCGGCCGCATCAACCATTTGCAGACAACTTCTCAGCGAGTTTGTCGGTGCGGCGGAGTGCCTTGTGTCGCGCGCAGTCGTACCGATTATCCGTGCGGCCGCATCAATAATCTGTGGACAAATTGGCACTCGGCGGATTTGCGAAGATTCATGGCGTCTCGAATTGATCAGGAAATACCGGCACTTCCCTACCTGGATCATGGTTTTCCATCCGCCAATCGTCACGATCTTCCACAAATCATTGGAAGTAAAAAGTGCCAGTCCCTTAATACGCGCAGCCCTGCGTCTCATCAAAACTCCCCCTCCGAAAATCAACTAACCAGACAACCTCCCTGACCCTGCGGATGGACCTGTAAAATTATCCTGTATCTTCCCGCTGATTCGCGCTAGAAAGTGCCGGAATCATTCGTTTTGTAGCCATGCCCCGCATCACCATCACCGTTCCAGATCAAACCCCACAGCCCTATCGGTTTCAGCTCGACCGGCAAATCGTCACACTCGGGCGGGGCAGTGAGAACGATATTGCCATCGATTGCGGTTCGGTTTCGGTCAATCATGCGGAAATGCGCCGCGTCGAGGGCGGCTATGAACTGCGCGACGTGGGTTCGACCAATGGCATCAAACTGGATGGCGAGCGCATGGAGGTGATCACCCTGCGCAGCGGGCTATCCGTGAAACTCGGGGATGTGGCCTTTGATTTTCTGCTGACCGATGAGGAAAATGAAGCACTTGCCAGGGAAAAACCGCCTGAGGAATCGCCCATTACCGCGGAGTTCACCCACCCGAAGCTTCCACCCCTCCGGGAGAAACAGCCGATCACCTCGCGGGTCATGTTGCCACCCGTCCGCCGCCATCATGACGAGGACGGTGGAATGGGCTTCGCTGGAATGTTGTGGTTTGTGATTCTGGCTGCCGTGGCATTTTTCGCGGGGATGTCCTTGCGACACAAAAAGGAAACCGGCAACTCGTTGATGCATTCGATTCTGGATAAACCCCACCCGCCTCAAGGCCCCATCAAATTGCACCCTCCGACTGACGTTCCTGCTGCGGACGAGTCCCGTTGATCCATCCGGTGTAGGGACCCTGCCCCGCCCTCCCCGTCTTTGGGGTTGAGTTGTCATCGGGCTTGGCTACGTTCGTCGTCTCCCTTCCACGTGATGATGATCCTACCATTTCCCAGAATCCCCGTCTTTGCCGCCGCACTTTGCGTGCTCATCGCCACCGCCCGTGCCCAGGAATGCGCCATGGTCGTCGAGGCCTACTCGGGAAAAGTTCTTGTCGCCTCCAATGCCGGGGCCAAACGCCCGATCGCCAGCCTCACCAAAATCGCCACAGGCATCGTGGCTGTGGACTGGGCGGCCGCCACCGGAACTGACATCGCCACCGTCCAGATCACCGTGCCCGATACCATCACGCGCGTCGGCGGCCCCAACCCGATGAACCTCCAACCCGGCGACCGCATCAGCCTGCGCGACGCCCTCTACTCTGCGCTGTTAGGGTCCGACAACCTGTCCGCCGTCACCATCGCCGACCATGTGGGCCGCGAACTCGTCAGACGACGTGGCAAGGACGCCGATCCCGTCGCTGAATTCGTCGGCGAAATGAACCGCCTGAGCGTCGCCCTCGGCATGACCCAGACGCGTTTTGCCAATCCGCACGGCTTGGAACGCAGCGGCTCCAAGGCCTATTGCACCGCGGCGGATGTGGCGCGCCTGTCGATCTATGCCATGCGCCGAAATGCCTTCAGTTTCATCGTCCGCCAGCCGGAACGCACCATCAGCGTCCACGGCGCGGGCGGAATCCGCAGCTATCATGTCCGCAATTCTAACGAACTGATAGGCGAAACCGGCATCCTCGGCATCAAAACCGGCACCACCTCAGCCGCCGGCCCCTGTGTCTCGGTCTGCATGGAGCGCGACCCACTGGTCCGCACCAAAGCGGACGGCAGCAAGGGGGCCACCCCGCGGCGCCTGGTCGTCGTGGTACTCAACAACCCGGATCGTTTCAACCGCGCGCGCTCCTTGCTCCAACAGGGATGGGCGGTTTACGACGCCTGGCTTGCATCCGGCGCACCCGTCCAGGACCGGCGCAAGGAACTCATCCTCGTGCCCAACCCCAGTTAGAGCCCCGTGTCCTCTGCCCTCCCGTCTTCCTCCTTGAAACTTCAAACTTGTAACTAACAACTCACTCATGTCCACCGATCCGCTTCTCGAACTGCTCCGCCGCAAGGCGCGTTTCTCCCATCAGGAACTCGCCGATCTTCTGTCCATGGATCTATCAACCGTGGAAGCGCGCCTGGCCGCATGGGAAAATGACGGCACCATCCGCGGCTATCATGCCGTGATCGATGCGGAAGCATCCGGCGACACCTCGGTGTCCGCCTTCATCGAGGTCAAGGTGACGCCCGAACGCGGCGGCGGCTTCGACCGCCTGGCCATGCGCATCGCGCGTTTCGACCAGGTGCTTTCCTGTTATCTTGCCAGCGGCGGGTATGACCTGATGGTCGTCGTCGAGGGTGCCGACCTCCGCGAGGTCGCCAGATTCGTTTCCGAAAAACTCAGCACCCTGGAAGGCGTGCTCTCGACCGCCACCCACTTCCGCCTCAAAAGCTACAAGGAAAACGGCTTCATCTTCGAACGTGATATCATCCCGGAACGCCTCGCCGTCGCACCCTGAGGAACTTTCTAACATGCACCGTCTGCTCCGCACTGCCACCTGTCTGTTGTTGATCGGCAACGCCCGCGCGGTTTCGCTGATCAGTCTGGATTTCTCCGGCCCCATGACTCAGATCCAGCAGCAGACTTTCATCGATGCACGGGATTACTGGAACTCCGCCATCACCGGATACAGCCTGACCCTCGGTTACAACGCTGACAACTCCCCCCACCCGGACCTTCCGCATTCCCTGGCCATCTCCGTCTCCCTCCCGTCCATCGACGGAACCGGCGGCATCCTCGGCAGCGCGGGCCCGCAGTACGCCGATTACTACGACGACAACCCCATCGGCCTCCCCGACCACGCGCTTTATTACACCACCTCTGGAACCATGCAGTTCGACAGCGCCGACGTCGATGCCATGGTATTATCTAACACATTCTACGGGGTGGTCCTGCATGAAATGGCGCATGTCCTGGGATTCGGCACGCTCTGGACCTACAACACCCATCTCAACTACACGGTCCTCAATCTCTACACCAACGGCACCGGCCAATACCTCGGCGCCAACGCCCTGGAACAATGGCAGGGCGAATTCAACCGACCCGGAGACACCTTCGTCCCCGTGGAACTCGGCGGCGGCTACGGCACCTCCAACGGACATTGGAATGAAGCCGACGGCGGATCATCTAACACCGGTATCGTCAGCTCGATCACCGGTATGGATATGAAAAACGAACTGATGACCGGCTGGGCGTCTGATGAATTCTTCGTCAGCAGGGCCACCCTCGGCGCCCTCGCCGACAACGGATACATCGTGGACTACAGCAAGGCCGGCGTCATCGACCACATCGTCATCCCCGAATGGTCGAGCCCATGCCTATGCCTGTTAGGCACCGGCCTCCTCCTGCGGCGTAGAAGATGAATGCGTGTGGCTTTTGAACGGAAGACCTCCGTCCCGGCTGTCATGGTTTACAGCCGTTTCGGCTGTTCGTCCGTCAGCACGTGGGGCTGTGGATTGTTAGCCGCAAAAAAGCACAAAACTCGGAAAAAATCCTGATTCTTTTTTTGGGCTCTTCGTGAATCCAGGCGACCTTTTGCTTCATTCGATGAAAAGGCCGCAAACGAAGACGCGCTCCCTCCGGGAGCGCATGTCTGGGAGGAGTGATGGTGAAATTCGGGAGGCAGTCGTAACGTCCTGCCCTGGGTCATCCTTGCGCCTGGCACTGTTTGCGCTCCCGGCGGGAGCGCGCCACCTTGCCTCGCGCTCCGTTCATGGACACCCCGGGATAAATGTTAGAATTTCGTCTATCCCCATGTTTCACTTCTCTTCCTTGGCGAACTTGGCGGCTTGGCGGCAAAACTAACTTCTCCCGAAAACTCCGCGCCTCCCTCCGCGACCTCCGCATCTCCGCGTTTCGATTTCACTTCATCCTCATCAACGGACGAGACGTCCGTTCCCCCTATTTGGCGCAAGCCGCACCTCATTCACTCCGCGCCTCCCTCCGCGATCTCCGCGCCTCCGCGTTTCGATCCATAATATCGGTCTTCGCTCATTGAGATACGCCGGACAGTTAGGGGTATATGATGAATAGTGGCGGCGGGCAGAATGCCCGCGCCACGATGATCATAGCTGTTAGTTCCCGATCACGGGAAACTCGGTGATGCGGAGTTTGGCGCAGCCGTAGGGGATGAGCACCAGTTCCTCGGTGGGTTCGCTGGAGGCCACCGGACTCACCGGCGGCACATCGGCGCTGTTGTGCAATTCCTTCCACTCCGGAACGATCCGGCCCTTGGCGTGCAGTTCGACCGGGGCGTTTTCGTTAGACCAGACCGGGTCCTTCATGCCCTTGCTGACCAGTTCGAAGGATTTCGCCGGGTCTTTTTCATTGAGAATCAGGCCATAATTCCAGCGCGTGGTCGGCAGCACCTCGTAGTCGGGGTGGGCGTCGAGGCCGCGGTATTTCTGCCATTTCTCGCCGATCCGCAGTGAATAGACCAGCGGCCCGCGGAGCACGGAGGCGGAATTGTTGAAACGCCGCTCGATACGTATCTTCATGGGGAGTGTTAGAAGCACAGTGTCGCCGTTCTTCCACGTGCGGTTGACGGTCGCAAAGGAGTTGGGTTGGGTCTTGTCGGTCTTGTCGCCGATCTTGATGGTGGCGTCCTTGGCCCATGCGGGGATGCGCAGTTGCATGGGGAACTCGACGGGTTTGTCGGTTCTAACCGTGATCTTGACGGATTCCTCGAACGGATAGTTCGTGGCCACTTCGAGGGTCACGGTTTTGCCGCCTTTGACCTTGGCGGTGACGGCACACGGGCCGTAGGTCACTGCGGCCAGTCCGTCCTCCGGGGTGGCCATCCACATGTGCCTGACCAACTTCGGCCAGCCCTGGTGCATGTTGGCGGTGCAGCAGCCGCAGTTCGGTTCCACGCCGAAGGTGTTGGCGTCGCCTTGGTTGGTGATGAACCACTTGTCCGGGGAATTCCGGCAGATCGGCTGGTTTGCCTGTTGGTCGTATTGGTGCGACCACATGTCCGGGCTGAAGGTGCCGGGCCACGAGTTGTAACTCATCCGCTCCAGGCGGTCGCCTAACATCGGGTCGCCCAACATCGCCAGCAGGTTCTCGAAGGAGAACATGGCCTCGGCCACCAGGCAGAGTTCGGTGCCCTGGGTGGGGCTGGGACCTGCGAAACATTCGTCCGCCGCGAACAGGCCGCCCGCCTGGCCATGATATTTGTCAAGGTTGCGGATGGCGCTGTAAACCGATTGTTTGAACTTGTCCTCTCCTGATAGAACGAACATCACCGCGGGCGTCTTGTAAGCCATGGCCGCGTTCACGCCGTGGCTTTCGATGTTCCACTTCTGGGCCGGCTTCATGTATGGATAGAAGCTGGAGAACTGGCGCGCGTAGTCGTAGCCTTGGGACATGAGCAGCTTCGACACCTCTAGCAGTTCCGGATTGCCGGTGCGGTTGTAGAGCCAGATCGCGCTCAACGCGGTGTCCGCCCAGCGCATTTTCCCCCACTCCTTGAGCGGGCGCTTCGGCAGCTCGGTTTTCATGTAGGTGAAGAACTTCGTCATCACCGGGATCACGCGCGGATCACCGGTGGCATCGTGGAATTGTGTGAGCGATTTGCACATCAGTCCGAGCGGCCACCAATCAACGCAGCTAACAGGTCCGATGCCGCCGTCGGCGCGCGGATTGTCCAGCGTCCAGCCCACCCATTTTTCCGCGAGGCCCATCAGCCACGGGTTCTGGGTGAGGAAGGCCAGCGGCACCAATCCGTCGGTATAATACGGCCCGAGTTCCCAGCTTTCGCCCTTGCCGCCCAGCCAACCGTTGTCGGGTGACAGGTCTTTCCAGAATTTCGGCAGATTGCCGGTCAAGCCCTTGGACTGGATGTCGAGTTGCTTCTTGAGCCAGCCCTGCGGCATGACCGCTCCCAAGGGCAGGATGCTGTATGCACTCTGCGGTAACGGCGCTCTGTTGGCCGGGTAAAAACTGTTAGGCAGGATTACCTCCGCAGCGGCAGGCGCGGCGGACGCGGGGTTCTCCGCCATGCCCGGCATCACCGAGACCAGGGCCAACAGAACGCCTGCCAGCCACGCGTGGGCTGATGCGGACCGAAGTCGGAACAAATATCGGCAGTCGGAGGCCCGCTTTGAGCTGGGCCCCAAAGTCCGGCCAGGGGCCGGCTAAAATAAGCTATGATGGC
>CAYWLC010000064.1:0-15315 GCA_964458895.1 uncultured Luteolibacter sp. | reverse complement strand
CAAGCGGCTCTTCCCCGATCTCTTCACCAACGAGGGCCGCCTCGATCCCGACGAGTTGAAACGTCTCGTCGCGCCTAATGAAGTCCACGAGACCGAGCGCTACGAATTCAAATGGTATGGCAAGGCCGCCTCCAAACGCGAAGCCTTCACCCCCACCACCGCCACCCTCGTTTACGACGAAACCCGTTCCGTCAATCCCGACAAGGCCGACGGCAACATGATCATTGAAGGCGAGAATCTTGAGACATTAAAATTATTGCTCGGAGCATACCGGCAGGAGGTGAAATTGATCTACATCGATCCGCCATACAACACGGGAAAGGATTTTATTTACAAGGACAACTATACCGAGGGGAAGCGGCGGTATTGGGAGCAGACAGGAGCCGTCGAAGATGGTGTAAGGCTAGAAACAAATTCAGACACTTCCGGAAGGTATCACTCCGATTGGTTGTCGATGATCCAGTCGCGACTTCTTGTCGCCAGGTCACTTCTTCACCCGGATGGAGCGATTTTCGTGTCGTGCGACGATCATGAAATAACCAATCTAAAACGAGTTTTGGATTCCGTGTTTGGTGAAGAAAACGATGTTTCTACGTTTTTATGGGAGAAGCGAACTACTAGAGAAAATCGGAAGGCGTTTTCGATCAATCATGACTATATCCTGTGCTATGCGGTCGATAAAGAGCGCTTTATTACTCGGCGCAATCTTCTGCCACTAACAGAGGATATCGAAAGCCGATACTCCAATCCTGACAACGATCCTCGCGGACCTTGGCAGTCTGTCTCTTTGAACGCACAGGCTGGCCCTGGCCGAAGGCAAGAGCAGTTCTACTCTGTCACGACTCCATCTGGCAGGGTTGTTGATCCTCCATCTGGCCGTTGTTGGACTGTTACCAAAGCGAGATTGGATGAACTGACTGCTGACGGGCGAATTTGGTATGGTGAAAACGGAGGAAATGTTCCTCGAGAAAAACTTTACCGGTGTGAGGCGACCGAAGGAATTGTGCCACACACACTGTGGACAGCGGATGAAGTTGGAACGACGGACACAGCGAAGAAAGAGTTGATTTCCATGTTTGATGGGGTTGAGGCCTTTGATACACCCAAACCGGTACAACTGTTACAACGGATCATCAAGCTGGCGACTGACGACGCAGGTTCGTGCCTTGTGCTGGATTTCTTTGCAGGCTCAGGGCCTCTTGCTGAAGCGTTACACCGACAGAATTCGGCTGATGGAGGAGACCGGAAATACATTCTTGTTCAACTGCCGGAATTGTTGCCCGACGACAGTCCGGCACGAACCATAGGATTGAACACTCTTTCTTCTGTTACTATCGAGCGCGTGAAGCGAGTGATCGCGCCCAAGGGCGATGGGCACCTCAATATCGATCGCGACACCGGTTTCAAGGTTTACAAGCTCAGTAAATCCAACTTTCCGCGCTGTGAGTTCACGCCGGATCCGAAGTTGAGCGAGGAGGAGAACGTCGAGGGGCTCAAGCGCTACATTCAGGAGAAGGAATCCGCCTCGCTCCTGCCTCTTGATGCCGCAGCAGAGCAAGCGGTCTTCGACGAAGTGCTTCTCAAGTGCGGCTTCCAACTCCACTACACCCGCAGCCTCCGCGAGGATTTCACGGAGAACACCGTTTACGAAGTGACCGATGGCAAACGCACCACCCTCGTCTGCCTCGCGTGGAACGAAGGCATCAAGGACTCCACGATCAAGCGCCTGCGGGAGCTCGATGAAGCCAAGGACAAGCCCTTTTTCATCTGCCTCGAACGCTCTCTAACCACCACCACCAAGTGGAACCTCGATCACTTGCTTGGCAAGCGCCTCACCGCATTCTGAGAGGGGTGTGCCGACTGGCCGGTTTTCACTTGTGCTGTCCCGATACCCGCGTCTGAATTTGTCGCGATGAACACCACTGACATCATGAAGGATCCGTTCTTCACGCCGATCCTTTTCCAGATCGAGAGTCATATCCACAATTGCGCCACCACGGCAAAGTCAAATGGGATTGTGTTGAACGATTCCCAGATTCGATCCACGCTCAACAAGGTCCGGAAGAGTTCAGAGGGCGGCAAACCCCAACTCCCGAATGCATCACCCCGTGATCAAGTGCTCGCTGGATTACACGAAACACTTCTCAAAGTAAGGCTTGGCTTGATGATTGAAGACCACGAAGGAAACCGAAAGCCACTTCCCACGAGGGAATGGACACTTTGCCTGCGCACCGTCGAGGAATCGATTGCACGCCACTCCACGGGTCCTGGATCACAGGGCTATCTCACATTTATTGGCGGTTTCATCACGAAAGGGGTGTGACATAAGGTTCCCCGCAACAACCCTGCAATCCATGCGACAGTTCGGAGCATTCTGGGGCACTTTTGCGCACTCTGCACAAAACCTTTCAGGGCAAAAAACCACGCAATTTGTTGGCTTTCAAGGATTTGGGGTGGTACACCCGGAGGAACTCGAATCCCCAACCTTCTGATTCGTAGTCAGACGCTCTATCCAATTGAGCTACGGGTGCATTGCGTTGCGTGCGGGGAGGGAAAAAGCCCGCTTTTGGTGTTGGTGTCAAGGATTTCAGCACGTTTTGGCGAAAAATCGCGACGGTTCCTGAGACAGGGCCGGGCAAGGCCGGGGGACCCCGCGCAGGGAAATCCACGGGAAACCACGAAATGCACAACAGACCACGAAAAGAATGATCCGTCGCGCATTGTTCCTCACAGCAGCAACATGCAGTCGCCGTAGCTGTAGAAGCGGTAACGTTGTTGCACGGCTTGGCGGTAGGCGTCCATGACCAGATCGCGGCCGGCGAAGGCGCATACGAGCATGATGAGCGTGCTCTGCGGGAGGTGGAAATTGGTCAGCAGGCCACCGACGACGCGGAAGGAATGGGGAGGGTGGATGAAGATATCCGTCCAGCCGGCGTGCGCGTGTTCCGGGATGCGGGGGTGGGCATTGGCGGGCGTTGGGTTGTTAGATCCGGCGGCGATGGCTTCCAGCACGCGGGTCACGGTGGTGCCGACCGCGAGCACGCGGCCAGCGGCGTTCACCCGGCGGGCGGTTTCCCGGCTGACTGCATATTCCTCCGGGTGCATGATGTGGTCGGTGACCACCTCCACACTCACCGGGCGGAAGGTGCCCACGCCCACGTGCAGCGTGAGGAAAGCGTGGTTCGTTTTTTCTAACATATCAGGAGTGAAATGCAGACCGGCCGTGGGAGCGGCGATGGCACCCTCCTCGCGGGCGAACACGGTCTGATAGCGGTCAATGTCTGATCGATCGTCATTGCGTCCCATGTAGTGGGGCAGGGC
The DNA here is from genome assembly GCA_964458895.1 of uncultured Luteolibacter sp. GTDB lineage: Bacteria > Verrucomicrobiota > Verrucomicrobiia > Verrucomicrobiales > Akkermansiaceae > Luteolibacter. The sequence continues at coordinate 11,994 of CAYWLC010000064.1, read as the reverse complement.
GAGGTGGCCGTGTTGGTGCAAATCCACGGGAGACTCCCAATGGATCAGTCGGTCGCCGTTGTCAAAGACCTCCGTGACGGTTCCGCAGATGGCGCCTACGATGACCTTGCGGCCGGTCTTCATGCGTTTGCCGGGGTGGACGAGGCAGCGCCAATCCACGGGCGAGAGGCGGCGCAGGCATAACAATTCGGTTCTGCCGTCATCGGAAATCACGCGGGCCGGGATCACCCGGGTGTCGTTGAGGACTAACAGATCATCCGGTTTGAGGAATTCCGGGAACTCCCGGAACATCCGGTGTTCGATGCGGCCGGTGGCGCGATGGATGACCAGCATGCGCGAGTCCGCGCGTTCTGCCAGCGGGCGTGTGGCGATCAACTCCTCGGGCAGGTGGTAATCAAAATCCTTCGTTCGCAACGGCATGGGAGTGATATCAGTAGATGACCTGTTGGAGATAGAGGCCGTCGGCGGGGGCGCAGTTCGGGGCCTTGCCGAGCGGCAGCCCGGGCGGCTGGTCGAGCAAGGCGGCGAGATGGTCATGGGCCATGCGCCCCTGCGCGGCGAGCACCGCAGATCCTGTTAGAAGGCGGACCATCTTGTAGAGGAAGCCATCGCCGGCGAAGGTGATGCGGTAGCCGTCGTTGAGGGTTTCCAGTTCCGCGCGGTGGATGGTGCGCTGCCAATCCATGTCGGGTTGTTCGTTGCCGCGGTAGGCGGCGAAGGCGTGGAAATCGTGGCGGCCCACTAACAGGGCGAGCGTCTGTTCCAGCGCGCCGGGGTCTAACAACCTCGGCAGGTGCCAGGCCAGTCCGGCCTTGAGGGGCGGCAGGACGGGATCGGTGCAAAGGTCGTAATGATAGATTTTGCCGGTGGCGGAGAAGCGGCTGTGGAAATCCGCGGGCACCTCCTCGCAGGCCATGATGCGGATGGTGGCGGGGAGTTTGCAATTGAGCGCGGGCACCCAGTTGTTAGGGTTCATGGACAGGCCGGGAGGCGGATCGAAATGTGCGGTCTGCCCGAGCGCGTGCACACCTGCGTCCGTGCGGCCCGAACCCTGCAGGCTGACGGGTTGTTTGGCCACGGCTTCGAGCGCTCGCACGATGATGTCCTGCACCGTGTTGCCGCAGGCCTGGGTTTGCCAGCCATTGTAGGGACGCCCGTCGTAGGCGATGGTGAGTTTGAGGCGCATGGCGGGAGGACGGGTGCGCGCGTTAGCCGAGACTCTCGCAGAATTTTTTGAATGCGGTGATTTCCTCATCGCTGGCGACACCCGCCACGATGTGGCCTGCCAGCGAGCGGGCGATGGTTACGGCATCCCTTGGAATTTCCAAGTTGTCAATCAATGCGCGTGCGATTGCGGCGAAAGTGTTGCCATTATAATTGGTAAACGGTGCAAGCCGATGACATTGGCGACAGAGAATGATCATCTCATCCAAAGTCATGATATTTACCCGGGAAGCTTCCCAAAGTGTCTTGCATTCGGAATGGCCATCAGAAGTAGGGCCATGATGGGCATTTTTGGATTTGCAAAGTTGTTCATTCTGCCAAATCACCATTTCCCATGGAACGCCTGCAAGCCAAGCTCGTGAGTTCATCGTTTGTCCTTTTTCAATGCCTTTTTGATTTTCACAAGTTCATCAACTCCTACGCTTTTCAGATAGCCCTTGCCGGTTTTTGCATACACTGGCGCAGCGGAGAAACGATCCTGAATCAGGAGACCTTCACGAAGAATTGCCCGAGCCAAAGGGTCGTTTTCAAAGGGACTCCCGGGTTTCAACTTCGCGGACATGGATGAACCCTGCATCAGATCCGCCCGGATTGCAAGACCAATGAGTCCGGACAAGGGGTCTGCGTCCGTGCCTGAGGTCGCTTATTGTCCCGCCTTCGTGAAGGGGTTTTTGAACACGTAATTGGAGCTGACCGTCTGGCCGCCGCTGGAGACGGTGCGTTGGGTGAGGCAGCCGCTGGTGCTAACAAGCAATGCCGAGGCGAGCAAATATTTGATGAGAAGTCCAAGGTTCATGAGAGAATTGGGAGACGCTGTTGAACCAACGAAAAATCCAGCTCTACGGCAAGGACAAAGATGGCGGCGGAGCAGGGTTCCCTACACAAGGAATTATGAATTTTGCAATAGAAGGAGGAACCACTGATTACAGTGATTTCACAGATTGATTTGGAATAAACAACACGGAAAACTGGCAAAATAAGACTATGTCGCAGGTTCGCCAGTGGCAAATTCAAATTCAATTCTGAAAAATCAGTGTAATCAGTGAAATCAGTGGTCAAAATACTGCATGGTTTCCCTAGTGTAGGGACCCTGTGCTGCGGAGCAGGTTGTCCGGATTGCGTTTGCTCGTATTGCTGTGAAATGTGATACAATCCCTGGTTCATCCATGGCCCATCCAGAGGTTGAGGATTTCCACGGCGGCGGCCTGGTCGATGACGGCTTTTTGTTGGCGGGCGTTGCGGCCTGCTTCGCGGAGTTTTGCGGTGGCGCTGGAGGTGGTGAGGGCTTCATCCACAAAGACCAGTGGGATGTCCGGGAGGCGCGCCTGCAGGAGTTCTGCAAAGGTGCGGACCTTGGCGGCGGAGGTGCCCTCGCTGCCGTCCATGCGCAGCGGCAGGCCGAGCACCAGAGTGCGGATGCCGCACATTTCAGTTAGAAGCACGATGCGTCCGATGGCGTCGGTGCGGGCGCAATCGATGGTTTCCACCGGATGGGCGAGGATGCCGAAGTCATCGGTGGCGGCAATGCCGATGCGGGCATCCCCATGATCGATGCCGAGAGCGGGGTGGGGGGAGTCGGGGGTTTTGGATGTCATAGTGGGGTTATAGAGAAGCTAGAGACCGGAATCCAGAGCCCAGAATCCAGAGGAAGAAATCGCCCATCGGCGTGGTCAATGAATTGATAAATGAATATGACGTAGCGCTCTTTTCTGGTCTCTGGCTTCTGGTCTCTGGATTCTTCAAGCTCACAGCAACTCCTCCGGGAGGATGGCGGCGAGGTTCTTGATGGCGTCGGCCTGGTGGCGGTTGGCGACGAGCAGGGCGTCCTCGGTTTGCACGATGATGAGGTCGTCCACGCCTAACAGCGCGACGCGGCAGCCGGGGCGGGTGTTGAAGATGATGTTGTTTTCCGAGTCGAGTTCGGTGATGGTTTGGTTGGAGCGGTTTTCCGTTCCGGTGTTTTCCAGGTATTTGGCGATGGACAGCCATGATCCGACATCGTCCCAATCGAAGGTGGCCTCGATGTTGAGCACGCGGTCGGCGGTTTCCATGAGCGCGTAGTCGATGGAGATGGCGGGCAGCTTGGGGAAGAGCTCGGCGATGGTGCTAGTTAGATCCGGGGAGGCGCGGAGTTCGGCGATGAAGTGGGCGAGAGCGGGGGCGTGGGAGGCGAGTTGTTGGATCACGGTGGGCAGCGACCAGACGAACATGCCGGCGTTCCATGCGAAGCCGCCGTGACGGAGGAACTCCTCGGCGAGTTCGGGATTGGGTTTCTCGCGGAAACGTTTCACCTCGAAGGGCGGATTGGAGCAATCGATGCCGGGGATGGAAACGCGATCGCCGCGTTCGATATAACCGTAGGACGGGCAGGCCCAGGTGGGATGGATGCCGATGGTGACGAGTCCGTCGGATTTTTCCGCGACCGCGAGGGCGTCGCGCATGGTTGTTAGAAACGCGGCGGTGTCACCGATGAGTTGGTCCGCGGGCAGCACTATCATCACAGCGTCCGGGTCGCGTGCGGCGATGAGGCCGATGCCGAGGGCAACGGCCGGGGCGGTGTCGCGTTTGGCGGGTTCGGCGAAGATGTTATGGGCAGGCAACATGGGGGCGGCGGCGCGCACGGTGTCCACTTGCAATGCGTTGGTGAGGACGAGAATGTTTTCGGGTGGGACCAGGCCGTCGAGGCGGTGGATCGTTTGTGTGAGCAAGGTGCCGTTGCCGAAGAGGTCGAGCAGTTGTTTCGGGCGGGCGTTGCGGCTCAGAGGCCAGAAGCGGGTTCCTGAGCCACCGGCGAGGATCAACGCAAACGTATGATTGGGGCTTGGCATGACAGGTGGGATCATGAGGTTTTTTTCCCGGTCGGAAAGCGGGAATCCACAACATTTTTGTTTCCGGGGTTGTCGATAGGGTGGCGGGATTGTAGATTGGCGTCATGTCAGACGAGCATACCGATACCACACCCGCATGGATTGAAACCAGCGCCCTCACCGCACCCGCGCTTTTGGGGGCGGCGGCGGGACTTTTGTTAGCAGACCTGATGCACCCGAGCGCCCGGCGCGGGGTGGGCATCGGCCTGGGTGCGCTGGGCGTGGCGGCCTTGCTGCCATTTGTCGTGGACGGTGTGGCCAGTCTGGTGACCGGGCCCAAGAGCAAGGTGGGCGTGCGGCGCAAGATCCAACGCATCCGCGACGCCGGGATCGGCACGCCGGATTATGACGAGGTGGACGAGGAATTGCGCGAGCAGGGCTTGATCTGAGCTTTCGTGCACGCGCCGCGTTCCATATCCCCCCGGTTCAGCGATTCAGGATTTTCGGCACTGCGGGCGCGCGCAGGTGGTGGGGTTCTGGAATGTTAGATCCTAACAGGGGGCGGCAATAATTCATGAAGGCATCGGTCACGCCGTTGCCGGATTCATTGATGAAATCATCAGGCATGAGACGCGTTTTCCCGGCCACTGCGGAGAGCGGCACGAGGTCGTAATCCACGCTGTAGTTCAACACCGGGCGGCGGATGACCACCGAGCCGTCGATGTTGTCGCTCATGGCGTATTGCACGGCCTTTTCGCCGACTTCGCGGGCTTCGTGGGCATCGCGGTCCGAGCGGCAGCCCATGAAGCAGCGTTGCAGGTAGCCGAAGGTATCCGAGCGCACGCGTTTGATATGGAGGCCTTTGCGGATGGTTTGGGAGAGCAGGTCGCCCAGCGCGCCGGTGCCGGAGAGTTGGAGGTTGCCGTGGTCGTCGCGTTCTTCGGTGCCCATCAGGTTGACAATCATCGGATTGCCCGCGGCATCACAGATGCCTTCGGAAACGGCGATGGTGCATTCACCGTGGCGGGAATACACGCGCTCAACGTCGGCCAGGAACTTGTCGGTATCAAAGGCGCGTTCCGGCAGATAGATCAGGTGCGGTCCGTCATCCACATACTTGCGCGCGAGCGACGACGAGGCTGTTAGAAATCCGGCATGGCGTCCCATGACCACGCCGATATAGACGCCCTTGAGCGCGCGGTTGTCGAGGTTCACGCCGGTGAAAGCCTGGGCGACAAAGCGAGCGGCGGAGCCGAAGCCCGGACAGTGGTCGTTTTCCACCAGATCGTTGTCGATGGTTTTGGGGATGTGGAAGGCGCGCAGTTCGTAATGGGCGGCCCGCGCCTGCTCGTTGACGATGCGCACGGTGTCCGACGAGTCGTTACCGCCGATATAGAAGAAAAAGCGGATGTCATGGGCCTGCATGACCTTGAACATGCGGGCGCAGTATGACTCATCAGGTTTGTCCCGGGTGGAGAGCAGGCATGAGGACGGGGTGTCCGCGACCTGCATGAGATTGTGGTTGGTCTCGCGGGTGAGATCGACGAAATTTTCCTCGAGGATGCCGCGCACACCGTGGACCGCCCCGTAAATAGAGCTGACCTGGCTGAATTTACCGGCTTCGAGGGTGACGCCCACCACGCTTTGGTTGATGACCGGGGTGGGGCCACCACCTTGTGCGACCAGCACTTTACCTGCTAAACGGCTCATGGGGCGCGTAGAATCGTTGATCCCCGCTCAGATGCAAGTCTGGAAAGCGGGTCCCACGGATTGAATCAATTGGAAGGTTGCCGCGAAAGAGTCAGTAGCGTAGTCTGGTTTGTGTCCGCCGGGGCACGTTTTTTCTCAGGGTTTCTGGAAATATCCCGCAACCCACGCGTTTCCCGGGGGTTCAAAGCCAGTTAGAACTTTGACTTATGAAAAATCCCTGGATTCTTCCCGCAGCAACATTGGTTTTAGGTGTCATCGGCGGTTACGTCGTTGGCAACAACAGGAGTTCCGGCGACAAGAGCGCCGCGGTCGAAAACGCCGCGCCCAAGACGCGCTCGTCCAGCCGGTCGGCAACCGCATCAGAGCAAGCCGCCAAGCGCTCCACTCACGCGGGCGGAACCGAAGCGATCTCCCGGATGCCTGGGATCTCCAACCGCTTTCAGGCGTTGATGGATTATTATGCGGGCCTCACGCCCGAACAACTGGCCGCCGAGGCCCGCAAGCTTGAGAAATTGCCCTTAACCGAGCGCATGATGGCTTCCTTGCTGCTCTTTGGAAAATGGGGAGAAAAGGACCCCACTGCGGCTATGGCTTTCGCCAATTCCTCGAATTTTGCGGTTGGTTTGCGTCCAATAATTTTGAAGAGTTGGTCTAGTTCAGACCCTGCCGGCGCCGCCAAATATTTTTCCGCAAATCCGCGTGAATTCGCCATGATGGGCGTCATGGGTGGTGGCGGACGTGGTGGCCCGGGCGGGCAGAGCAGCGGGGCCTCGATCATTGCCGGCGAATGGGCCCGTCAGGACCCCACCGCAGCCTTGGCATGGGCCAACTCTCTAACCACCGACAAGGACCAGGCCCTCACTTCCGTGGTTTCCGAAGTCGCCAAAACCGACCCCAAGAAGGCCACCGAAATGCTGGCCACCATGACTTCCACCAACAAAAGTGAGGCCTACAAAGCGGTTGCGGCGCAGTATGGTGCCAACAATTTCACCGATGCCCAGGCATGGATCCGCACGCTGCCCGCTGAAGAACAAGCCGCGGCGCTGGCCTCCGCGATTGGCGGGTTATCTAACAACGATCCGTCCGGAGCGGCCAAGCAGGTGGCATTGATGACGGCCGGGGAGGCCAAGGACACGGCCTTGACCTCGGTGGTCGGCGACCTCGCACGCGTGGATCCCAAAGCGGCTGCGGCATTGCTCAAACAGCAGGGCAGCGACCAAGGCATGCGCGATGGCATGCGCACGCTGATGCCCACATGGGTCAGCCAGGACCCAAATGCCGCCCTGAATTATGCCAACTCGTTGGATGCCGGAAACAACCGGGACACCGCCCTGCAATCCTATGTCATGAGCAACAACACCGGTGCTCCCGCGGATCTGGCCAAAGTGGCGGAGACCATTGGCAATGAAGGCGAGCGCTCGCGAGCCGTCATAATGTCAGCCGCGCGTTGGATGAAAGAGGACCCGACGGCAGCCACCCAATACATCAACCAATCTCCTAACATTCCGGACAATGCCAAACAACGCATCATCAGCGGCGGAGGCATGTTCGGCGGTGGGCGCGGACGGGGGAATTGAGCCTGTTCAATTTCCGCGCCGCAGAGCCTTGAATGGCCAGAGCAGGGCGGCGATTAGGCGGTTAGAGACGCGGGCATAGAGCACCATGGGCAGGATGGCGGCGCGGCAGAACGGGTTGAGGAGTTTGCGCAGGGCGGGTTTTTTGGAATACCAGATGCAGAGGGTGAGGATGACGAGCACGCCGATGAATTTCTGTTCCGGGTGGATTTGGATGGGATGGTGGAACGCGTATTCGGCGAGCATCTCGGCTAACAAAATCAGGCCCACATAGCCGATGAGCAGGAAGGCGGCGTGTTCGAGGACCGGATATTTTTCGATCAGTTTCAGGCTGATTGTCGCGAACAGCCACAGTGTGGCCAGTCCGAGGCAGACGCCGAGGCAGACCACCCAGAGTTCCGGGCTCATGGCCACGGCGGTGACCACGTTGTCCACGCTCAGGCTGAGGTCCATCAACTGGATGGACAGCACTGTGGACCAGAACGTGGGGGGTGGGGCATGGCTGTGGGTGTTGGGATCCCCGTCGGATTCCGCAGAGAAATCGCTGAAATGCCGCGCCATCAGGTGGATCAGATAGAAGGCACCGAAAAACTTCACCCAGGCATTGGCCATGATGAATCCGACGAAAAACAAGGCGATTCCGCGGAAGACATAGGCGCCCGCGAGTCCGGTGCGGAGGGCGAGGCGTTTTTGGTGAGGCGGCAGGCGTCCGGCCAGCGCGGCAATGGCCAGCATGTTGTCCACGGAAAGCAGTCCCTCGATGATGATGAGGGAGAGAATCACCGGGGCGGCTTCCCGGAGGAGGGGCAGGTATTCGGCAATCATGGATGACGTGGCAGGACGATGGGCGAGGCGTCCCGGCCATGCAAGAAATCTCACAAATCGCATCTCATGCTGGACCGGCCCGTCCGTCTGGTCTTAACTGCGGCGGCCATCCCATGAGTTTTCTCTTTTTCAAGCGTGTTCTGGCGAATCCCATCCGGGTTGGCTACATTGTGCCGAGCTCTCCATTCTTGACACGCAAGACCGCCGGATTCATCGATTTTCCACAGGCGCGCACGGTGGTGGAACTCGGGCCGGGCGAGGGCTGCCACACCCGTAGGATCCTGCGGCGCATGTCACCGGACTCCAGACTGATCCTCATTGAGTTGGACCATCATTTTGTGACGCATTTGCGAGAGCAGTTTGACGGCGATGGGCGGGTATCCGTGGTGCATGCCGACGCGCTCGATCTCTCAGAGACGCTCGATGGGCTCGGGGCGTCGGAACCCGACTACATCGTATCGGGCATTCCTTTCACCATCATGGGCCGGGAGCTCCGGGAGCGGCTGTTAGCCAACATCGCAAAGGCGATGGGACCGAAGAGCCGCTTCATCACTTATCAGGCATCGCTGCAGATATCCGATCACCAGCATTTCGACCTCGTGCGCCGCAGGCATTGCCTGCTCAACGTGCCGCCGCTCTATGTGATGGAGTTGCGGAAATCCAACGGAGCGTGACGGTCGGGTCACGCATGGGCGAGGGCTTCCTCGAACGCGGCTGTTAGAGAGTGGATGGGTTCCAGCCCGCAGGAGACGCGCAGCAGGTGGGCCGGCACGCCGCAAGCTTCCGCCCATTCCAGTTCCGCATAGTGCGCCAGCATGACGTAGGGGCAGACGAGGGTGAAGGGGGTTCCGAAGCTCGGACCCTTGCTCAAACGCAGCGCGTCATAGACCTTGGGCGTTTTTTTCGGGGCTTTCAGCACAAACGAGAGCAGCCCGCCGTAGCCGCCGTTCTTGCGTTTCACGGCCTCATAATTTTCCACAGTGACCAGCGACGGGTGCCAGACCTGCGCGACGGCCGGGTGGTTTTCTAACCATTTTGCCAGTTGCAGACCGTTTTCATTCACGATCTTCATGCGTTTGCCGTAGCCCTTGAGGTTGGAGAGCAGCACTTCGGCATCGGCGATGTAGAGTGGCGCGCTTTCCTCGGAATCGGTCGCGAGCGAGGCGCGCAAGGTTTCGGCGAGCGGGGCATCGGAGCGGATAGCGACCATGCCGGCCATCACGTCGCCCACGCCGGAAATCCATTTGGTGAGACTGCTGGTCAGCACATCGGCGTGGCGCAGGGCATCCACGTTGTAGGAACCGCTGGCGGAATCATCCACGATCAGGGGTGTGGCTCCCTCGGCGCAGGCTTTGGCCACGCGAGCAAGGTCCACCGTGCGTAGCAAGGGATTGCTCGGCAATTCGGTGAAGACCCCGGCGAATTCGCCTTGCTGGATGCGTTGGAGCGCTTCGTCGAACGACTCGCCGGTGGCTTCGTTCAGATAGACCACGCCATGGCCGAAATCTTCCTGCACTTTAAGGCAATCGACGTAGGGGAATTCGAGTTGAAGAGTCTTTTTTCCATGGACGACGCCCGGCAGGGCGCGCAGCACGGAGTTGGTGGCTGCCATGCCACTGGCAAACACGAAGGTGTTTTCCACCGTGGTTCCGATGAGTTTGGTGAGGGCTCTGACGATGAGGTGGGACTTCGATCCATCACGCGGTTTGCCATCCAGAAAATCCTGGGCATGTCGGCTGCTGATGATTTCCCCGGAATATCGCCAGTAGGCATCCGCATCGGCTTTCGCCTTGTTAGGCACGACCAAGGCCTGCAGTCCGTGGTAACTGGCAATGCGCACCGCGGTTTCCGCCCGCCGCTCGACCCAGCGGTGGGCGCGCAACACCGAGGCGCGCGTTGGCAAGACGATGACATCCTCATTTTCGCCCGCCACCTCCGCCCTGGCGTTGTCGAACAGGCGCTCGACGGTCGGGTGTTTGAAAAACCGCGGGTAGCCGACACGCAGGCGTTTCATCACTTTTTCGCGGCGTTCCTCGTAACCGATGACCGCATCCCAGGTGGGTAGGCAAACCGAGCACGCGTGTGGGGAATCCGGCAGCGGCAGCCCCAGATCCTGTTCCTGCCAGGCCGGGTTGGCTGAAAGGTCACGCGTCACGCCACCCTTGATGAAGGATCGACGGGCATTGGGCAAGCCTCAACCCTTTTACGGGGGCTAAACGGCGATTGGAGCCTTGATTTGCGGGTGCGGATCGTAGTTTTCGAGGCGGATATCGTCGATGCTGAAGGCGTCGATTTCGCGGCGGACCGGGTTCAACCAGAGTTTTGGCAGCGGTTTGGGTTCGCGTTCGAGTTGAAGTAATGCCTGATCCAGGTGGTTCGCGTAGAGGTGGACATCGCCGAAGGTGTGGATGAAATCCCGTGGTTCGTAGTCGCAGACGTGGGCGACCAGTTCGGTGAGCAGGGCATAGGAGGCGATGTTGAAGGGCACGCCGAGGAACAAATCCGCGCTGCGTTGATAGAGTTGGCAGGAAAGCCCCGGCCGCTGACCCAGCGGAACATCATGCACGTAGAATTGAAACAGCAGGTGGCATGGCGGCAAGGCCATCTGGTGGATTTGGCCGACATTCCACGCGGAAACGATATGCCGCCGCGAGTGCGGGTTGCCGATCAGTCCGTCGATCAACAGGTGGATCTGGTCAATGGTGCGGCCCTCGGGGCTTGGCCAGGCCCGCCATTGTTTGCCGTAAACCGGGCCGAGTTCGCCCTCCTCATCGGCCCAATCGTCCCAGATGGTCACGCCGTTTTCCCTGAGGTAGCGGATGTTGGTTTCCCCGCGCAGGAACCATAACAGCTCATGGATGATCGAGTGCAGATGGAGCTTCTTGGTGGTCACACACGGGAATCCATCCCGCAGATCGTATCGCGTTTGCCTCCCGAAAACCGAGACGGTGCCGGTCCCCGTGCGGTCGGATCGTTGCTCGCCGTTGGCCAACACGTCGCGCATCAGATCAAGGTAGGCTTTCATGCCATTCATCAAGCCACAACACGACCCGTCCGACAAGAAAAAGGGTGGAAATCATCCGTTCTTGACTCCAGATTGGGAATGTGCAGTTTTGGAAGAGAGAAAGCAAACCCCCTATGGAAATTCACGGCACAGTGCGGGACATCCTGCAAAACAAAGGCGGCGAGGTCTGGACTACCCCCCCGCAGAGTTCGGTCTATGATGCCATCCGCCTGATGGGAGAAAAAAACATCGGTGCGCTGGTCGTGGTTGAGGAGGGCGCGGTGGTCGGCGTGCTCTCGGAGCGCGATTACAGCCGCAAGGTCGTGTTGCAGGGCCGCACGTCCCGGGACACCAAGGTCGGGGAAATTGTCAGCAGCCCCGCCATCACGGTGGACACCAAGGACGGCATCGAAAAATGCATGGAACTCATGACCTCACGCCGCATCCGCCACCTGCCGGTCGTGGAGGATAATAAATTGTTAGGCCTGGTTTCCATGGGTGACCTCGTCAACTGGGTCATGCACTCGCAACGCCACACCATTCTCCAGTTGCAGGGATACATCGCCGGCGCGGGAGAATACCCGGGGTGAGGAACGGGAACTGGATGATTGATACTTGATGATTGGGGGGCCGAGGGCACTCCCATTTTTCACGCATGACATCGCCTCATCTTTTACTTGGAATTCGAGTGGGGAAGGCGCAGGGTGGGCGTGCCGCTCCCCGGACGGTCGCAGTTTCCGCGCAAGCGGGGGTTGAGGAAAGTCCGGACACCACAGGGCAACGCGCCTCATGAAAATGGGGGACGGGAACCGCGAGGAACCCGGACGGAAAGTGCAGCAGAAAACATACC
>CAYWLC010000063.1:0-15332 GCA_964458895.1 uncultured Luteolibacter sp. | reverse complement strand
TAGAAGTTGCCGCCCCAGGTCGACAGCGTCTGCGTGATGACGATGACGTTGCCCTTGCCAAAGATGTCCAAAATGTTGCCCGTATCGCACTTCGAGCCGTCGGAAACGAACACCTCGTCCGCCGAGATGCCGAGATTGGCGAACGGGTGGTCCACGATGGCCTGGCGGAGGAATTCGTAGCCCTGCTCCGGCCCGTAGCCCTTGAAGGTCTCGCGGCAGCCCATTTCCGCCACACCTTCCTGCATCGCCTTGACCACGGCGGCAGGCAGCGGCTCGGTCACATCACCGATGCCGCAACGGATGATGCGCGAGGCCTTGTCAGGATTGGCATCGCCATATGCCTTCACACGGCGTGCGATTTCCGGAAACAGATAACCGGCCTTGAGTTTGAGGAAGTTTGAATTGATGAATGCCATGGAGAATTTTGAATTTTGAATGGTGAATTTTGAATGGGAAGAGAGGACTATGTTGTTAGACGTTGTCTCACTTCAGGCCCATGGCGATGTCGGCGGCGAGGCGGGCGAGCAGGCGTGACTGGGCGGCGACCAGCGGCTGATAGCCATCGGCTGCCAGCGCCTCGCGGTCCACAAACGTGCGCGACGCCTTGAGCTTGCGGTCCGGCAGCGAGTAGGAGCGCCAGCCGGCTGCGATCACGGCATAGCCGTCGCCGCCGCCGTGGAACTGGCGGATGTCAAGGGTGACCTGATAGGCGAGCCCGTCGTCGCCCTTCCATGGATAGGTCCTGACGTTGCCGGTATGCAGCCTGCGCCCGAGGTTGGCCGCCGTGACGCGGGCGACGGAGGCTGATAGATCACCGGCCCAGCGGTGGTCTTCCGCGATGGACAACTGGTTGGGTCCCTCCGCCATCACGAGGTTCGGGCGGTCGATGTATTCCGCCAGCGAAACCGGCCCCACGCCGATGCCCGGACCGCCGCCGGACGGGGCCGGGCCGTCTGCTGTTAGGACATAGAACGACTTCGGGCCCGCCGTGCAACCAGCTAACAGAATTACGGCGGTCAATGGAAGGAATCGCAGGATCATGGGATGGGTGGGGGATCAGCGCTCACCGCGCGGCGCCTTGGGTTTGGGATTGCCCGTGGAGTCGCGGCCGAAGAGCAGCGAGTTGGGCTTGTCATCGATGGTGGAGGTGGCGGATTTGATAGAACGCAGCGAGGCGCGCAGTTCATCCAGCGTGCGCAACAGGTCGCCCTGGATCGCGCCATCCGGCCCCACGCTGGCCGCCAGGGTCTGGAGCTTGTCGAGCGTCTTGTGCAGATCGCCGGGCAAGCCGCGGAAGCCCGGACCGTCTATCACCTTTCTGGCCGCCGCCGCGGTGTCTTCGATTTCCCTGAGGGTCTTGCGCGATTCGATGATGGTGGTTTTCGCTTCCTGTGCCGCTGCCGCGAAGTCAGCCATGGTCTTGTCGATGGGGAGGGCCTGGATCTTGTCCAGGATGGCGGTGAGTTTGGCCTCGAGCTGGGCGAAACCCGAGGAAACCGTGGGCAGCGTGGTGAAGTCACCGGCTTTCCCGACTTCCGCAGGCAGGGCTTCCGGATAGTAATCCAGATCCACATACATCGATCCCGTGAGCAGGCTGCCTGTTTTGAGCGCGGCGCGCAATCCGTGGCTCACCGCCACCTTGACGAAATCCGAATCCGGATCTATCAGTTTTCCCGCCGTCTCGGGGCGCATCTTCAAGGTGTCCACCTCTATCAGAACTGGAATCCGCGAGTCGCCCCCTGTGGGCACCAGGTCGAAGGAGATTTCCGCCACCCTGCCGATGGTGATGCCCCGGAATTCCACGGTGGCTTTTTCCGCCAGCCCGCGCACGCTTTGGTCGAATAGCAGGAGGACTCTCATGTTAGGGTGGAAAGTCGCCTTGAGTGCGGCGTCCTGATCCGGATAGAGAGTGAAGGCCTTGTCATCCGGAACCACCTGGCCCGGTTCCTCGCCATCGGTGACGCCGAACGAGACGCCGCCAGACAACATCGCTTGGAACGACGGCGTGCGCACCTTGAAGCCTTCCGAGCCCGCGCTGATGTCGATGCCGCTGGTGTTCCAGAAGCGGGTGTTTTCCGTGACCAACTGGCTGTATTCCTTGCGCACGAAGGCTCGATAGGAAACTTTCTTGCCGTCCGTTTCCAAGGTCCGGCCTTCGATGCGCCCAACCTCGAATCCCCGGTAATACATCGGCGAACCCACCGAAAGAAAACCGGCTTCATCCGCCGTGAGTGTTAGGCGCCGTCCTGGCACATTGCGGTTGGTTGCGGGCGGATCCTCGTTGCCGGTGAAATCATAGCATTGATCCGCCGTGGGCGGACCCGGATCGAGCTCGATGTAGGAACCGGTGATCAGGGTGTCCACTCCGGAGAGCTCGGTGGCCGTGAGTCGCGGTTTTACCACCCAGAAAAAGGTGCCCTGGCGCAGCAGGCCTTCGGCATCGGGATCAAATTCCAGATGCATGAGAACGGATTTCAGATCCTCGGCCAGTTTAACCCGTTTGACCATACCCACCCTCACCGAGCGGCAGCGGACTTCGGTTTTACCGGCGGCCACCCCATCGGCAGTATCGAATCGGACCCGGGCCACCGGCCCCTGCGCGGCGAAATTGCGGTAGAGAAGCCACACGCCCAAGACCAAGGCCACGAGCGGCACCACCCACACGACGTTCCAGCGCCGCGATTTGCGGATCTCCGGAACGGCTGCCGTGGCCGGGGTGTTTGTAGGTTCTTCGGTCAAGATTCTGGTTTGGGGGTGTTGGTGGGGGGCTCGTCAGGGGTGAGTTCATCCAGGCGGTCCCATAGCAGGCGGGGGTCAAAGCTCATCGCCGCGAACATGGTTAGCATTACCACCCCGGCGAATGCAAGCGCTCCCGGCCCCGGAATGACGGTCATGTAATTGCCAAGCCGCACGATGGAAACCAAAATGCCCACCACGAAGATGTCCACCATCGACCATCTTCCGAGCAATTCGGTGAACCAGAAAATCCGTCCCAAGGCTTTCGGTGACGGGTGGACGTGACCGGTGGCCGCTGCGCACAGCCAGCTCAAGGCCGCGATTTTGAGCAGGGGGATCAGGATGGAAGCGATGAAAATCACCAGGGCGATGGGATAGGCCTCACTTCTCCAGAACGTCAGCATGCCGCTGATGATCGTGTTGTGTGAGACATCCCCGAGTTCGGTCACTGTCATGATCGGCAACAGGTGAGAGGGGATGTAGAGGACGGTGGCTGCAGCCATCAGCGCAAGGGTGGTCTGGATGCTGTGGGGATTGCGCTTGTGCAGATGTGTGCCGCAGCGCGGGCAGCGCCCAAGGCTTGCCGGAGAAACCTTGCCGCAGGTGTGACACCCCGCCAGGCCGCGTGCCGCTGCTTTTGGAAAACGGGTGTTCATGAGTGCGCCACCTCCAGGCGGTCCCACAATTCATCACGGTGGATTCCAGACACCGCCGCCGCCGTGCACAACATCACGCCAGCGAAGGCCCAAAAGCCAAATCCGAAGCTCACGTCCGCCACTTTCGCAAGCTTCATCAGGCTGACCAGCACTCCTAACAAAAAAACCTCCACCATGTTCCATGGTTCGCTGCGGTACATCCACTTGGCCACCAAGTAGGCACCGGGTGCGGCGCGCCCTGACATCAGCGGCAGGCACACGTAGAGCATCCCGCCCGCCAGCATCAGGGGGGCCACGAAAGTGAACAGGATGATGGATACGCCTAACAATTGGTAGCCGTCCTTCATCAGCGCGTCGGCGGCGCCGAACAGTGTGAGCTCCCGGCGCAGCGAGGCGGCATCCATGGTGAGAAAGGGAAACACATGCACCAGCACCATCAGGAACAGCGCGGCGAGCGAAAACGCCGTCGCCCGCACCAGTGAGCCTGGCCGGTTTTCATAAAGCAACGTCCCACAGCGCGCGCAACGCGCCGCCAGACCTTCTTGCAGATGGCAACCATCGTGCAGGGTATCGCAGAAATGGCACGCTGACTGCCCCCGGTGGGCCTGCGGTTTGGGCCACGACATCGCGGCGTTCAGGGTTCTGGTGAGGATACGGTTCATGCTCCACGGGAGGCGACCACTCGCTGTGCCAGTTCACCCAAGCCTTCGACACCACATTCCACGAAATCGCCCGCCTCCAGATATCGCGGCGGCGACATGCCCATCGCCACGCCGCCTGGAGTCCCGGTGGAAACCACATCGCCCGGCAGCAAGGTCATGAAGCGGCTGATATAACTCACCAATTGTCTAACAGAAAACATCATGTCGCCCGTCCAACTGTTCTGGCGCAGTTCGCCATTGACCTTGCACCACAAACGCAGTCGCTGGGGATCGGCAACCTCGTCTGCGGTGACCAACCATGGCCCCATCGGCGCGAAGCTGTCCGCGCTTTTCCCCTTCATCCACTGACCGCCCATTTCCTTCTGGAACGCCCGCTCGGAATAATCGCAGAACGTCGCATAGCCGGCCACATGATCCAGCGCGTCGCGTTCCTCCACATAGGAAGCGGTGCGACCGATCACCAACGCCAGTTCCACCTCGTAGTCGAGCTTGGTCGCCCCGCGGGGAATGATCACATCATCAAAGGGGCCGCTCCACGCGCTGGAGGCCTTCATGAAAAGCAGGGGTTCGGAGGGAATCCCTTCATCGAGTTCCTTGGCATGTTCCAGGTAGTTTTTCCCCACGCAAACCAGCTTGGATGGGCGGTTCACTGGCGGTCCCAGGCGCACCATCGGATCGATCTGGCATCCGCCCGGGCATCCGTCCTCCACCCACTCGGCCAAGGCCTCCAGACCCCCGGACGCGAAAAACCCCTCGTCATAATCGGTGAACTCCCCGCTCGCGTCCAGTCTGCGACCATCCGGCATGAGAACACCCGGTTCTTCATGCCCTTCGTCACCGAATCGAATCAATTTCATGCGGTGATTCTACCATGGTCCGCTGCGCACCGAAATCCGAAAATCCAGATTCCCTTGGGCATCGGGAAAAAAGAAGCGGCCCGACCGATCATCCCCAGGGAAAACCCAATAACCCTGAAGGCATCTCAGTCGGACCGCCTTGTCTTGCGACACAGGAGAGATAATCTAAAGACGCCGTTCGGCAAGTAAATATTTCGTGGAAAATGATAAGCCCTCGATGAATTCCGGAAAAACCATGGAATATCAAGGGCTTACGACCGTAAAAAAAATCAGGGGGTTTTCAGCACGATACGGTGTCGCGCCTTGCCAGCGCGCAAGTGATCGAGGGCGGCGTTCACCTCCGCCATGGGAAAGGTTTCGATCACCGGGGCGATTTGGTGCCGTCCGCAGAAATCCAGCATGGTGGCCACCGTCGCAGGCGAGCCGAGTGGCGAGCCGGAGACCGACTTGCGGCCGCTGATCAGCGAGAATGCAGGCACCGGCACCGGTTCGAGCACCGCGCCCACGAAATGCAGTTTGCCGTCCGGGGCCAATGCGGCCAAATAGGAATTCCAGTCGAGCGGGACATTGGCGGTGACCAGAATGAAATCGAACGATCCGGCCAGCGCTTTGAGCGCCTCCTTGTCCCGGCTGGAAACCACATGGTGTGCCCCGAGTTTCCGCGCTTCCTCGCCTTTCGACTCGTTGGATGTGAGGGCCGTCACCTCGCAGCCCCATTTGTTGAGAAACTGCAGAGCCATGTGTCCCAAGCCGCCGATACCAACCACGCCCACCCGGTCCGTCGGTCTAACACCCTGGTCCGCGATCGGTGCGAACACTGTGATGCCACCGCAAAACAGCGGTCCCGCGCTCGCGGGATCCAACTCCGCCGGCAGCTTGATCGCCCACTCCCAATTCGCCCGCACCCGGTCGGCAAACCCGCCGTGACGCCCGACGATGATTTGCTCGGAGCTCGCGCACAGGTGGTGGTTTCCTGATAGACAGGTGTGGCAGGCCATGCAACTGCCGGCAAACCAGCCCAAACCCACGCGGTCGCCGACATTCAAGCCCTTGACCTGGCCACCCACCTCCTCGATCACGCCGATCACCTCGTGGCCCGGCACGAAGGGATAACTCGTGTGCCCCCAGTCATTTTCTAACATCGAGAGGTCGGAGTAACAGATGCCGCAGGTTTCCACCCGCACCTCCACCTGTTCCGGCCGCAACTCGCCGGGATCGAACTCCATCGCTTCCAAACGTCCGCCAACCGCCGCCGCCGCCCATCCGTGAAAGGTCTTTTTCATGTGCCTCATCATCGCAGGACATCCCCGCCGCCGCAAGATGATTTGCCCGTGGCGCGGGCATTCTGCCCGGAGCCTATGACGTGCAAGACCCGGCGCGAGACGCGAGCCCGTGGTGGGACGCGCAGCATGTGTTAGAATGGCGGCGGGCAGCATGCCCGCGCCACGTAGCTGCGGCGTCCTCGCCGCAGGCCGTGTCGGAGGCGTCCCGCCTCCGATCATCATCTAGTTTCTAACGTCTTCCACGCGAATAATTCCGGCGTTGTCCGCCGCGTCCGCCATTGGAGGGTTTCGGGGCGGGTTTGGCGAAGGATCTCGCGCGCAGGTGCAGGGCCGCGAGTGCTTCGCTGTGCCAGTTGTGGTCGTCCCAGCGCGGGATGGGCATTTTGATGATCTTTTCAATCTCGCGGAGGAAATCGAGTTCATCCTCCGAGCAGAACGAGACCGCACGGCCCTCGGCTCCGGCGCGCGCGGTGCGCCCGATGCGGTGGATGTAGGCTTCCGGCTCGTTAGGGAGATCGAAGTTCACCACCAGACCGATGTCCTTCACATCCACCCCGCGGGCGGCCACATCGGTGGCGACGAGCACGGGCGTGAGGCCTTGTTTGAAGCGGTCCAGCGCCTTTTCGCGCTGGGCCTGGGACTTGTTGCCATGGATGGCGTCCGCCTGGAAGCCCGACGCGCACAGGCTTTTGGCCAGTTTGTTGGCGCCGTGTTTGGTGCGGCTGAAGACGATGCTCAGCTTCTGGCCCGCGGCATTCGACTGGGCGCGCAGCAGTTGTTCTAACAATCTCCGCTTATCCTCGCGCGTGATGAAACAAAGCTGTTGGTCGATATTCTCGGCGGTGGTGGTTTCCGGCGTGATATTGATATGCGCGGGTTCCCGCAGGATCGTCTGTGCCAGCTCCACGATGTTAGGAGCCAGCGTGGCGGAGAAGAACAAGGACTGGCGCCTTGCCGGCAGCATGGCGACGATGCGTTTCACATCGCGCAGGAAACCCATGTCGAGCATGCGGTCCACCTCGTCGAGCACGAAGAACTCGACTTGTGATAGATCGACGTGGCGTTGGTCGATGAGGTCCAGCAGGCGGCCCGGCGTGGCCACCAGCACGTCCACGCCGTTGCGCATGGCATTGACTTGCGGCACTTGGCCCACACCGCCGTAAACGAGTGTCTGGCGGAAGCGCACGTGACGCCCGTAGGTGGTGAAACTTTTCCCCACCTGGGCGGCGAGTTCGCGGGTGGGCGCGAGCACCAGCGTCCGGCAGCAGCGCGGGCGCGTCTGGCGCGGGTGTTCGTGCAGCGCCTGGAGGATCGGCAGGGCGAAGCCGGCGGTCTTGCCGGTGCCCGTCTGGGCGCAGCCTAACAAATCCCGGCCTTGCAACAGCAGGGGAATCGCCCTGGCCTGAATCGGCGTGGGCACGTGGTAGTTCAGCTCGCGCAATACGAGCTGCAGGGGCGCGGCCAACGGCAACGCCTCGAATAGGGTCGGGGTCATGGTTTTCAGTGTGCCCGCACCTTCCGTGAACCGGCGGCGGGCGGTGTCGATGAGGAGTGATGTCAATGAACCTCAATCAATCTCTCTCATCGCTGAAGACCGGAAAAGGGCGGGACTTTTCAACAGACCCGCAGTCAACGGCTCGATGGCCGCAGGGCGGGAACCTAGCCGGATACCGGCGTTTGGCAAGGGAATATATCTAACAATTCAATAGGCCCAGCCGATGGCGAAATGGAAGGCGCCTGCGGGTTCACCGGGATCACGGGTGAGGTTGTAGCCGTATTCAAGACGGATCGGACCGATGGGCAGATCGAAACGGATGCCCAGTCCGACGGCGAGATCCACCTCGCTGGCGGCCAGTTGCTCCGCTTTTTCCGCCAGGGAACCCGCGTCGAAAAACGCGACGGCTTTCACCGAATCGCCGAGTTTGCGGAACAATTCGGCGTTGAGGTTCCACATCGCCTCGCCACCCGTCGGATAGTCCTTGATCAGAGGCCCCATGCCGCGCTCGGGAAAACTCCGCACGCTGCGTGCGCCGCCGTTGAACAGGCGCAGGTCGATCGGCAGATCGCCACCGTCCCCGGACGGCTTGAGCACGGTGCATTCGCCGCCGATTCCCATCTGATAGTTGCGGTTGATTTCGTGGTACCATCCGCCGGCCACGCCCGCCATCACATAACTGGTGGATAGATCGCCGATGGCGGCGCCGGCCTGCAGCGAGTTTTCCAGATGCCAGCCGGATGTCGGCAGCACCGGGTTGTCGCGGTAATCAAGCGTCTGGGACAAGCGCAGCCTCGGGTGGGTGTAAACGGTTTCCCCGAGCGCTGACAGCGGGAGTCCGTCCTCGTTGGCGTTCACAAGGGAATATCCGGCTAACAGTTCCAGCGAATAATGCTTGCCCGCTTTCCAGACAAACCTGTCTTCGAGGCCGGTTTCAAAGGTGGAGTATCCCTCGCGCGTGTAAGCCAAGGCATAAACGCGGGCCGTGGTGGACACGTCGGAACCGAACAACCACGGGTCGGTGAGCCGCACCTCCCCCAGCAATCCGCGGGTGCTGAGTTCACAGCCGGCGGAAAACCCCAGCAGATGGCCGAACAGGTTGCGATCCGCATAACTCGCACGGGTGATGATCCCCTGATAGGTGCCGTAGCCTGCTGATAGATTCACCTCGCGGGCGCGGGCCTCGTCGAAGTGCAGAGTGGCATCGATGGTCCCATTGCCAACCTCGGTGGTTTCCACGCGGGCGGACGAGAACGCACCGGTGGCGAGAAATTCGCGGAGCCGTTTGTTCATCGCCGCCTCGTCATACCAACCGCCGGTCAATTTTTTCAGCCGCGCCGCGATCCGCCCGGGACTCGTGCGCTTGAGTCCCTCGATGTGGATGTGGCGCAGCTTGACGCGTTTCCCGAGGTCGATGGTGAAAACCGGGATGAATATTCCGGATTCCAGGGATTTGGCCATGCGGATCCTCGCGTCCGGATAGCCGCGCCTAACAGCAGCTTCCTCGACGGCGGCCCGCAGGGTGTTGAGGTTTCCCGAGGTCGCCCGGAGGCCGGTGAATGGCCGCGCGGTCTGGCGCGCGAGATCCGCCTCGCCGGCATCGGAGCAGGACACCACGGGCGCGCCGATTTGAAACATGGGTCCGGGGCGCGCGTCAATGGTGAGATCCACCGCGCCGGTCGCGTTGTTGTTAGAGCGTGAGCTGATGGAAGCGCCCGCGTTCCAATATCCCCGGGCGTTGAACTCCTGGCACAAGTAGGCCAGACCGGTCGCCACATCCCCTTCGCGGAATGGCGGAGCCCCGGCACCCAGCGGGTGGTCCTTCTGCGCTGGCTTGGCAAATATCCGCGCCAATTTCCCGGCTTCGTCCGCAGGCACACCGTTGACCGTAACCACACCCAGCGATTGCCTGCCGCCATCGATCACCACCAACACGATTTCATCCCGCCCGTTGATTTTCCAATCCACCGCCGCGTTGGCATAACCATCCTTGATCAGAATCTGGCGCAGGATGAAGGCCGCGTCATCCGCCAGCGGTGCCGAGGCTGCGGATGCGCGCACATGGGCGAGCCGCCCGCCCATCATCTCCAGAATCTGACTCTCGCTCATGCCGCTCATGCCCGTGACGCGCACGCGCGTCTCCGCCATGACCGTTAGAGCCAGCGCCAGGAGCCAGAGGATGATGCGTGCCATTGTCATCAGCGGAAGGAGATGCGCCAGATGCCCATGACCCGCGAGTCGCCCTCGCCGCCCATCCCTGCGGATAGATACCAACGGTCGTTGAGCTTCAGCGTGGCGGTGGAAAATGAATCGCTCGAATAGGGGTCCGCCTCGGCAAGGCTGAAATCGACTTTGTCTAACATACCCAGCAGCGGGCGGAGTTGTTTGCTGCCGATGAAGCGCCCGCGGCGGATTTCCTCGGCAAACAACTGCATGGCCCGGGACGAGGCGGCCTGGGTGTTCTCCAGGCCGGAGGTGGTGGTGCCGGTGGCCAGCAGCGTCATGATTTCATTCTCCGGCAGCGGCGGATTCGAGGTGAGCACGATCTGCGGGTTGGATGCGCTGCCATAAACATAGACATTGACCCGATACGGTCGCGGCTCCGCAGTGCCGCGGATTTCAAGCATGGGATCCAATCCCGTGGCGGGACTGAAACGTGCGTAACCGCTGCGGACCGCCAGCGTGCTGAACGGCAGCGACGCCTTCAGATCCCTGACTCTAACATACCCGACCGGGGCCGGAGCTCCGAATGTTCCACCAATGCGCAGGTTCGCCTCCACCTGGCCGTTGGCCAGGTTGCCGCGGATGAGGAACGGGTTTTCCGTGTTGACCGCCATGTTGATCGTCCAACTGCGGAACGGTTCGGGAATCAAGCCGCCCGGATGCGCGGCGGCGGCATCGATTTTCGGCAGAGCGGCCGCCGATGGCGCGGTGAAGGGCGATCCGATCGGCAGCAACTCGATGTCCCGATAAAACAAACTGTCCACCACCCCCACCTTTCCTGTTAGGGCGGCGCGTTCGATCGTCCCTGACAAACGCAACGCGGCGTTTGCCCGGAGAATCAGTGAATCATTGCGTGCCAGTGGCAGATGGTTTCCAGTTAGATCCAGAACCAGGGCTCCGGGCTTTCCCGAGTTGATCGCCAGCAAACCGCTTCCCTGGAGGGTGCCCCCGGCGACCATGGCCTTGAGCTTCGACAAGGTGATTTTCGTGGTCGTCAGGTCCAAGGTGGCTGCCAGTCCCGTGACCGGAGGAATTGGATCACCCTTGAGTTCCAATGTTCCACCTGCTAGATCGATCCGCCCCTTGACCACGGGTTTTCCGACCGCTCCGGCGACTTCGATGTTGCCGGTCACGGTGCCTGAGATTTTCCGCGCAGCGGCGACTAGCGATCCGAAGCGCGAGAGTTCGATGCGCGGCAGGTCCACTCTGGCGGAAATGTTTTCGTCGAGGATGCTTCCAGGTTTGTTAGCCCATTCGGCGGGGCGGAAGGGCATGGATGCCTTCATCACCGCCGGTGGCAAGTCCGGCGCACGGGCGATGCCGGAAAGGCTCAGGCTCCCGTCGCGGCCCACGAGCGTGAGGGTTAGATCTGCGGGCGGCAGTTTTGGCTGATCCGGCGGGCGCAGTCCTTTCAGGATCAACGAGGCGTCGATCTCCGGCATGGCATAGGTTCCTGAAACGTCCAGTTTGAGCAGGCCGGTAGAGCGGGCATCCAGTTTGGCGGCGGCGGGCAACCAGTCCTTGAGCATTGCGAGCGGAAGCATTTCCGATTCCACCGCCACCTTCACCGTCCGCGTGTCATTGGCGAGCGTGTCGCGCCACTTCGCAAAATCCTCCGGCACCGGCAGTTTCGCGCCGCCCCCGGCGATTTGGGTTTTGCCGTTGAGCCATGTCAGCCCGGTGATTTCTAACAGACCGTCCTTGAGCTTTGCATCCGCCGAGACGGTCTGGTCCCTGGTCCTGACCCGCAGGCCTTTCACATGGATGCTCCCCGGCCAATCGTAGGCGGCCTCGCCGCTAGCGGTGACGGGTGGCATGTCATCGCGGGCCACCTCGCCCTGTGCCAGTGTGACGCTGCCGCTGTGCCTGGCCTTGTTGAGATCCCCGTAACCCTGCCACTTTCCAGTTAGATCCATCACCACCCCGGGACCGGCCCTGACGACGTCCAGCCAGCGCTCGATCCGCGCGCTGTTGAAGCGGTCGAATGCGCACTCCGCCTTGTAGGTGGCGGAGTTCAATTGATAGTCCACGCCGGCCTTCATGCCTTCGATCTCAAGTGATGCGGTCACGTCCTGATCCTTCCGCCACCTTGCTTTGATGAATACGGATGACGCGAGTTGGGGATCCGATGGTTTCAATACCATGGTCAGACCGGCGCCCTGAACCCGCATGTTTGTTAGATCGGCAGTGAAATCCCCGTCCGCCATCGACGGCGGGACCGGCGCGTCCGGGTCGATCCACTTGACGCGCCCGGCCAGCGCGGCGACGAGCTTGGAAACCTCCGCCACGTTGAAATGCCCGCGCAACTCGCCCGGCTTGAAGGACCCGCCATCCCTTGCAAGCGGCATTTCAGCATGGCCCGTGAAGCTGGCGCCGAGCATCCGCCCGCTGCTTGCCAAGGTGGCCCGCCCGGCTTCCAAGCCAACATCCAGGCTGATCTCCGGCACCGACCAGTCTCCGGTCCTGACCTCCTCTAACGTGATTCTCACATCGCAGGTGGCGGCCATGGGATCGGGCAGCAGGCCATCCGCATTGACGGACAAGGATGTCAGGGACGCGGTCGCGGGAAGATCCAGCCCGAATCTCTCCGCGACGCGGGAACTCGGGAGGCTGCCTTCGCGCAGGTCGGCCCTAACAGATACAAACCCCGGAGAAGTGTCGATCATGAAGACCGCGTCGTCGAGGTGGACTTCCGCTTCCGCCGAGGGGCCGCCATGCTCCGGGAGTTTCACCACCAACTCGCGGACGCTGAGAGAGGGAAGCGGATCGATGCGGTGGATGGAAATCTCGTTTTCGTTCCAAACCAAGGTGGAGTCCTGCGCCGCCCACTCGCGCCCGGTCGCATCGGTGAGGGCACCCAGGTGCAGGCTCAGGGACGAATCACCCGCCGCATGGCGCAGGCTGCTGGGTGCCAGGGAAAACAACGGTTTTCCATCGCGGCTGGCATTGACGCTGATGTTTGTTAGATCGATCGCGGGTGGAATCACTTCGCTACGGATCCCACGCAGGGTGCGCACGAGTTTCTCAAGATCCATGGCTGCCTTTTCATCCGCCCGTGCCGGCTGTTGATTCTTCCGGGCCAGCCGCAGCTCGGCATGCAATCCGTTGATTGCGATCCCCCGGATACTGCCCTTGTACACCTCAACTAACTGATAGAAAGGTGTCACGCGGTCCACCGTGAGCGAGATCTGTTCGTTGTGCAGGCGGATGTCGGTCAAGGATATTCCGCCGGTGATGCTGCCATGCAGCTTGAAGGTGCCATGGAGGCCGGATTTTTCCATGAAGTGGGCGACCACCTTGGGAGCCAGCCAACGCAAACCCGGGCCATTCAGCCAAAACACTGAGCCAACCAGTGCCGCAAGCGCGATCCAAAGCCTGTATTTCCGGCGTCTTCGCTGGCGCGATTTGGGATCATCATCGGTGGTAGTGGGGACGTCTTGCAATGCTCCTGACACTTCATCACATCCGCCCGCACAGTCAACCGCCGAGGTGCCTGAGGCCGACGTGCCTCAGGGGACCTACATGCCTGAGGATTCTGCGGTTGCAATCAGTGTCGGGTTTGTTAACACGAATCCCGTGGAACCGATCACCTTCAAGCCGATTTATGTTGAACGGGTCTGGGGCGGACGCCAGCTCGAACACCTGTATGGCCGCAGCCTGCCCGACCCCGGACTCCCGTATGGCGAGTCATGGGAAATCGTGGACCGCGAGGACGCGCAATCCATCGTCAATGACGGTGCGCTGGCCGGACGCACGCTGCACGAGTTGTGGACGACGCGGCGCGAGGAGATCTTCGGCAGCGGGTATGAAGCGCACCCGCGGTTTCCCATTCTGGTGAAGGTGTTAGATGCCCGGGACGATCTCTCGATCCAGGTTCATCCGCCCGCCCGGCTGGCTGCGGAGCTTGGTGGCGAGCCAAAAACCGAAATGTGGTTCATCGCCGATTGTGATCCGGGCGCGAAACTCTACGTCGGATTGAAACGCGGGGTCACCCGCGCGGACTTTGAACAAGCCATTGTCGATGGCACGGTGGCCGATTGTGTGCATGCTATCACGCCGGTGCCCGGCCAATCGATCTTTCTCGCGTCCGGTCGCCTGCATGCCATCGGCGCGGGTTTCCTGATTCACGAGATCCAACAGAATTCCGACACCACCTACCGGGTCTTCGATTGGAACCGCGTGGGCCTGGATGGCAAACCGCGCGCGCTTCACGTCGCGCAGTCGCTCGCCAGCATCGATTTCAACGACTTCGAACCCGCGATGGATGTCCCCCGCGGCAACAACCTCGCCACCTGCCCGTATTTCAAGACGGATCGATATGACCTCGCCGCGGGCGAACCCATGCCCGCGCCCGCGGACGGACGCTTCGCCATCCTAACAGTCGCGGAAGGTTCTCTAACAAGTTCTGGCGGGCGGAGTTTCGGCAAGGGGAGTTTCCTCCTGCTTCCACAAGGCGCGGCCCCGCCAATCGCCACGGAACCCTCCACCGTGCTGCGCGTGACGCTGCCGGGGTGAGGCGGGATCATCTGGCTTTTTGATCACGGTTCGCGCCATTCACGGGTGGCTCGATGAACTCGCCCTTCTCGTTTCTGATGGATTTGATAGAGGCGCCGTGGTAAGCGCGCGCCAAGGTAGCGATGTTCTTCTCATCGCCATCCAATTCGCTTACGGGGCGTGAGAGGATCTTGTCCAGCGGCAGGAGCGAGTCCGGGCCGGGTTTGGTAAAGCCGTAGAGGCCAATGCCATCCTTTAACGCAGCGGGAACAATCTCTAGCGGATCTTGTTTGTTCCAGTTGGCGAGGCAGGTGATGAGGCGGGTGTGTTTGCCCATCATCCGCTTGGCGTCCGCCGTGTGTTTGGGATCGCCAGCTTCATTGAGGAGCCAGTCGGTCTCGCGCAGCGCCCGCGAATCGGCAATATGCGGATCGTTGACGTCGCAGCAGGTGAGCCAAACGATGCAATTGGGATTGGTTTCCTTGGCGGCCTTGCGGATGGCGACCCAGCAACGGTCAACGGCCTTGCGTCCATATTCGGTCATCTTGGCGGCAGACAATTGTTCTTCCCCCGGGAACGGTTCGTTCATCAGTTGGGTATAGAGTTTCTTCTCACAGTCGAGCCAGCGCTTGCCGTTGCTGGCTCGAGTCGTGGGCATGCGCAACCAGTCTAACATGAAGCCGTCGATCCCGGTCTTGCCGACGGCGTCGCGGATGGCGCCATCCAGATAGGCCAGATAGGAGTCGGTGTATGGAATGTGCGGCTCGCTCGGGATGCCGTAACTGAGATCCGGGTGCTCCTGTCCCCATTTGGTATTCGCCCCGGCGCAGAAATAGCCAAGCACGAGCATGCCTTCCTTATGCGCTCCTTTCGGCCGCGCAACTTTTTTTCTGTAAAAGTTTTTAGGATGGATTTGGAGGCTGATT
>CAYWLC010000062.1:0-15506 GCA_964458895.1 uncultured Luteolibacter sp. | reverse complement strand
CGTCTTCCGCCCCCCGGGAGGCGTTTTATAAAGGAATCAAGCAGACAGATCCTCGACGAACCGGAATGCAATGTGGCAAGATTTTCGCATCATCATGGCCAATCGACACCCCTTGACACATCCCGCCGTCCGGCTGGATCAACAGTCAATTCCCCCAACGCTGGATTTGCGGGAAATGCTGCGAACCCATGTGGTCGGGCGCTCGCTCGCGTGCATGGAGCGCGCGGAGGCGAGACGGCGCAAAGCACTGGAGAGCGTGGAGGCTTTTGCGGCGTATCGCAGAGAAATCCGTCGGGTGGTCGAGGGGTTTTATCCCGGGCTCCAGGCACAGCGCACGCGGCCGGTCGAGGCGCGTGTGGTCGGGGAGTCTGTGCATGGAGGTGTCCGCATCCAAAACGTGCTCTTCGATTCGTTTCCGGACTGGGAGGTCAACGCGAGCGTCTTTGTGCCGGAGGGCGGAAGCGGTCCGTTCCGGTGCATCGTGATTCCGGTGGGGCACTCGAATAAATGCATGCCCAGCTACCAGAGGTCCGCCCGCTACTTTGCCCGCGCGGGATTTCTTGCGATCACATTCGATCCGCCCGGCTGTACCGGGGAGAAAGTCTGCGGGAACGAGCACTTTGCGGACGGGGTGCGCGACTATCTTCTCGGGGAAACGTCGAGCCGGTATTTCGTGGCGGATGCGCTGCGCTGCATCGACTACTTCGCAACGCGGCCGGACGCCGATCTGACCGGCGGGGTGGCGATGACCGGGGTATCCGGCGGCGGAACGACAACGACGTTTGCCGCGTTGTTGGATGACCGGATCGCGGTGACCGGACCGTCGTGCTGCCTCACTCCGCTGGCGGATCTCGACATCACGCAGGGGTATTGCGGGTGTCCGGAAACCCACGCGTTCGGACGTTATGCGGAGGGCATCGACGAAGTGGATTTGCTCTGCGCGGTGGCTCCCGGACCCTGCATGCTCATGGCGGGCGAAAAGGATGAGGTCTTCCGGATCGACGATACGCGGAGGCTGGCCGGCATGGTCGAGCAGGCCTACGCCCTCGCGGGAGGCACGTTCCGATTTTTCGCGGACCCGGGCGGGCATGCGTATTCGCTGCTCCAGGCACGGGAATTCGTCGGCTTCCTGCGCGAACACTTTGGGGTGGAATCGTCGGAAGAACTACCCGGGATTTCCGAGGAGGATTTTCCGCTGCTGCCCCATGAGACCTTCCGCTGCAACCCGGATACTTCAGTCAACATGCGCACCCTGGGGGTGCGCCAGGCGCGGGAGTTCGCGCAGGGATATGCAAGCGGCGCGGCGGAAATCCATGCTGCGGCCGGGCGGCTGTGCGGCGTGACGGAGGAGACCGCAGTTCCGGAGGCGGAGCTTGGCGCCGCCTTCCGGGTCTGGACCCACGACTGGCATCCGCTGCTCCTCCGGCCCGAGCCCGGCATCGAGCTTCCTGCCACATGGCTCACCGCGCGCGACACTTCGGGGGCTCCTACCGTCCTGCATTTTGATGATGCCGGTCGTCACCGGTTGGTCCATCGCAACGGCCCGCTCGCCGATGCCATCCGCTTCCTCGACCGCGGGCGGCCGGGGTTCAATCTGCTCACCGTGGATCTGCGTGGCTGGGGCGACTCCGCCCCGGCGATGTTTCCTTACGAGCTTGCGGGCTGGGGCGCAGTGGACCGCACGCTCGCCTATGCAAGCAACGCGCTGGGCGACCCGCTCATGGCCATGCGCGTCCGCGACGGGTTGGCCGCGCTCGCCTGGCTGCGCTTGCAGCCGAGCGGTTCCTCCGCACCGGTCGTGGTGAGCGGCTCGGGGCTTGGCGGGATCGTGGCGCTCCATGTCACGGCCTGCGCGGGCGGAACCGGCATCGCCGGCGTGGTGACCCAGGGATGTCTTTCTTCGTTTTCCAGCCTGCTCGCTGCGGAGACCTACCCGTGGACGGCGGATGCCTTCCTGCCCGGGGTAATCAAACATTACGACCTCCCGGAACTGGCTGCCTCTCTCGGGTGCCCGGCGAAGCTTCTGGGCCTGCGCGATGGCGCGGGGGATCCCGCGCCGGAACCGGAACTCGCACGCTATCGCGTCCACCCGCAGCTCACCGCGTCAGCGCAATTGACGGGGCATTTCGATCTCGTCGAAGCGATCGCCTCCATATTCTCATGACATATATGGGAATCAGCCCCAGGAGATAAGCTTCCGCTCTCGCGATTCCTGTCGTTTTGAAATAACTCCCATGCGTCTCACCGATCTCGACACCCCCTGTCTCGTTCTGGATCTCGATCTATTCGAGGCCAACCTGCACCGAATGCAGCGACTTGTCGCCGCGGGCGGGCGGCACCTCCGTCCGCATGCGAAGACCCACAAATGCTCCGAGATCGCGCGCAGGCAGATCGAGGCGGGTGCCATCGGCATTTGTGTGGCGAAAGTTTCCGAAGCCGAGGCGCTCGTGGATTCCGGCATTGGCGGGATCCTGGTCACCGGACCTGTCAGCTCGGCCACAAAAATCCAACGCCTTGCGGGGTTGGTCGAGCGCGCCCCCGAGACCATGGTGGTGGTGGACAGCGCGTTTTCGGCCGGACTGCTGGATCGCGAGCTTTCCCGGCGCGGTCTCGGGATGAATGTGCTGTTGGATTTGGATCCGGACTTTGGGCGCACGGGGGTGCCATTCGGGGCCGCGTTGGAATTCGCCACAGAGCTGGCGGGGTTTCAAAGCCTTCGCCTGGCGGGCATCCAGGTTTACGCCGGACACCTCCAGCATGTGACCTCCTACTCCGAGCGGCGTGCGGCCTCGCTTCGCGTGCTGCGTGAAGCCGCCGGCATTTTCCGCGCTCTCGCTGAGCGCTTCCCCGGCTGCCAGATTTTCAGCACCTCCGGGACCGGCACGGTGGATATCGACCTGGAAATTCCGGAGATCACCGAATTCCAACCGGGGTCGTATGTGTGCATGGATGAGGAATACCTCCGCATCGGTTCAGCCGCCAGCGATAGCGCCTTCGAGGCCTATGCGTCGGCTCTCCGGGTTCTCACGGGAGTCGTGAGCGCAAATCATGCTGGATTCGTCACCGTCGATGCCGGACTGAAGGCCGTTTATCGCGACGGGGCGATCCCGCGCGTGCTGGACGCGAGCTACGCGCAGTTGGCCTACGAATGGTTCGGCGATGAATACGGGAAGCTACTGGCCCCGGCACCGGGCATCACCTTGCCCCCTCCCGGCACCACCATCGAGCTTGTCGCCTCGCACTGCGACCCAACGATCAACCTCCACGACCGGTTTCACCTCGTCCGCGACCGGGAGGTCGTGGGAGAATGGCCGATCAACCTCCGCGGTTGCTGCCAGTAACCAAGATATGGATCACTCGTGACGTCCCTTCTTCAAAAATGACAAAGCCGCCCATGAATTCCTGGTTCGAAATCCTCAATGCCGACGAAATCCCATCGCCCTCTTTGCTCGTCTATCCTGATCGGGTCGGGGAGAACATCCGGCGCATGGTCGCGATGGTGGAAGGAGACGTCTCCCGCCTGCGACCCCACATGAAAACCCACAAGATGCCGGAAGTGATCGCGCTGCATCTGGAGCACGGCATTACGAAGTTCAAATGTGCCACCATTGCGGAGGCGGAAATGACGGCCAACGCGGGAGCGAAGGAGGTGCTGCTGGCCTATCCTCCGGTCGGGCCTAACATCGGGAGGCTCCTCACGCTGATCGAGCGGTTTCCGGGGACGAAATTCGCCGCCGCAGTGGACGGTGAAGACTCCGCCCGGGCGCTCTCGCAGGCTGCGGCCGCGGCCGGGCGCGTCGTCGAGACCTTCATTGATATCGACTGCGGGATGCACCGCACGGGAATCTCTGCGAACGATGACGCAGTGAAGCTCTATCAACTCCTGGCAACGCTTCCCGGGTTGCAGCCCGCAGGCGTTCATGCCTACGACGGACACATTCTAGAACCGGAACCCGCAGCCCGGACGCGGGAAGTGGAGGCGGCCTTCGCGCCGGTGGAAGCCTTCCGCGACCGTCTTGTCGCTCTCGGTCTGCCTGTTCCGCATGTCATCGCCAGCGGCACGCCGACGTTCGGAATCCATGCAAAGCGGGGCGGCGACGAGTGCAGCCCCGGCACCTGCGTCCTTTCGGATTGGAGCTACAGCACGAAGTTTCCGGATCTTGAGTTTCTTCATGCGGCGCTGGTTTTAAGCCGGGTCGTCAGCAAGCCCTCCGCCGGACGGCTCACCTGCGACCTTGGGCACAAAGCGGTCGCCTCCGAAACCCCTCATCCGCGCGTGCATTTTCTGAATCTGCCGGACGCACGGGCGGTGATCCACAGCGAGGAACACCTCGTCCTAGAAACCCTGCGCGCGGAGGAATTCAAAGTTGGCGATGTGCTCTACGGGGTTCCGTGGCACATCTGCCCGACCGTGGCGCTGCACGCCTGCGCCAATGTCGTCCGCAACAGCCGCGTGACGGGGACTTGGCGGGTCACAGCCCGCGACAGGGTCCTGAGTGTCTGATTGGGCATGGTATGAAAATCTGAATTCCATCTCTTATCACTTTTTTCATCTGCCTCTATCTGCCTCTATCTGCGGCAACCGAAAAGACAATGAGCCGCAGAAACGACCGTGACAAGAAGTGAAAAGGCCTTCTAAAATCCGCCCACACAAACGATGGACTCAACCTTGGCCCAATCCATTCTTGAAAACCAATCCCTGACCCGCGTGCTTGCCCGGGTGCAGGACATTCTTCGCACCGGCCTATCCGCCGGAGCGCGTTACCCGGAGGTTTGGATCCGCGACCTTGCCACGTTTATCGAGATGGCCTGCGAGGTCGGTGATCCCGCCGAAATCCGGCGTGCGCTTCTGATGTTTTTTGATTTTCAGCAGGCCGACGGCGCGATCATAGACGGTTACACGCGCCGGGACGAGAGCGTGGATCCCTACAACTACATCCTCAGCCCGAAGCACCCGGAGATGGTCGGCCATAAAAACACGGTGGAAACCGATCAGGAGAGTTCGCTTGTGATCGGGATTCGCCGATACATCGAGACCACCGGCGACGACAGGATGCTCGGCGAGATCGTGGACGGGAGATCCGTGTTGGACCGACTCGGCGACGCGATCGAGTGGGTTTACAGCGCCCGCTGGAGCGAGGCGCATGGACTTGCCTGGAATGCCACAACGATTGACTGGGGAGACGCCCAGCCTGAGCACGAGTGGGGTGTCGAAATGGACGCCGACACGCATCCGGCGATCTGCATCTATACCAACGCGATCTTGAGCATGGCCCTGCGCGATTTGGCATGGCTCAATGAGCGGGCCGGACGTCCGCAGGGCAAGTGGCTTGATCGCCAAAAACCCCTGCATGACGCAGTGCGCGAACACCTGTGGGATGCCGAGCGCCAGAAGTATCGGCCCCACGTCTATCTCGACAAGGGCTCCCCATTCCCGACAGATTACGATGAGTCGCCCATTTATTTCCACGGCGGGACCGCCACGGCCATGCAGGCCGGGATGCTGACCCGCGAGGAGGCCCGCGCCAGCGCCGCGCGCATGATGCAAAACGTCGCCGAGGCCGGTGCGCACACCGTTGGGATCACGATCTGGCCACTCTACAATGTGCCGAGCATGCCGAATACCAACTACCACGTCCCCTTCTTTTACCAAAACGGCGGCGACTGGCCGTGGTGGGGTGGCCGCGTGCCGCTGGGATTGCTCACCTGCGGGCTGCCTGAGGAGGCGTATGCCACCCTGCTGCCAATTGTCGAAATGATCGAAACCCACGACGGCTTCTTCGAATGGCACGCTCCCGATGGGACGCCGCACGGATGCAAAACTTTCCGCGGTGCCGCAGGCGTCGTCGGTTCCGCGATCAAACAACTCCGCTCATGGGCGGCATCCTGCACGAAATCAGATCTTATGACCAAACCCGAATCCGCTATTCCCATTACAACTGCACGACGCAACGCCAACACCAAACCAAATACCTTATGACCAAACCCGAATCCACTATTCCCATTGCAACGGAGAGCTTCTCATCAGACGGGCGAATTGTTTCGCACCCGATGATCACATTCCAAGGAACCCTGCCGGGGGCTGTCATTTGGGTCGGGGAGGAAGAGCGATCCGTTTCGCTGGCACCGAAAAGTTGGCCGGCTCCCGAGTGTTGTTGGGAAGACTCCGCGATGGGCCGGGCCGAGGTGGGGCACTGGCGATGGGAACTTGACGGGGGATTCGTCCTGAAATTTGTGCTGAAAAAAGTGCCGGGCGGCACGCTATTGCGGGCGGGCCTGACCAACCAGTCACAATGTCCCGTTCTGTTGGACCGGATCATTTTGGTGGACGGCGGGGAGGTGCGGAGAACGGACCATGGGGGCACTGCCGGTGAGTGGGTGCTGGCGGATATTTCGCGGGTGGAGCAAAACCACCCGGCGCGGTGGAGCGACGAGTTGCCCAGCAAAAACGAGAAGACGCGCCGCGTTTGGAAGGCGTATCAAATGCCGATCCCATATGCTTTGCCGACCGACGAGAAGTCGAACGACGGGCGCTGGCGGGCCGCAACCGACGGGTTCAGCGTGACTCGGGACGGTGGAGACAACGCGATGGTGATGCAGGCAGTCGGTCCCGGAGAGGTGGAATTGGAATTTGAATATTTTGTCACCCCGGAGGCCTTGACGATGCACATTTCGGCACCGTTTCGCGGGGTGCGACTGGACCCGGGGGAAACGCGTTGGACCGACGAGTTGGCGATCCTGCAGGGGAATTGGCAGGAATGTTATGAACGGGCATTGAGGCGGGTGGCCGAGACCCATGGCGCGCGCGTGGGGCCGGCAAAGGTCGGATGGTGCTCGTGGTATGATTTGCTGCAGAACGTCACGGCGGCATCCACGCACCAGACAGCCGGTGGCCTTCTGCGCCTCCAGGATCGGTTGAGTCTGGATTATTTTCAACTCGATGACGGCTATCAGCGCACGGTGGGTGACTGGCGTGCCGACGAACGCGCGGAGAAATTTCCCGGCGGGCTGGCCCCGTTTGTGGAGGAGGCCCGGACCCTGGGGGCGAGCCCGGGGATCTGGCTGGCGCCGCTCGCGGTGCATGAATCCTCGCCTCTTTTCCAGGCCCACCCCGAGTGGATGCAGAAGAACGCCCAGGGCGAATTCTCCAGCCTTGTGAACAATTGGGGGCCCGTGGCCCACTGGATGGATCCGACTCATCCGGGTGCGCGAGAATGGATTCGCGAGCTTCTGCTCACCTATCGCGAAATGGGGTTCACGTATTTCAAAATCGACTTCACCAACCTGGAGGGAGCGACGCGCTGGCATGATCGTAAGAAAACGCGCCTGCAAGTCTATCGGGAACTCTATGCGCTTTACCGCGAGGTGCTGGGCGAAGAATGCCATATCCTCGCCTGCGGGGCCTTCACGCTGCGGGCACCGGCCGGCTATGCCGAGGCTTTCCGCACCGGCCCCGATTCAGGTGCGGTCTGGGAATATGGCGACTATCCCTGCTCGATCGGAAATTGTGTTCGGTCGACCACCCTGACCGCGCCCGCCAACGGGATCCTTTTCCGCAACGACCCCGATGTCACCTATCTGCGCCCGCGCGACACCTTGGTCGAGCACGAGCGCCGATCCTGGCATGGCTTTGTTGGCCTGCTGGGCGGGTTGGTTGCCGTGAGCGAACCGATGGGCCGTGCCGACTTTGCCGATGCTGCCCCGATGTTGCAGATGCTCACTCCGCCGGTTCCAGAGCGCGGGCTGCCCTTGCATGGCGGAGCCGATCCCGAGGGCCGTCTGTTCGGGTTCACCGCGCGGCGGCCGTTTGGAGATTTTGCCGTGGTGCAGCTTCACAACCCGAAGCCAACAGGCGGAGATGCCGCACTGAATCTCGCCGACACCGGCCTCCACGGGCCTCTCCACGTTTGGTCGTTTTGGGACAACCGCTATCTCGGCATCGAGGAGGGACAGCATGTGGCGCGGGAACTCCCATCGCGGGGTGCGCGCATTGTGCGACTCAGCCCTCTTTCGGAATCTGTTCCGGTGCTCGTTGGATCGAACCTCCACATCGGGTGTGGGGCGGCGGAGGTGGCCGGCTTCGAATGGGACGCTCCTTCCCGGCTCCTCACCATCCAGCTCGTGCCCCATGCGGGTCGCGATTATGGAGCAATTTGGTTTGTGACCCCGTGGAAACTCCCACCGATCCCGCTCAATGATGCCATCCGCTCGGCCACGGGCATCGAGGGTCAGTTGGTGCGACTCGATGACGGACTGCACGTCCTCCACATCCACGCACGCGGGAAAGGTGCCCAATCGGTGACCTTGCATCTCCCGGCGCAAGGCTGAAAAAAAAGTCGTCTCCGCCCCGAGCGAAGGCAAATCGCCAACACCCCCAACTATTAAAATCCAATCAAACGATGACAACCACGCCCCTCGACACGCTTCCGCCCCGCGAACTTTGGACGGAGGCCGCGCGCCGCCGCCGCGACACCTATGCAATCACCCCCGGGGCCCCCTTTCTCAAAGCCGAGTTTGGCTATTATTGCTGGGAGGAATGGAAACAGCAGGGGATGCCGGACATCGCCATCGACTCCCCCGAGGCCAAGGAACTCTTCTTCTATGACGACCCGGGATCTCACGGCCTGTACGAACTGGGATGGTGCGAACCGGCATACCTGCCGCACTTTGAAGTCAAATTATTGGAAGACCGTGGCGATACGGAAGTCGAACAGGATTGGGCGGGCCGTGGCGTCCTTTATTTCAAAGGGCGGCGCAACGGCTTCATGCCTGAATACCTCACCCATCCGGTAAAAGACCTTGCCACTTGGAAGAGCCAGGCCGAGTGGCGGCTGGATCCCGATGACCCCCGCCGATACCACGGACTCGAAGACCGGATGGCGGCGGCGAAGGCCGCTGCGGAGCGCGGGGAAATGATCACCCAGCATGTGGCCGGTTCCTTCATGTATCTGCGCGCCATGCTCGGTCCCGAGGAACTTCTCTACGCGTTTCACGACCAGCCCGAACTCATCGAAACGGCCATGCAGCGCTGGCTCGAACTCGCTGATGCGGTCATCGGCACCCACCAACGCCATGTGACATTGGACGAGATCTTTTTCGCCGAGGACAACTGTTATAACCACGGGCCGCTGGTTTCTCCGGCGATGATCCGCGACATGCTCCTGCCCTACTACAAGGAACTTCTGCTCCGGGTGAAGGGCCGCCAACTCGATCCATCCCGGCATCTTTACCTTCAGATCGACACCGACGGCGACTGCCGCCCGCTGATCGATTTTTACATACGGGAGATCGGGATGGATGCCATGAGCCCCTTTGAAGTCGCAAGCGGTTGCGACGTCGTCGAGATCGGCCACCAATTTCCGGGGCTCTGCCTGCGCGGCGGCATCGACAAGCGCATCCTGGCCGCCGGGAAGTCCGCCATCGACGCGATGCTCGAACGCATCCTCCCCGCGATGCGTGAGCGCGGTGGCTATATTCCGATGTGCGACCACGGGGTGCCACCGGAGGTCAGCTTTTCCAATTACCTTCACTACCGCCGCCGCTGCGTCGAACTCGGGGAATGATCAAAGCTCCCTGAACGCCGCCACACCTGAGCACTCTCGTCCAAACCGATTCCATGAAAGACCCCGGCATCATCAAGGCGATCAGCATCGACAACAACTGGGATATGTTTGGACGTCCGGCCTCGCCTGGGCTCTACGTGCAGGCCGACCCGCGAGAACAGGTCCGCTGGGCCTACGAACTGGGCGCGAATGTCATGCAGACCTTCTGCGTGAGTTACAACGGTTATGCATGGTTTCCGAGTGACATCGCTCCGACCACACCCGGGCTCAAGGGCAACTTCCTCCAGAATCAGGTCGATGAGGGGCATAAGCTCGGCATGAAGGTGATGGGCTATTTTTGCCTCGGGTCGAACCCTTATTACGCGAGGAACAAGGAGGCGCACGAGTGGCACGACATGCACAACGACCTATCCAGCAACGAAGGCTCCGCCGTTATTGGAAAAAAACACGGTGACTACAATTGGCTTCCCTTCACCAACGGCTACCTTGATTACTTCTGCGCCAGTATCCGGGACGCGCTTCTCAAGACCGACATCGACGGATTCATGATCGATTGGTTCAAGGTCGAGCGTGGGCCGGTGTGGCTCGATTCCGAGAAAATGATGTGGCAGGAACTGATGGGAGAACCCTTTCCTGCATGCGGCGCGCCATCCCCGGAAGCCGAAATCGAATTCAAGCGCCGCCAAGTCGATCGCGCGTGGGTGCGGGTCAAGCAGACGGTGGAGGAAACCCGTCCCTCGGCGCTGATTTGGACCAACCAGCCATTCAAACAAGTCAACGACCCGCTGTGGAACGGGAGTCGCCTGCTCAAGGAAGTGGACTGGCTGCTCAACGAGTCGCCCAAGATCGAATTCCTCGACTGGCTGGCCGCCAACATCGGACCCACACGAAGCTGCTGCAAAACTTTTGCGGCTGGGTCGATCACTCGGCTGACAACTGGCGCGACCTCGACACGAAACGCTTCGGGTTCTACGGATTTACGAAGGTCCACCCGGGCACCTGTCTTCCATGGACGGCAGATGAGGTCGAGGCGCTCAGACGCGATGTCATGTGGCCGACCGCGCTGGATTGGTTCCTCGCAGACGTGAAGAACGTCGCCATCCTGCGCGAGGCGTATCACAGCATTTAGAGCGGGGGTTAGCCGCTGCCTTCGTTGAAAAACACGCAAAGGCCGTCTTTGCAGGGGGCGACCCATCATCCTACCGACTAACTTGACTGTTACAGGCGGCGGGCAGAATGCCCGCGCCACGTGGCCCGGGCATTCTGCCCGGAGCCCCCATACAATAGTTACTCCAGATTCCACACTCCAGCGCAGCGCGGGTTCTGGTGCTACATAGGAAAATCAATCGTCAATCTCTTCCTCTTCCTCTTCCATGGCCTTGGGTCTCACACGAAGCCGCGAAGCCACGAAGGAAGAATTTTGAATGAGGAAAGCAGGAAGGCAGGAAAAGGTCACAAATAATCATTGAAAGTCAAACATTCCATGTGTAGAATTCAAGGATGATTGAGCGAGTTCATTTGAAGATGCGGGTTGAGGCGGCTTTGAAGAGAAGCCGTGTGGTGGCGCTTCTGGGGCCACGGCAAGCAGGCAAAACGACACTTGCGCGGGAACTGGCAGGCAGTCGGGAGGCGACAGTCTTCGATTTGGAAGATCCGGTGGACTCAGCCCGCTTGCGCTTGCCAAAGCAGGCATTGGGAGAACTGGGCGGATTGGTGGTGCTGGATGAGATCCAACTGCGACCCGACTTGTTACCGATCTTGCGGGTATTGGCCGACCGAGTGCCTCAACCGGCAAAGTTTTTGTTACTCGGGAGTGCCAGCCCGGATCTCATACGGGGGGCATCGGAGTCTCTGGCAGGACGAGTGGAGTTTGTCGATGTGAGTGGCTTCAGCTTGGACGAAGTCGGGCGCGAGGACCTTGGACGGCTTTGGGTTCGTGGCGGATTTCCACTTGCCTTTTTAGCGGACACGGATGGAGACAGCTTGAAATGGCGTGGAAGTTTCATCCGGACGTTTCTGGAACGGGATCTTGCCCGGTTCGGAATCGGCAGCGCACCCGAAGCTCTGCGGCGACTGTGGCAGATGATCGCTCACTACCACGGCGGCGTATGGAACGCCTCGGAATTCGGCCGCTCACTGGGCGAAGCCGCCATGACCGCCCGCCGCCATCTCGATATCCTGAGTGGAGCATTCGTCGTGCGCCTGCTGGCCCCGTGGTTTGAGAATCAGGGCAAGCGATTGGTCCGCCATCCAAAGGTTTATGTCCGTGACAGCGGATTGCTCCATGGCTTGCTCGGAATCGAAACGGTTGACGACCTGCGGGGACACCCGAAATGCGGTGCCTCGTGGGAGGGTTTCTGTATCGAGCAGATTCTGGCAGTGGCCGATGACACCCAAGCGTATTTTTGGGCAACCCATGCCGGGGCCGAGTTGGACCTGCTCTTGATCCGTGGGAATCGACGCCTGGGAATTGAATTCAAATACACCGAAACCCCACGCACCAGCAAGTCGATGCACGCCGCCATGACGGATCTCAAACTCGATGAACTGATCGTAGTCTATCCAGGCGAATTCTCGTTCCCAATCGCAGATCGCATCCACGCCCTGCCCCTGCCGGAAACTCTGCAACGCGTTTCCGAACTCCGCTGAGCCGTCGTCAGTGGGCAGTTGTCAGTGGTAAGCATCAGCATGGAGTGCGGTGGCAAAGTGAGGCACGAACGGCGACACCGCTTTGGATCGGCCCTTCCCGCTCCGCAGGCCTTGGGAGGTGCTTGCCGTCTTGCAGAGCGAACGTAATCAACGCCGGGGTTCGTGACGGACTGGACCTTATTAGAGTGGCAGGGCGTCGGGGATTCGATTGACGAATGACGAATGACGAATGTTGAAGTGCGCTTGCAGGGCGCAATCGCTGCGCCATTCAAGCTCACTTCAAAAATCAACAATCAACAATCGTCAATCTCTTCCTCTTCCATGGCCTTGGGTCTCACACGAAGCCACGAAGGAAGAGTTTTGAATGAGGAAAAGAGAGCGGCCGCGCCTCTCTTCGCTTGAAACTTGAAACTTGAATCTTGAATCTTCAAGGGTCAGTGACGGACCGGGCGTGGGTTGGGTGGCAGGGCGTCGTGGGGATTTGAATGACGAAGGACGAAGGACGAATGACGAATGACGAATGATGAATGATGAATGTTGAATGTTGAATGTTGATTGAATTTCGCGGATAAGATTTTTAGTTTGACAGGGAATGGGCGGGATGGGACTCTTCCTTGGCACTCTGCTATTCCGAAGCTCCACGCCGCGCGTAGGGTTTATATGTAGGAATAAAGGAGTGCTTTTTCATTGTGTGGCACTGGGCTTGAAAGACCAGTGGCGGTAGGACATCGACCAACTCCCCTCTGGAAAAGGCTCGCAGGCGGTTGAAATCTTTGGATTCAGTGCCGGTTTCAAGGTGCGAATTTCCGCGAGAATGTGGCGGTAAAGATGATCCTTGGCGATGGTGCGTTTACCCCGTATTTGTGCTCCTTCAGGCTTTTCCTTGTGCTGTTCGTTCAATCGGAATGCCATCGCCCCGAGCACGATGTCCACGCACTGGAGCAGGACGTGTTCCTTGGAATTCACTTCCGTGATATGGGAGGGATCGATTTTCAGATTCTTGTGGCGCAGTTCCTTGCTGACCGGCAGGGCAGCGATGAAACCCTTGAATTGAGCCACTTGCTCACGAGTGTGCGGGAATTGGTCAAAAAAGAGCCTCAGGCGCGTCCCCTCTACCTGTTGCGGTATCTGCGCGAGACCGAAGGCGTGTTTGATGAACTGGTAGTAAAGCAGGTAGTAGCCATCCTCCCGCTGCTTCCGGCTCAGGTTGCCCGGTGTTGCGTTATTGTCCCGGAACATGATCCGCATCCGCACATGGCCAGATCTCATCTCATCGAAAAAATGAGTGATCATCTGCTGGTATCCGTCTAACCACATTTCTGTGACGCGTTGCCACTTCAATTCCTTAAGGAAACCGATCCTGGCCTTGTGTATCCGCAGACGATTTTCCACCACCGTGTGGAGATTTGAAGGAATGATGCAGCCACCGAAAAAATTGGAGAAATGACGACCTTCCTGAACTGACTCGTCGGCAAAGATCCAATATTCCTTCTCGGGTTTCACAGATGACAATGAGCAGAATCAATTCGGTTAGCCAAGCCGGATTCTGGCAATCTCTGAAAAAAACTTTGAAGTGCAAGGGGGTGGCGTTCGGCCTCTTCATCCACTATCCGCTATCTCCTATCTCTTCGATGGCTTGGTGACGGACCGGACCTGGGTTGGGTGGCAGGGTGTCGTGGGATTCGATTGACGATTGACGAATGACGAATGACGAATGACGAATGTTGAAGTGCGCTTGCAGGGCGCAATCGCTGCGCCATTCAAGCTCACTTCAAAAATCAACAATCAACAATCGTCAATCTCTTCCTCTTCCATGGCCTTGGGTCTCACACGAAGCCACGAAGGAAGAGTTTTGAATGAGGAAAAGAGAGCGGCCGCGCCTCTCTTCGCTTGAAACTTGAAACTTAACACGACGCAGGGAAGAGCATTTTGAATGAGGAAAGCAGGAAAGCAGGAAAAGAGAGAGCGGCCGCGCCTCACTCTTCGCTTGAATCTTGAAACTTGAAACTTGAATCTTCAAGGGCTGGTGACGGACTGGACCTGGGTTGGGTGGCAGGGCGTCGTGGGGGATTCGATTGACGAATGACGAATGACGAATGTTGATGTGCGCTTGTGGGCGCAGACGCTCAAATTCAAGCTCACTTCAAAAATCAACAATCAACAATGCCTCCGGCTATGCTATCAAGGGCTGCGCCAGTTTTTTCCAAGCTCGCTAGAGCTCGCCCCGCGTTCATCAATCGTCAATCTCTTCCTCTTCCAGCCAAAGCGGTGTGGCGCTGGACAATGCAAGTCCCCTCCGCCTAAGAGCTTCCGCAGGATGCGGAAGAATGCACGCGGGACGCGTGCGCTCCCCTGCCACCGCACTCCATGCCGTGGCGCGGCCTAAGCATGGAGTGCGGTGGCAAAGTGAGGCACGAACGGCGACACCGCTTTGGATCAACCCTTCCCGCTGCGCAGGCCGTGGGAGGTGCTTGCCGTCTTGATCGAAGGAGATCGTAGATATTGGATCGAAGATGAAGAAGCATGTTCTTCCATCCACTATCCGCTATCTCCTATCTCTTCGATGGCTTGGTGACGGACCGGACCTGGGTTGGGTGGCAGGGTGTCGTGGGATTCGATTGACGATTGACGAATGACGAATGACGAATGACGAATGTTGAAGTGCGCTTGCAGGGCGCAATCGCTGCGCCATTCAAGCTCACTTCAAAAATCAACAATCAACAATCGTCAATCTCTTCCTCTTCCATGGCCTTGGGTCTCACACGAAGCCACGAAGGAAGAGTTTTGAATGAGGAAAAGAGAGCGGCCGCGCCTCTCTTCGCTTGAAACTTGAAACTTAACACGACGCAGGGAAGAGCATTTTGAATGAGGAAAGCAGGAAAGCAGGAAAAGAGAGAGCGGCCGCGCCTCACTCTTCGCTTGAATCTTGAAACTTGAAACTTGAATCTTCAAGGGCTGGTGACGGACTGGACCTGGGTTGGGTGGCAGGGCGTCGTGGGGGATTCGATTGACGAATGACGAATGACGAATGTTGATGTGCGCTTGTGGGCGCAGACGCTCAAATTCAAGCTCACTTCAAAAATCAACAATCAACAATGCCTCCGGCTATGCTATCAAGGGCTGCGCCAGTTTTTTCCAAGCTCGCTAGAGCTCGCCCCGCGTTCATCAATCGTCAATCTCTTCCTCTTCCAGCCAAAGCGGTGTGGCGCTGGACAATGCAAGTCCCCTCCGCCTAAGAGCTTCCGCAGGATGCGGAAGAATGCACGCGGGACGCGTGCGCTCCCCTGCCACCGC
>CAYWLC010000061.1:15348-15584 GCA_964458895.1 uncultured Luteolibacter sp. | reverse complement strand
GTAGGCGCCCGCGCCGCGATGGACGTAAATCTCCACATCAAATCCGGACCCTAACACATTCTTGCCCGCGAAATTCCGGGCGCGCGCCTCCTCGATGGCTTTTTCCATGATGAGCGCCGCCTCCGGAAACTCCTCGCGCAGATAAATGTAGGCGGTGTGCGCGCCCACGGCGTAGC
The DNA here is from genome assembly GCA_964458895.1 of uncultured Luteolibacter sp. GTDB lineage: Bacteria > Verrucomicrobiota > Verrucomicrobiia > Verrucomicrobiales > Akkermansiaceae > Luteolibacter. The sequence goes on along the minus strand of CAYWLC010000061.1, from coordinate 15,408 downwards.
AGGAAATCACCATACCCTCGATGAGCTGGTGCGGGTCCTGGTGGAGAATATAGCGGTCCT
>CAYWLC010000061.1:9811-15338 GCA_964458895.1 uncultured Luteolibacter sp. | reverse complement strand
GCCGGTCGGGAAGCCGGCACCGCCGCGCCCGCGCAGGCCGGATTTTTTCACCTCCTCGGTGATATCCTTCGGTTGCATGGCCATCGCCTTTTTCAAATCCTCATAACCGCCGTCGCGCAGGTAGCAGTCGATGGACGGGTCCCACCCCTCGCGGTCCACATTTTTGAACGTGAGGCGGTATTCGCGGGGATGGGGCGCTTTGGAATAGGTGATCATGTCGGGATGTCCGCGCCAGTATGGTCAGGGAATCCGACCGCGCAAAACCCAAATTTCGGATTTTCTTCTAAGTTTTCCCGGTTTCAGGTGTCATAACGAGCGTATGAAAACCTTAGTCTGTCTCAGCATGGTAGCGGCTCTCATCCCCATCCCGCTCATGGCGCAGGCCCCCCCTGCCCTCCGCAAGGAGCGTGACAAGCTCATTGAACGCGGATTGTGGCGGGAAGCACTGGACATCTACAGCGCCAAGCTGCTGCCCCTCTCGGACGCGGAATCCGGTCGGGATATGGACAAAGCCATCGAGGCCATGAACCGCCTCAACGCCTGGGGCGAGTTCGACGATCTCGTGGAACATGCGGTTGCCACCCACCCGGAAAACCCGGCCGTGCTGGACGCCGCGGGCACGGCTTATGCCCGGGTCCCCCATTCCGGCCGCCTCATCGCCGGGGATTTCCAGCGCGAGGACTCGGTCTATTACGGTCGCCGCTCGATGGCCCCAAATGCCAATCCTGCGGCCTCCGCCGGCGCATCCGTGGACACCAGCTACCGCGACCGGATACGCGCACTCCAACTTTACCAACTGTCGATCGCCAAACAAGCGGATGACTCGAAACGCTCCGTGCAATGGGACCATATGGCCAGTGCCTTGTTTAACTGGGACTCATGGAAACTGCTCCAGATTCTAACACCCATCGAAAAACTCCCCGAATGGGGCGAACCCGGACCCGAAGGAGGAACAGAGGGCACACCGTGGACCAAGGACGGCCCCGTCCTCCATGAGGTCCCCGCATCTTGGGCAGCCGCCAAAAACGACGGCGAACGCTGGCGTTTCGCTCTGGCAGAAAAAGCCCGTATCAACCCGGATGCCGCGGTGGAAGTCACCCTCAGGCTCGCGCAGTTCTCCCAATCCCAGTTCGGCACGGAAACTCTGGCATCCTACGGCATCAACCCCGAAGACGCCAGGGGCATCCTCCAAATGGACACGCTCGCCGAGGACGAATGCCTCGCCAAAACCTCCGATGGCGTGCGCCGCTTCAAACTCCCCGCAGCCCACCATTTCATCGCGCTCTACCGCTCCATTCTGGACAAAAGCCCCGCCGCAGGCGACTCCCTCGCCCAGGTCTTCCTCAACCGCCGCCAATATGACAAGGCCCAGGAAGTGTTAGAACAAACCATCGCCAAACACGGCCCCGGCAACCACGGCGCGCGCAAGGATCTGCTCAAACAAATCACCGGCAACTGGGGCCGCTTCGAACCTGCGGACACCGTGCCTGCCGGCACCAAACCCGTCATCCCGCTCGTTTTCCGCAATGCCTCTGCCATCAATCTAACAGTATCTCCCGTGGATATGGAAGCGGTGCTCAAGGATTCCATCGATTATTTGAAAAGCAATCCCGGTGATCTCGATTGGCAGCGGGTCGCGCCCGCACAAATCGCCAACCGCCTGATCATGGCAAAACAATCCAAGTTCATCGGCAAGCCCGTGGCCACTTGGGATGAAAATCTCACCCCGCTCGACAAACACCGCGACTCCCGCACCAACATCGAGGTATCGCTCGACAAAGCCGGCGCATGGTGGGTCACCGGTAAATTGACCGATGGCAATGAGTTCCACACCCTCGTCTGGATCGTGGATTCCGTACTCGTCCGCCACGACCTCGCTGGCAAGGTGCAATGGTGGGTCGCCGATGCCGCGTCCGGCGCTCCCGTCGCCGATGCCAACATCGATTTTTTCGGGTACCGCACGATCTATCAAGAACGGAAACTTCCCTTGGGACGGCGCATGAACGTCGTCACCAAGGAGTTCGCCCGCACGACCGATGCCGATGGCAAAACCCTGCTCAAACCCGGCGATTGGGAGCCGCAGATGCAATGGCTGGCCATCGCCCGCAACAAGGACCGCAGCCCGGCATTCTACGGCTTCGAGGGCATGCACGCCGGTAACACACAACCCCAGGACGGCAACCGGGACCTGTCCTACGGCATCTCCGACAGACCGCTCTACAAACCGGGGGACACGGCCCATCTCAAGTTCTTCCTCCGCAATGTCGGTTACTTCGACCCGGACGAATCACGCTGGGCCAATCAAACCGGCACCCTGAAAATTCTCAACGGACGTAACGAGGAAGTGCTCAACATGGCAAACCTGAAAACCGACGCGTTCGGCTCCCTCGAATCCCAAATCATCATCCCGAAGGACGCGCCGCTCGGCAACTGGCATGCGATCTATCAAATTGAACAGAAGATCACCGCAATGCTTTCCTTCCGCGTCGAGGAATACCGCAAACCCGAATACGAGGTGAAGATCGACGCCCCGGCCGACCCCGTGAAACTCGGCAACAAATTCACGGCCACGGTCAAGGCGAACTATTTCCACGGAGCTCCTGTTAGAAACGCCGAGGTTGAAATCATCGTCAAACGCAGTTCGCTTGGCGAGCGCTGGTTCCCGATATGGCGATGGGATTGGCTCTATGGCCCGGGCGCGTGGTGGAATGGTGCTGAAGCATCGTGGCACCCCACATGGAAGCGCTGGGGCTGCCTGCCCCCGAACCCGCCATGGTGGCACAACAACCGCTGGACACCCGATGAACTCGTGCTCAAACGCAAGCTCCCCATCGGACCCGACGGCACGGCCAAGGTGGAGATCGACACCGCGTCCGCCAAACAAATCCACGGCGACATGGATGCGAAATACTCCATCGAAGCCCGCGTGGTGGATGCCTCACGCCGCGAGGAACGCGGCACGGGCACGGTGATTGCTGCTAGAAAACCCTTTGAAATCGTGGTCTGGACCAACCGTGGTTATGCCAAGGCCGGTGACGAGGTGGAAGCCACCATCTCGGCGGCCACGCTGGCGGGCAAACCGGTCATCGGCGCAAAGGGCACGCTCAAGATCTATCAACTGATCATGGGCAAGGACAACCGTGTCGAAGAAAAGGAAACCCAATCATGGCCCGTGGAAACGGACACCGACGGCCGGATCCAGCAGAAATTCGCCGCTCCCGCCACCGGCCAGTACCGCCTTGCCGCCAGCCTCACGTTCAAGGGCGGTGAAGCCGCCGAAGGCGCCACCATCCTCAACATCCACAGCCCCGGCCGCGATGACCCGATGGCATGGAAATTCGGCCCGCTCGAACTCGTTTCCGACAAAACCGAATACAAACCCGGCGAATCCCTCAAACTCCGCGTCAACAGCGACCACGAAAACGCCAATGTCTGGCTCTTCCTCCACATCACCGGCAATTCCAGCCGCGAGGCCAAACGCATCCAACTCAATGGCAAAAGCCTGGAAATCGAGGTGCCGCTCGATCCGCGCGACATGCCTAACATGTTCATCGAGGCCATTTCAATCCATGACGCACAAGCCCACACCGCGGTGAAACAAATCCTGCTGCCTCCTGTTAGCAAGATGATAACCGTCACGCTGGAACCCGCAAAACCCCGGGTGAAACCGCAGGAAAAATCCTCGCTGCGCGTCACCCTGAGGGATGCGGATGGCAAAGCGGTCACCGGTACCAGCGTGCTCACCATCTATGACAAATCGCTGGAAGCCATCACCGGCGGCTCCAACGTGGCTCCCATCCACGAGAATTTCTGGAAATGGAAAAACAATTTCTGGAGGGGTCGCTTCGACTCGCTGCCGAGATCCCCCGGCAACCTGCTGCGTCCGAATTCCATCGGCATGCAATCGCTCGGCCGCTTCGGAAGCGAGGCGGAAGGCGGCGGTCGCCGCAAGGGCTTCGGCGGCGGCGCTGGAATGGACGCATTGAGCAAAAGCGACAACGGCATGCTGCGGGAACGTGGATCAGCCATGGGCGCAGCTCCCCCCGCGCCCGGCATGGCGATGATGGCAAGCGATGGCATGGCCGACAAGGCAGCCCCTGAAGCGCAGGGATCTGATGGCGGTGGCAACGCCCACATCCTTGTCCGCAAGGATTTCGCGGATCTCTTGAAATGGTCCGGCACCATCGAAACCGACGCCGGTGGACATGCGGAGATTCCCTTGGAGTTTCCCGACAATCTAACCACATGGAAGGCCCGCGTCTGGACGCTTGGCAAGGGCACGCAGGTCGGCGAAGGCACCACCGAAATCATCGCCTCCAAACAATTGTTAGTCCGCCTGCAGGCACCCCGCTTCCTCGTGGAACGCGATGAGGCGATGCTCAGCGCCGTGGTCCAGAACGACCACGACACTCCGAAGTCGGTGAAAGTCTCGCTCGAACTCGACGGGAAAAACCTCGAAGCCATCGACGGCACGGCGAAAACCGTGGACATCGCCGCCATGTCGGAAGCCCGAGTTGATTGGCGCATCAAGGCCCTGCACGAAGGCGAGACGACCCTGCGCATGCGCGCCGATGCCGGTGACGACGGTGATGCCGTGGAACGCAAGCTGCCGGTGCTCGTCCATGGCATGTCCCGCCAGGACGCATGGAGCCGCATGGTGGAACCCGACAAGAATTCTGCTAGAATCCTGATGGAAGTGCCGGAACAACGCCGCCCTGAGCAATCGAAACTCACCGTGCGTTTGTCCCCCACCATCGCTGGTGCAGTGGTCGATGCCATCCCCTATCTGGCAAGTTATCCACACGGCTGCACCGAACAGACGTTGAACCGATTCGTGCCCGCGGTCATCACCCAGAACCTCCTCAAGGAACTCAAGATCAACCTCGCGGAAGTGAAGGCGAAACGCAACAACCTCAACCCGCAGGAACTCGGCAACGCCGCGGACCGCGCCGCCCAGTGGCAACAATGGAAGGAAAACCCGGTCTTCGACGCGGAGGAAGTCGCCAAAATGGTCAGCGCGGGCATGGACAAGCTCATGTCCATGCAGAACTCCGACGGCGGCTGGGGATGGTTCTCCGGTTATGGCGAATCCTCCTACCCGCACACCACCGCCGTGGTGGTGCACGGCCTATTGGCCGCCAGATCTAACGGAATAAAAGTTCCCGACACCATGCTCAACGCGGGCATCAGCTGGCTGATGAGCTATGAAAACAAACAGACCGCCGCACTCCAGCTCTACGTGGAACGCGAGGCGCTGCGCAAGGCGAACCCGAATCTCAAACCCACCAGCCGCTACGAAAAATCCGCCTGCGACGCGGTGGACGCCTTCGTGCGCATGGTGCTGGGCGAGGCCGGTCGCGATTCGGAACCGATGCTCGCATTCCTCTATCGGGACCGCATTGCACTTCCGGTCTATGCCAAATGCCTGCTCGGCCTTGAGGAACACCGCAAGCACGATGACGCCCGCCGCGACGAGTTGCTGCAAATGATCGCCCAATTCCTCAAGCGCGATGCCGAAAACCAAACG
>CAYWLC010000061.1:0-9801 GCA_964458895.1 uncultured Luteolibacter sp. | reverse complement strand
TCTCGACCTGAAAGCCGCCAATTATTGGTGGTGCTGGTATGGCAGCGAGGTGGAGGCCCACGCATGGTATCTCAAACTGCTTGCCGCCGTGAAACCCAACGATCCGGACACCCGCAGACTGGTGAAATACCTCGTCAACAACCGCAAACACGCGACCTATTGGGAATCCACCCGCGACACGGCTTTTGCCATCGAAGCCATCGCCGCCTACTTCAAAGCCAGCAGTGAGGACTCCCCGGACATGGAGGTCGAGGTCCTGCTCGATGGAAAACCGCTGAAACAAGTTAGCATCAATCGTGACAATCTGTTCACCTTCGATGGCACGGTCGTTCTAACAGGTTTCGCCGTCACCACGGGCAAGCATGCGCTCGAACTCAAAAAGACCGGCAAGGGCACGCTCTATGCCAATGCCTACCTCGAAGTCTTCACCCTTGAGGACAAACTCCGCGCCGCAGGGCTCGAAGTGAAGGTCCAACGCAAGGTTTCAAAACTCATCGCCCTGGAGAAGGACACCGAAGTCCCGGACTCCTCCGGCTTGGTGGTCAAACAACGCGTCGAACGCTTCCGTCGTGAACCTCTGACCGACGGCGCCGCGCTCAAATCCGGCGACCGCATCGAGGTGGAACTCATCCTCGAAAGCAAGAACGACTACGAGTACCTCATCTTCTCCGACGCCAAGGCCGCAGGCTTCGAAGCCCTCGACGCCCTGAGCGGATATATCTCCGGCGATGGCGGATTCTCCACCTACATGGAACCACGCGACAAGACCGTGGACTTCTTCATCCGCTCCCTGCCGCGCGGCACCCACACCCTGCGCTATCAACTCCGCGCCGAGGCACCCGGCACCTACAAGGCCCTGCCCGCCACCGCATCCGCCATGTACGCCCCGGAACTCCGCGGAAATTCCGACGATATCAAACTCAAGATCGAGTGAGCGCGTTCTGTTCTGCTATTTTTTCATGGAGTGAAGAAATGAATATCCAACAGCCAACACTCAATTTCCAATGAAGAAACCAACGGACTGATCGCCATCCTGTGAGGATTTCTGCTTTTTGAAATCGGAAGGGACGACCTGCGGCGCTAGGAGTTCCGCGTTCACGCGGTCTTTCATTGGCAAAGACCGTGTAACCGACGCATCTCCCCTTTAGCGTTCGCCAAAAAAAGAAGAAATATTCCTTGCATTGATACCGTATTTTGGTATCAATATTCCCGTTGAACAACCGTCACCGTGACACTCTTGCCGGGATTTTCAAGAATCCGGTACCCGCGTCAATCAAATGGGCAGAGATCGAAGCCCTTTTGGAAGCGCTTGGGGCCGAACTCTCCGAAGGTCGTGGTTCCCGAGTCCGGATTGCGCTGAACGGCGTGAGAGCGGTTTTTCATCGACCCCATCCTCAACCTACAACCGACAAAGGAGCGGTGAAGTCGATGAGGCGATTTTTGACCGAAGCAGGGATACAGCCATGATGACATACAAGGGATATCGGGGTTCAGTGCGTTTCGATGACGCTGCGGAGATCTTCCATGGGGAGGTCACGGGCGTCCGGGATGTGGTGACATTCCAAGGGCGGACAGTGGACGAACTTAAGACCGCGTTTCGTGAGTCTATAGACGATTACCTTGAGTTTTGCGAGAGTCGGGGGGAAGAACCGGACAAGGCGTACTCAGGGCGTTTTCTTCTCCGAGTCGATCCTATCCTACATCGCCGCCTGGTGGAATTGAGTGGAGATGATGGAGAGAGCTTGAACAATTGGATCGCATCGAGATTGCAAGGTCTAGTCGGCACGACCCATGGCGGACAAGTCGGTGGATGCGACGGCGAGAAGCCCCCTGGTTAAACCAAAAAACCGACGAACGGATCGCCATCCTGTTCTGTTCACCAGTGTCGAAACGGCCAGGAAGAACGGCGAGCGCTAACTCCTCTTACCTTGGAAATTGGATATTGAGTGTTGGCTGTTGGATGTTTCAGCATTTCAGATTTCACCCCTTGATAGACACACGCACCGTCCAAACAACCTTGACTAATCAAGCATTTACGAGCCAAGGTCCTCTCGTAAGCCTCCCGGATATCACGTCCGGACATGCTACGAATAAACACTGTTGGCCTGAAATGAAGAAAGCAAAGCGAGCGGATCAAATGGTGTGCGCTCACAATCCCTTATGCCCTTGTAATAACAGTCTGCGATGAGCGGGAGGGTGTGCAGCCCGAGCATCTGATAGCTATCCCCACCCCACCAGACATAGATGGGTAATTGGCCCGCGATTTTATAGAATTCAAGGAAGGTTTTCACACAATCGTTCATCACTTTCGGGGGACAGAATGGTTTGCAGCGGGCAGGCCGCGGCAACACCAGCGACGGCAAGACCTGGCAATACGCAGCCAGCGGCCTGACCAGCGACGGAACCTTGAACCAGTCCGCTCTTGCGCTGTGGGCGGGATGCGGTTATGACGTCCGCAACGATTTCCCCATGGCTGCCGACTATACCGAAGACGACATCAAATCACTCGACTGGCGCGAGCACATCCGCATGCGCCCGGGCATGTATGTCGGGAAACTTGGCGACGGTTCATCGCCCGACGACGGCCTCTACATCCTCCTGAAAGAGGCCATCGACAACGGGATCGACGAGCACATCATGGGCTACGGTAAGGAGATCCGCGTGGAGATCGATGAGGAAGGCCGCGTCGAGGTGCGCGACTTCGGCCGCGGCATCCCGCTCGGCAAACTCTTCGATTGCGCGGCCCAGATCAACACCGGCGCAAAATACGACAGCGAGGCCTTCAAAAAAACCGTGGGCCTCAACGGCGTCGGCATCAAGGCGGTCAACGCCCTGTCCGATTTTTTCGAGATCCAGGCATGGCGCGAGGGCGAGACCAAGGCGCTCGAGTTTTCCAAGGGCCTGCTCACCGTGGACATGAAACACCCGCGGCGCGATGCGGAAACCAACGGCACGCGCCTCGCATTCGAACTCGACCGCACGATTTTCCCCGCCAAGGCCAAGTTCAAGGACACCTTCGTGGAGAAGATGTGCCGTTATTATTCCTATCTGAACCCCTCTCTCACGGTGGTGTTCAACGGAAAGAAATTCCGCGCCAAGGATGGTCTGTTAGATCTGCTGCGCGAGGAAATGGAGAACGAAGCGCTCTATCCGCCGATCCACCTGGTCGGCAAGGACATCGAGATTGCCTTCACCCACACCGCGGAAAGCAGCGAGGAATATTATACCTTTGTCAACGGCCAGAACACCTCGCAGGGCGGCACCCACCTCGCGGCATTCCGCGAAGCCCTGGTGCAGGTGGTCCGCGGATTCTATAAAAAACAATATGATCCCGCCGACATCCGCGCAGGCATCGAGGCCGCGGTGTGCGTGCGCATTGTCGAGCCTGTCTTCGAGTCCCAGACCAAGACCAAACTCGGCTCCACCACCACCACGCCCAACGGGGAATCGCTGCGCACCTTCGTGGGCAATTTCCTCAAGACCAACCTCGACAACTACCTGCACAAAAACCCGCAGGTGGCCGAGGCCATCGGCAAACGCATCCAAGCCGCAGAACGCGAACGCAAGGACCTCAAGGGCGTCCAGAAAATCGCGCGCGAACGCGCCAAACAGGCGAAGGTCCATAACAAGAAACTCCGCGACTGCCGCGTGCGCTTTGACAGCAAACACAAACGCCGCATGGAATCCACGCTCTTCATCACCGAGGGCGACTCCGCGTCCGGCTCCATCACCAAGAGCCGCGATGTCGAAACCCAGGCGGTGTTCTCGCTGCGTGGCAAACCCCTCAACACCTTCAGCCTGCCCCGCAAGATCGTTTATGAAAACGAGGAGTTCGCCCTGCTCCAGGCTGCGCTCAACATCGAGGACGGCATCGAATGCCTCAGATATAACAAGGTCGTCATCGCCACCGATGCCGATGTGGACGGCATGCACATCCGCCTCTTGCTTCTAACATTCTTCCTCCAGTTCTTCCCCGAGATGATCCGCGACGGACATCTCCATATTCTGCAGACCCCCCTCTTCCGCGTCCGCAACAAGAAGGAAACGATCTATTGTTATGACGATGACGAACGCCGCAAGGCGCTCGACAAACTTGGCAAAAACGCCGAGATCACCCGCTTCAAGGGCCTCGGTGAAATCTCACCCGACGAGTTCGGCTTCATGATCGGCCCGGACATGCGCCTCGACCCCGTGGAATACGAGGAAGGCAAGGGAGTCAAGGAATTGCTCGCCTTCTACATGGGCAAAAACACCCCGGAACGCCAGGACTACATCATCGACAACCTCCGCGAGGACGTGGACAAACAAGTTCAGGTGGCCTGATTCTAACAAGCTCACACCAGCGGCAGGTTCGGATGAATATCCTCGCCCAATGGGGATCTCTCGCCGGCCATGTGGCGCAGCAGTGCGGCGAAGGCGATCATCGCCGCGTTGTCGGTGCAGAAATCCGGGGTGGCGACTACCAACTCAAAGCCGGCGATCTCGCAAGCATCGCGGAACGCCCCGCGCAGGGCCTGGTTCAGGCTGACGCCACCTGATAGAGCGATTATCTTGCGGCCCGACTGGCGTGCGGTGCGCAGCGTCTTGCCCACCAGGATGTCGATCACCGCCTGTTGGAAAGAGGCTGATAGATCGGGGACGGAAACCTTTCCCTGCTCGCGTTGCAGGGTGTAGAGCACGGCGGTCTTCAAGCCGGAAAACGAAAAATCCAGATGCGCGTCGTGCAGCATCGAGCGCGGGAAATCATAGGCGCGCGGGTTTCCCCCACGGGCCGCCTTTTCAATCTCCGGCCCGCCGGGATAAGCCAGATCTAACATTTTTCCCACCTTGTCGAAGGCCTCGCCTGCCGCGTCGTCGCGCGTCCCGCCCAGCCTGCGGTAATGCCCGGCCCGTTCGACGTCGAGCAGCAGGGTGTGACCGCCGGAAACAATCAGCGCCAGATGCGGAGGCACCCCGGTGCGATCCATGAACGGCGATAGCAGGTGGCCTTCCAGATGGTTGATGCCGAGGAATGGTTTGTTAGACGCGCAGGCCATGCCCTTGGCCGCCGTGCTGCCGATCAGCAGCGACGAGGCCAGCCCCGGCCCGGTGGTGGCGGCGAAGGCGTCGATGTCACCCATCGCCACACCGGAATCAGTTAGAGCCTTCTCCACCAACGCGCGGAGGCGCAGCGAGTGGTTGCGGGACGCGAGTTCCGGCACCACCCCGCCGTGTTCGCGGTGCAGGTCGATCTGCGAGGAGACCTCGGAGGCAAGCACTTGTGCGCGATCGCCTGCGGAACCGCGGACAATCGCCACCGCAGTTTCATCACAGGAGGATTCGATCGCCAGCAGCAGGGCCATGCCGGGTTCTTAGCGGCCCACCCCGCGGAAACCGAACAAAAAAATCAGCGATCTTCCTCCAGCGCGTCGCGCACGACTTCCTCGGCATCGATGTCCGCGCGTTCGTACGTGGAAATCGCGGCGCGCACCATGGCCACGGCGGTTTCGCGTTCGTCGTGGATGACCTGCACATCGAGTTCGCGCAGGCGGTTGACCTCGTTGGGGTATTTGGCCCGCCCGAAAATGCAGATCCCCGGGTTGCGCTCGCGCACCAGGGGCACCGCAGAGCACGTCGCATTCACCGCCGGAAACGTGAACGCCACCAGACGCGCGCGGGATATGCCCGCAAGATCCAAGGCCTCGTGATGGGTCGCATCGGCAAACAACACCGGCTGCCCGGATTTTTTCAATGATCTAACCGTATCCGAATTCAACTCCAGCACCAGGGTGGCCACACCACAACGCCGCAGCGCCTCATTGAGCGCCCGTCCCACCGGCCCGTAGCCGCAGATGATCGCGTGATCATGGATTTCCTTGATCGCCTTGCTCGGGGTCATTTTCTCCGGGACCGGTTTGTGGATCGCGAGGATGCCCTTGCGCTCCAACCATTTGCCGCAGGGTGCGGCCAGGCGCATCATCGTGGGCACTGCGGCCATGGTCACCGCCGTGCACACCAGCAGCATTTGTTCGGTGGCCGGATCAAACGGCCGGTACCCCCCCGCCTTGCCAATGAGCACCAGCGAAAACTCACCGGTGCTCGCCAAACTCGCCGCCGCCAGAACCGAAGGCCGACCAGGCAGCTTGAGGGATTTCAACACGGCAAAGACGATCCCACCCTTGACCACCAAAATCACCGCGCTGCCTAACAGAACCATCCGCCACTCGTGGGCCACCACCGACATGTCGATCAACAAACCCACCGAAACAAAGAAGATCGCCAGAAACAGGTCCTTGAACGGCAGGATGTCCGATAGAATCCGGTGGCTGTAAATCGACTCGCTGACCACCAACCCTGCGGCGAAGGCCCCCAGCGCGGGCGAGAGGTCCAGCGCCCCGCCGGCAAAGGCCACCCCGGCACAGAGCCCGACCACGGTGAGCGTGAACAACTCGCGGCTGCGCGTGCGGGCGACGGCATGCAGCAGCGGCGTGAGTCCGTAGCGCCCGAGCAAGCCGGCCCCGACCAGGAAAACAAGCCCCTTGAGCAACGCGGTGCCCATTTTCAAGCCCAGCCCGCCCTGGTCACCCTGATAGAGAACCGGCATCACCAGGAAAAACACGATCACCAGAATGTCCTGGAACAAGGCCACCCCCAGACCCGCGCGCGCGCCGGGATTGTTCTGCTGGCCAAGGTCCTGGAACGACTTCATCGCCACCGCCGTGGAACTCAGCGCAAGCGCAACCCCGAGCACAATGCTATCCGCCACGGGAAATCCCAGCTTGGATGCCGCCAGCCCTGCCAGTCCGGCGGTGATGCCCATCTGCAGGCCCCCGCCTAACAATGCGGTTCGCCACAAATGGCGTAGTTCGCCCAGAGAGAACTCGATGCCAAGCGTGAACATCAGCAACACCACCCCGATTTGCGCAAGGTTGCTAATGACGGGATCCCCACGATCCGTACCGGTCAGCCACAGCAGACCGACATTGCCAATGAGCACGCCGCTCAACAAATACCCAACCAGCAGGCTTTGTTTCAACTTCACCAGCACCAGTGAAACCAGCACCGCAAGCACGATCACCAGCGTCAACAACGCAAACAGCGGCGAAATATTCGCCACTCCCGCCGCCAGCAATCGCACACCTAGATCCATCACCGCGACTTTCCCGTGAAACCGCCGGATCGCAAAGCACAAAATCCCGATCCGTCACTTGAGATCAAATCCCAATGAAAAATGTGCATGCACGAATCTTTTTCAGAAGCTCTGTTGCCATTCTCAAATAATGTTGTTAAGCGTCTCTCAATGGCTCGCAGCATGCCGCAACTTGAGTTTCGATGGACCTCCTGGCTTAGGGTTTTCAAGGCCCCTCCCCCACCGACGGCAATACTTGTTAGAGAGGATGGCGGACTCTCGGCATGGTGCGCCGAAACCTGCTCCAACCTCTCCCTGCCCGAACTCGCGCGTAAAGTCAGGGTTACATGGAACCCGCGCATGCAGACCACGGCCGGGCGCGCCTGGTGGCCGGACCGTGCCATCGAACTCAACCCGAAACTGCGCGACTGCGAACCCGAACAACTCTGGCGCACGCTCAAACATGAACTCGCCCACCTCGTCGCCTATGAACGATGCGGCCGCCGCCACATCGACCCCCATGGGTTCGAGTGGCGTTGCGCTTGTGTTGAACTGGGCATCCCCGGCGAGCAACCCTTCCACACGCTGCCGTTCAAACGCCGCCAAGTGAAACGCAAGCACAGCTACGTTTGCCCGAACTGCAGCAGCACCATCCACCGCGTCAAACCCCTGCGCCGCGCCGTGGCGTGTTACGATTGCTGCCGCAAATTCAATAACGGCACCTACCACGACCGCTTCAAACTTACCCGAAAGAAGGCGGACTGACAGATCTCAGGCCCCGCGCATCAGTGAGATTTCCGCGAGGGAGATCATGGCCTTGAGCAGGTCCAGCTGCGGGGTGCTTTTCAGGTTGGCCACGGTGACCGCGCGGTCGAGCGTGAACTTGCCCGAGCGGGTGCGGCGCAGGGCGCTGAGGTGTCCGCCGCAACCGAGTTTCTCGCCGATGTCATGGGCATAGGTGCGGACGTAGAATCCCTTCGAGCAATTCACGATGAAATCGATTTCCGGCAAAGCGATGCGGGTCACCTGATAGGCATCCACCCTGACCGGGCGCAACGCGCGTTCCACGACCTGGCCCTTGCGCGCGAGTTTGTAAAGCGGCACACCTTCCTTTTTGATCGCGGATACCATTGGCGGCATTTGTTCGAATTCACCGCGGTACGCGTCGAACGCCTGATGGATTTGCCCGGCGGTCAAGTCGGGCACAGGCCGCGTTTCCAGCACCTCGCCCTGGCGGTCCTGCGTGCTGGTCACCTCACCGAGTGTGAGCGTCCCCACATATTCCTTGTCCTCGCTCATCAGCAGGTCCTGGATCTTGGTGGCGCGACCAATCACGAGCATGAGCAATCCGGTGGCCATCGGGTCGAGCGTGCCACAATGACCGATTTTTTTGGTGTTGAGCGCCCGCCGTGCGATGGCCACCACATCATGCGAGGTCATGTCCGGCGCCTTGTCAATCAAGAGAACGCCGCTCGGGCCTTGTGCTTCCATGGGATTCGGTTTCATCAAAAATTTGTCCGGTTTTTCAAATAACTAATAACTTCTAACAAACAACTTATAACTTTTCCACCCTCTTCCCGATCGCCTCCAACAACCGTGCCTTCGCCGTTTCCAACGGCCCCGGCATGCGGATTCCGGCAGCCAGCGCGTGCCCGCCCCCGCCGAATTCCTCAGCGATCTTGCAGACATCCACGCGGCGGTCCTTGGATCGCATCGAGACGCGCACCTTGCCATCGGAAAGTTCTTCAAAAAACACCGCAACCCTGACCCCGCGGATCGCGCGGATGACATCAATGAGACCCTCGCTGTCATCAGGAAGCAGTGCCAGATCCATGCGGGTTTGTTCGCGCAATTCCCAGTGGGCCACAATGCCATCCGGCGTGCGCTCAAGCGTGTTGAGCAGCGCCCGCATCAACTCAAGCTTGCGGAAGGGTTCTTCGTCGTAGGTCTTCGAATTGATCTCGCCGACATTCACACCGCGACGGATGAGATCGGCCCCGATGTCATAGGTGCGCGCAGTGGTGGATGGATATTGGAACGACCCGGTGTCGGTGGATATCGCCACATAGAGCGCATCCCGGGTCTCCACGGGAAATGGCAAACCGAGATACATGATGAGTTCGTAGAGGACTTGGCCGGTGGCAGGACTCGTGGAATCTATCAGATTGATCTCGGCATATCCCGGGTTGGAAATGTGGTGGTCGATGTTGAGCCAGAGTGAGGCCATGGACGCGGCATGCAGTGCGCGTGCCCCCAGACGCGGCCGGGTGGAGGTGTCGAGCGCGATGGCCACCTCGACATCCAGGGCTTCGTCCGGCGGAATTTCGATGCGCTCCGCCCCGGGAAGAAACGCCAGGCTCTCCGGCAGGCCGTCCTCATTGAGAAATCTCACGGACTTCCCCATGGCCAGCAGCGAAAACCCCAGCGCGAGCTGGGATCCGATCGCATCACCATCCGGACGCACGTGGCTCAGAAGCACGAACGATTGATGGTCTGTCAATACTTCGCCAATGCGCTCGAAAGTCGCGTTTGCTGGGGGCTGCGTGGAATCGCTCATGGGGTGGAACCGCGGCGCGGGACGCGGATTCTTGCCAAGGAACACCCACGCGCAAGAATAAAACCGCGAGAGAGAAGACCAAAGACCAGAGACCAGAGACCAGAGACCAGAGACCAGAGACCAGAGACCAGAGACC
>CAYWLC010000060.1:0-16070 GCA_964458895.1 uncultured Luteolibacter sp. | reverse complement strand
GTGTGTCAAATCCCATGCGGCGACCTAAGTAGTGGGCGAATCGGTTCTGGTCAAGGGGCGATTGTTCAGGGGCCCCCGTGACGAGGCTTGTCATGGGTGACGGGTGGCGTTTACTCGGCGGCGTGAAAGCCCCTGAACTGCTGGCCCCTGCGGGATCGCTGGAAATGATGCGGGCCGCCTTCGCCTTCGGGGCGGATGCGGTTTATGCGGGACTTCCGCGTTACAGCCTGCGGGTGAGGAACAATTCGTTCCGTGATGTGGCGGCGCTGCGCGAGGGGATTGATGAGGCTCACGGCCAGGGGCGGAAGTTTTTTGTGGTCAGCAACGTTTTGCCACATAACTCGAAAATCCGCAGTTATGTGAAAGACATGACCCCGGTCATCGAGCTCAGGCCGGATGCCCTGATCATGGCGGACCCGGGGCTCATCGCCATGGTCCGTGCCCGGTGGCCGGACATGCCGGTTCATCTATCCGTCCAAGCCAACACCCTGAACTGGGCGTCCGTGCGCTTCTGGAAAAATCTCGGAATCGCGCGCATCATTCTATCCAGGGAACTCACTCTTGAGGAGATCGGCGAGATCCGCCGCGAATGCTCGGACATCGAGCTGGAAGTGTTTGTTCACGGGGCCTTGTGCATCGCCTACTCCGGACGCTGCCTTCTATCAGGATATTTCACGCATCGGGATTCCAACCAGGGTGCGTGCACGAATTCCTGCCGCTGGAAATACCAACTCCATGAGAGCGGCGCAGTGTTGGAGTCCGGCGACGATCACGAGTTTCTGCTTGAGGAACAAGAACGCCCGGGCGAACTCATGCCCATCGAGGAGGACGAACACGGCACCTATATCCTCAACTCCAGGGATCTGCGCGCGGTGGAGCATGTGCCGCGGTTGATGGAAATCGGCGTTGATTCGTTCAAGATCGAGGGCCGCACCAAAAGCCCATACTACGCCGCGCGTAGCTGCCAGGCCTACCGCCGGGTGATCGATGACGCACTGGCCGGACGCCCGTTTGATCCCGGTGTCTTGTTAGATCTCGAGGGTCTCGCCAACCGCGGTTACACGGGCGGGTTTTTCCAGCGCCACCCGGACGCGCTCTATCAGAATTACGCCGACAGCCATTCGGTGCCGGGCAGCGGACGTTATGTCGGCAAGGCGCTGGCATGGCATGTGGCCCGCGGCCTGATGGAAGTGCTGGTGAAAAACCGTTTTGATCTGGGTGACACCCTGGAAATCATCCAGCCGACAGGCAACGCGCGCCACACCCTCGCCCGCATGGAAAATGCCGAGGGGACGCCGATCGGGGTCGCGCCGGGTGATCCGCACCACGTCTGGATCGATCTTCCCGAGGCGGCGGCAGGAGCATTTATCGCACGTCTTCACGGTGCCGAAAAACAACTCTAACGGATGAAAACTCAGCAGATTACCCCCCTGGGGGAGGGAGTTTTGCTGCCAACTGGCTCCGGGGGGGGAGACTCCCGGAGCCTGCTTGAGGGAAATTATACTATCCTTTCCCCGGCACGCGGATTAGAGATACACCCCCCGCGCGGTTCCTGCCATTACGTGATCGCGGGATAGGTCCTCTCATCATGTCCGCAAAAAATTTCCACGTCCGTCAGGCCGCCGTTTCCGCACTCCGCGCATGGGCCAAGAGCCAGGATTACGCCGAATCCTTGGTGGATCGCCACGCTCACCGGCGCCTGCTGTCATCCGCGGACCGCGGTTTGCTCCAGGCCATCCTCTTCGGCGTGCTGCGCAACCGGCGCTTGCTCGATGATTGGATCGGCAAGATGCGAGATGGCAAGGTGGATCCCGAGACGCGCGACGTCCTGCGGGTCGGCCTATGCCAACTCCTCATCCTCGGCTTGCCCGATCATGCGGCGGTCAATGAAACCGTGGAAGCCGGCAAAGCCAGCGTGCGCGGGCTGGTCAATGCGGTGCTGCGCCGTGCCATTTTGTCCCGCAAACGGCTGCTGGATGAGGTTGCCGATCTGCCGCCCCCGGTAGCGCTTTCCCATCCGGACTGGTTGTTCAATCGTTGGAAGGCGGCCTTCGGCAAACGGGACACCATCGCGCTGATGGAGTGGAACAACCTTCCCGCAGTGAACTATTTCCGGATCAACCCGCTCGCGCCAAGCCCGGACGAACTTCCTGGAACGCCCGTCGATGACGCGCCGGGATTCTATCAACTCGACGGCCCGCCGCCCGCCGCCCTGCTCGCGTCGGGCTCGCTCTATATCCAGGATCCCGCCACGCGCCACGCGGTGGATTTGTTAGATCCTCGGCCCGGCGAGCGCATCCTCGACGCCTGTGCCGCGCCCGGCGGCAAGGCGTTCCTGATCGCCGCCGCCCTCGGTTCGGCGGAAACACTCGTCTGCACCGACTCTAACGAAAAGCGCCTACCCCGCCTGCGCGAAAACCTCGAACGCCTGCACGCCGGGAAAACCACCATCGCCACGCATGATTGGAGCCAACCCGCGCCTGACGATTGGTTGAATTCCTTCGATGGCATCCTGCTGGATGTGCCATGTTCCAACACCGGCGTCATCCGCCGCCGCGTGGATGTCCGCTGGCGGCTTCAGGCACCGGATATCCGCAAGATCGTCATCACCCAGCGCAGGATCCTCGAAAACGCGCTGCCCTGCCTCAAGCCCGGAGGTCGTTTGGTTTATTCCACCTGCTCGATCGAAGCGGAGGAAAACCTCGGCCAAGTCGAGGCCTTCCTGGCGGACCATCCGGATTTCAGGCTGCAATCCGTTCGCGAGGCGCTGCCCTTCCGCAACCACACCGACGGTGCCTTCGCCGCGCGCATCCAGCGCAAGCCGGGGGAGTGAATCTAATCTAGCACAAATAATTGAACCACAGATTACGCAGATTGACACAGATGATGAAGAGTATTCCGATTTCCGGTCAATGTGAAGCACATGATATCCCCCAAAATCAGTGTAATCAGTTCAATCAGTGGTAATAATAACATCCCTTCGCCAAACCCACTTCCGAATATAGAATCACCAAACTATGAAAATTCTCGTCACCGGCGGAGCCGGCTTCATCGGTTCACATATCGTGGAACACTATCAGGGGAAGGCGGATGAAATCCGCGTCCTCGACAACCTGCGCTCAGGATACCGGAAAAACCTTGAGGGACTCGCCTGCACGTTCATCGAGGGCTCCGTCACCGACCGCGAACTGGTGAAACAAGCCGTGCGGGGTGTGGATTATATCTTCCACATGGCGGCGCTGGTCAGTGTGCCGGAATCCATGGAAAAACCCGGCGAATGCGTGGATATCAATGTCCATGGCCTGCTCAACGTGCTTGAGGAGGCGTCCGCCTCGGGTGTCGCAAAACTCGTCTTCGCCTCATCCGCCGCCATCTATGGCGACAACCCGGAGGTGCCCAAAGTTGAATCCATGCTGCCCGAACCGAAAAGCCCGTACGCCATCACCAAACTCGACGGCGAATATTACCTCGCCATGTTTCAGCGGGAAGGACGACTGGAAACCGCGTCTGTTAGATTTTTCAATGTGTTCGGCCCGCGCCAAGACCCCAATGGCGCATACGCGGCCGCCGTGCCGATCTTCATTGAAAAGGCGATGCGTGGCGACGACATCACGATCTTCGGTGATGGCGAACAAACGCGCGATTTCATCTATGTGAAAGACATCGTCGGGGCGCTCACATTCGCGGCGGAAACCCCCGGCGTCACCGGTGTGTTCAATGCCGGCTACGGCGGCCAGATCACCATCAACCAGCTGGCTGGGCAGTTGGTCGCGCGCGCGGGCGGTGCCTCCAGGATTCTGCACGCCCCGGAACGCCCGGGCGATGTGAAACACTCGCGCGCCAGCGCCCAGATGTTGTTAGATGCAGGCTGGAAACCACGGCACACGCTTGAAGAGGGGCTCGCCGCGACCTTCGCGTTTTTCAAAGGCTGACCACGTGGGAAGTTTCAAGTTTCAAGAGGGAAGAGGGATGACCGCGTGAACGCGGAACTCCGAGCGCCCAGGGTTACCTTCTGATATGGATTGATTTGGTCAATCGGGCGCTCACGTGCACATCCGCCACAGAGCGGCGACAAGGGCGCAGAGCAGGCCTCCCACCATGAGAGGTAGTAGCGTGGATACGAGCGTCCATTTGAAACTGCGGGTTTCCCGATAGATGGTGAGGAGCGTGGTCGAGCACGGGTTGTGGCAGAGACTGAAGAGCATCAGACAGACGGCGGTGAGCGTGGTCCATCCGCCGGCGGTTAGAATGGCGCGCACCGTTTCGTTGTCCGCCTCGAACATCACGCCGGTTCCCGCTCCGCCGCCGGTTCCGGTGAGCAGGACGGTCAGCATGAGGATGGTGGGCACCACGATCTCATTGGCGGGAATGGCCACCACGTAGGCGAGCAGGATCACGCCGGTCAGGCCCATCGTCCAGGCAAAGGGATCGGTGGCGTGTACAAACCACGCGGCAATGCTTTGGTCGCCGAGGTGGACATTTGCGCAGAGCCAGATGGCCGCTCCCGCAGGCAGGGCGAAGACCACGGCGCGCCACAGCACGATGAGCGTGCGGTCGATCAGCGAGGTGTAGAGGGTCTTGAAAAAGTCAGGCGGACGGTAGGGCGGGAGTTCCAGGCTGAACGAGGTGGCCTCACCGCGGAGCACGGTGCGGGCCAGCAGCCATGAGGTGAGCAGGGCGAAACCAAACCCTAACAGAGCAACCACCAGCACCGAGAGCGCGGCGATCGAGCCGCCCCAGCCTTTCGGCGCCAGGGTGCCGATGAACACGCTGGCCATGAGGATCTGGGTGGGCCAGCGGCCGTTGCACAGCGAGAAGTTGTTAGTAATGATGGCGATGAGGCGCTCGCGCGGGGAATCGATGATGCGGGTGGCCACCACGCCTGCGGCATTGCAGCCCAGGCCCATGGCCATGGTGAGCGCCTGCTTGCCGTGCGCTCCCACCTTTTGGAACACGCGGTCGAGATTGAAGGCGACGCGCGGCAGGAATCCAAAGTCCTCTAACAAGGTAAAACAGGGAAAGAAGATCGCCATCGGCGGCAGCATCACGCTGATCACCCACGCGGTGGCCAGATACATGCCATCGGCGATCAGGCCCTTGAGCCACCACGGCGCGCCAAGTGCCGCCATCAATCCGGAGAGCCACATGTGCCCCTTGTCCACTAACAAAGACGAAAGCATTGCCGAAGGAATGTTGGCCCCGACGATGGTGATCCAGAGGATGGCACCAAGCACGCCCACCATGATCGGGAACGCGGTCCACGGGTTGGTGAGAATCCGGTCGAGTTGCTGCTGCCACACGCGTCGGCGGTGCGTGCCCGTCCGGGTGATGCTGCGCTCCGCGATGCGGGCGGCCTCGCCGTGAATCGACTCGGCGATGCGGTCGTGCAGGTTCTGCGGCAACTGCCAGCGCAGTTCCGCCGCATCTCGCAGCAGTTCTTCGGTTGTTTTCATCTAACAGAAATCACGGGCTCGGGTTCAGGCTGGAGCCTGCGGGTTCGGCGAGCGCCCCGATCTCCCCTGACCGCACGGCGGCCATGATCTCGCGGTCGCCCTCTAACAAACGCAGTGCCACCCAGCGCGCCTGCGGCAGCCGCGGAAACGACACGTGAAGATCCGCCTCCACCTGGTCGAGCGCGAGGCGCAGGCCGGGCACCTCCATGGGCAAGCGGCGGGGCGGGGGGGGGTCGGAGCGGGCGGCCATCATGGCGATTTCGCGGATCAATTCGGGGATTCCCGCACCGGATCGCGCGGAGCATGGGATCACGGGCACGCCCAGATCGCGGGCGAGGTTGCGCACGTCGATCTCAAGGTTGTTGGCGCGCGCTTCATCCATCAGATTGAGGCATAACACCGCGCGGCGCGTGATTTGCAGGACTTGCAGGACCAGGTTGAGGTTGCGCTCCATGCAGGTCGCATCCGCCACCATCACGGTCACGTCGGGTTGGCCGAATAACAGAAACGTGCGCGCCACCTCCTCATCGGGCGAGGCCGAAAGCAAGGAATAGGTGCCCGGCAGATCGACGATCTTGTAACGCTTCCCGTCATACGAGAAGCCGCCTTCCGCGCGGCTGATGGTTTTGCCCGGCCAGTTGCCGGTGTGCATCCGCAAACCTGTTAGAGCGTTGAACACGGTGGTTTTTCCGGTGTTGGGATTGCCCGCCAGGGCGATGACATGATCGCAATCCTCCACCCGCAGTCCGAGTTTGCGCAACTGGCTGAGGCGCGACGGGCAGACGACACAGGCCGCGCCGGGTTCGTGGGGTTCGGCGGAATTCATGGGTGCTGCGGCGGGTGGGAAACCGGCGGGTGAATGAGTATGCGGTCCGCCTGATGATCGCGCAGGGCGATGAGCGCACCGCGGATGTCATAACTCCGCGGGCTGCCGAAGGGGCTGGGGAATTCGCAGATGATGCGGGTCCCGGGGACCACACCTAGATCTAACATCCTCCTGCGCTCCGCACCGGTGCACGACGGTGCCAGCGAATGCACCACCGCCATCCCGCCAACCGCCAGGTCTGATAGACGGCCGAGTCCCACGGGTGAATCGTCGTTCTGGCCGGGGCTGGTGACATGGACCAGGGGCGCGACGGCCGCCGGTATGACGATGCGGCGGTTTTCCATCAGGATTTCCACCGAGCCGTCGGCCCGATGCCCGGGCTCATCGAGCCGGCTGCCGGGTGCCAACCCTAACATTTGTGCCTGGCGGAATAACATGACGGGTTCATCCTCGATATGTTCGATGCGTGCCGACTGACCGTCCGGCCATGACGCGAGCGAGGTGAGGTGGCGTCTGGGCATTTGCCCCTCGCGCGTGGGAATCGGGTCGCCGTGTGGGTCGAAGCGCGGGTTGTTCAGGCGGTCGGCCAAGGCATCCACATCGGCGGCTTCCAAATGGTGTTCCGCCTTGTGGGCCTCCCGATGCCAATCCGCGGGCGGGGTGCCGGTTTCGCGGGCCAGCCAGGTTTCATAGAGCCGGTGGGTGCGCACGACCTGCAGGGCATACATCCGGCCATCCTCGCTGAGATGGTGGCTGTTGCCCGACGCCGACGCCAGTCCGCGGCTCCGCAGCAGTCCCAGAATTTCCGCCGCATGCCGCTGGGACCGCTCCAAAGCCCCCGCCAAACTCTCCACCGTCGCCCCGCGCCCGGATTCATCGCAATCCAGAACGTGCTTCAACGCATCCTCCATCTGGATGCGGATCGCCCCGCTCGTCTGACTCGCTGTGGCTTTCATGAATTCGTTGCAGGAAACTTAATTAGCCTTGACTAAATTGCAAGAGCAAAACGTCCACGGAGGAAAATTGAAGGGTCGTGTCCCCGCAGGCTGGGAGTCCCGCGTTCACGCGGTCCTTACCTGTTAGGATCGAAACGCAGAGCAGCGGAGGTCGCAGAGGGGGGGCGCAGAGTGAATGAGGGATGGCTCTTGCCATTTAAGGGGAGCGGACGTCTCGTCCGTTTATGAGGATGCGGTGAAATCAAAAACGCCAAGCTCGCCAAGAGAAGGATTTTGAATGAGGAAAGCAGCACCGGAAAGCAGGAAAAGAATTGAATCTTCTGCTAGAGGAAGGTGCTGGGAGTTCCGCGTTCACGCGCATCCGGCTCTCCAGTCAGTGGTTTGCTCCATGACGGAGACTGGCACATGTCGATTCCCGTGCGTCTGGCAGAAGATCCGTCC
Source organism: uncultured Luteolibacter sp. (assembly GCA_964458895.1). Taxonomy (GTDB): domain Bacteria; phylum Verrucomicrobiota; class Verrucomicrobiia; order Verrucomicrobiales; family Akkermansiaceae; genus Luteolibacter. The sequence goes on along the minus strand of CAYWLC010000060.1, from coordinate 8,394 downwards.
CTTCCGTCTATCTCAGTAAATTTACGCTCAGCGGGTCACCTTGCCTCGCCGCCGGCGCAGTACTCCTTGGAATAGGCGTTCCAGACTTGTTCAAAGTTGTTAGGTGGTTTTTCCGCCTGGCGGATGATGCCGTCGGCGGTGAGTCCCAACCACGGGTGCATGGTCCCGCCGAGGCACTCGATGGTCTGGGCGGTCCAGACGTTGCATACGCGCGGGAGGTAATACATATATCGTCCCTCCAACTGCACGCCATTGCCCCAACTCGACTTGCTGCGGATGACGGGTCTGCCATCCGGTCCGGTGGCGCTGCACTGGTTGAGGAAGGCGGCGAGTGTCGGGCCGCGGTCGCGGCGCACGAGTTTGCGCCAGATCCGCTGTTGCGGGCATGTCAGGGTGGCATTCCAATCCGAGGGGATCATTTCCATGACCGAACGAGTGGGGGCGCAGATGACGCGCGTGTAGAGCCAGAAGTCGAGCCTGGCTCCCAGCGCGTAGGCCTTGCGGCTGCCCCAGCTCATGGTGACGAATTTCGGATGGCCGAAACCGGCGGGCGGGACGAAGCCCGATTCTAACAGCCAGTTATAAGGGAAAACCATGCCCGTGTGGTATTTATCCGCGATGAGCCAGACGAGCAGGTCCGGGTCCTCGGGCGGTGTTGCGGGCGCGCGTGAGATCTTGTTAGAAGCCGGATGGCGGTTGGGACGCGTTTCGACCGGCAGGCGGATGCCGCAGGAGGCGATCAGCGCGGCTGCCAGCACGCACGCGGAGTAATTCCACAGCGTGGTAGTGATCCGAGGCATCAGGCGGGCAGGAAGGAGCAGATGTATTCGCAGATGCAGTCCTTCACCTGGATGGTGAATCCGCTGTTTCCGGGGACATGGAAAGAGGTTCCGTTAGAGAAGGGGAGGGTTTCATCGGCTCCATCGAGGGTGACCTCGCAGGCCCCCGAGATGATATCCATTTGTTCGGGAGCGGCGGTGCCGAAGTGATATTTCCCCGGATAGATGAGGCCCAGGGTTTTGCGGGTGCCGTCGGCGAAACGCACGGTGTGGGAAATGACGCGGCCATCGAAATAGATGTTGGCCTTGGTATCGACGGTGACGTTGGGGAATGATTGCATGAGGGTGAATGGGGAGTTACTCGGCGGGCATTTCAGCATCCTGCCATGCATGCCAGCCGCCGGTGAAGACCGCCACGGGGTAGCCGAGGGCGGCAATCTGGTTGGCCAGCGTGCGGGCGTCCTCGCAGGTGGTGCCGGTGCAATAAGTGACGATGGTTTTGCCGTGTGCCAGGGCGGCCTTTATTTCGGCCTCGCGGGCGGCGACGGCGGCGACGCCGGAATTTTTAGGCACGTTGATGGAGCCGGGGATGTGGCCGAGGTTGTGGAAGAATGCCAGGCGCGCGTCGTAGAGCAACACCTTGTTAGATTCGTGCAGGGCATAGAAATCCTCGAAGGAAACCGTGGTGACTTTTCCCGCTGCGTGGACTTGCGCCGGATTGTTAGATCCGGTGCGCCGGGCGGGTATGATCGGTGAGGCGGATGGTTTCTGGTCAGGCGCACAGCAGGCCATCGCCATTGCCATGGTCGCAGCAAGGATTGCCTGACGTGGAATCATTTGAGGATTTCCAACAATTCGACATCGAACACCAGCGTGCCCGCGGGGCGGCCACCTCCGGGGTTGTCGCCGTAAGCGAGTTTGGCGGGGATCCAGAGGCGGCGTTTCTCCCCAGTCACCATGAGTTGTACGCCCTCGGTCCAGCCGGGGATGACTTGGTTCAACGGGAAAGCGATCGGCTCATTGCGCATCACGGAACTGTCGAAGAGTTTGCCGTCGGTGGTCCAGCCGGAGTAATGGACTTTCACGCTGTCGGTGGCGAGCGGGTGAACGGTGCCAGTGCCTTTGGTGAGCACGCGCGAGGCGATGCCAGAGGCGGTTTTTTCGGCGTTGTCCGGGGCCTTGGCCACGTCATCGGGCACGGCAGGAGGTTTGGGGCTGGCCTTGATGTTGAGCAACTCGACGTCGAAAACGAGCAAACCGCCGGGGCGTCCGCCGCCGGGGTTTTCGCCGTAAGCGAGGTTGGCGGGAATCCAGAAGCGGCGTTTTTCGCCTTCGACCATGCGTTGCAGTCCCTCGGTCCCTCCTTTGATGACACCATTGAGCGGGAAACTCGTGGGTTCGCCCCGTTGCACCGAGCTGTCGAAGAGTTTGCCGTCGGTGGTCCAGCCGGAATAGTGGACGGTCACCGTGTCTGTGGCGGCAGGTTTTTTATCGCCCTTGCCAGCCTGCAAAACTTTGGAGGCAAGGCCGGAGGGAGTTTTTTCGGCTTCGGCGGGCGGTGCTTTGACGTCGGCTGGAGTTTCGGGCATGGCGGCGATGGCGTGTGAGGAGAGGGCAAGTGCCAACCCGGTCATGTGGGGGAGGATGGCGCGAAGGGATGTTGTGATGAAAGTCATGGGGGCGGAAACTCAAGCGATTCTGGAGCATCTGTCAACCCTCGACTTGCATCAATCGTTGCGATTTCTGCGGCTTTCCAGGACGGTTGACTCATTGCAATAGGGGCAGCAGAAGGAATTTTGGAACAAAATCGCGAGTGCCACACGCACCCGGTGACTGCCGAATGTGGTCTTGGCGCGGTGGTGTTTCTCGCATTGTTTCGAAGCGAGCACCGGGGTGATGCAAAGCGGACAATGCGTGCGTGCGGCGATGAACCATTGCAGGACGAGCACCAGCACGGCCAGAGCCACCCAGCCAATGCCTATCAGCGTCAACTCATGATCATTGTCGTAAACCGAGTGGACCAGAACCCCCACGGCGACCAGCAGCAGCACGAATTTCACGCAATAAAGAAAGGCGGCAAACCGGAAACGACGGACTGTGGAATGAGAATGTAGCCGGTGCATGAATCGGAATGTCGATAAGGGAAGGCAAGTGTGTTAGGTGCTAGAAGTAATCCGATAATCGCCCATGGCAACAAAAAAGCATGCCTTGCGCGGAGATTTTCTTCTCCGGCCTTGATGACGTGGGGATTTGCGTCTTTGCTTTCATGACCGATGCCCAAGATCCGAGTGTTATCTGATATTCTCGCCAGCCAGGTGGCTGCGGGGGAGGTGGTCGAGCGCCCGGCCTCAGTGGTCAAGGAGTTGGTGGAAAACAGCATCGACGCCGGGGCGCGGGAGGTGCGTGTGGATGTGGATCAAGGCGGCGCGGCCTTGATACGGGTGAGCGACGATGGCTGCGGGATGTCGCGCGAAGACGCCCTGCTTTCACTGGAACGGCATGCCACCAGCAAACTGCGCACCGCGGGTGACCTGGCGGCGATCCGCACGCTGGGATTCCGGGGTGAGGCGGTGCCCAGCATCGCGAGTGTCTCGCGCTTCCGGATGGTGACGAGAGAAGCCGATGCTGTGGCGGGCACGGAAATCCTGGTGGAGGGTGGGAAAATCCGCGATGTGAGGGATGCAGGCTGTGCGCCAGGCACCGTGATCGAGGCGAAGGCCTTGTTTTTCAACATGCCCGCCCGCCGGAAATTCCTGCGGGCTGAATCCACCGAGGCCGCCCATGTGGAACACCAACTGCGGCTGCACGCGCTGGCCGCACCGCAGGTCCGGTTCCGCTTGCGCCGAGATGATCGCGAAGTGCTTGACTTGCCGCCGGCTCCGAGGGCGGTGGACCGTGTGCGCCAGTTGTTAGGCGCGGACCTGGCGCGGGAATTGATCGCCCTGCCGCGCGGCGAAGGCAACGGGGTTTCGGTGGAGGGATTTGTTTTGCCAGCCGGCCATGCGCGCAAGGGGCGGAAGCACCAGTTTGTCTTTCTCAACGGACGTCCCGTGGAGGATGCGGTGATTTCCCGGGCACTGGCGGAAGGCTTCCGCGGGGCGCTGGTCGAGGGCATGCATCCGGCCGCATGGCTTTGGATCGATATCGAACCGACATTGGTGGACGTGAATGTGCATCCAGCCAAACGCGAGGTGAGATTCCACCGGCCCTTCGACGTGCGGGAGGCGATTCTCCGGGCGGTTTCCGATGGCCTGCGCCCGCCCGCACCCATGACGGCACCATGGCGCATCGAAACCCCGTCGGGCGATGGTTCTGTTAGTCATAAGGTCGTCGCGCCGCCCTCGCCACGTCCTGTTAGCGAGGTGTTTCACGCGCCGGAGCCGCAGTTGCGGCATTGTGAACCGGCCTTGCCCGCCACGCCGCCTGAGCAGGAAGCGCCGCCTGCCTCGCCCGTGCCAGCGGGTGCCTGCCCGGATTTCCGGATCCTCGGCATGTTGCAGCAGCGGTTTGTAGTGCTGGAGAGTGCGGACGGTCTGGTGTTGTTCGATCCCAAGGCGGCAAGGGAACGCATCATCTATGAAACCCTGCTGCGGCAACGTGAGTCATGCCCGGTCGCCCAGGGCTTGCTGGTCCCCGTGTTGTTAGAACTCGATCCGCGGGATGTGGATCTGCTGCTTCGCGAGCGTCTGGCACTGGCCGCCGCAGGCATGGAAGTGGAGGGCTTTGGCGGCAACACCGTGCAAATCCGCTCGCTGCCGGCCTGCCTTGGCCTTGATGATCCCCGACCGTTTCTCGGCGAGATGCTCGATGAATTGCTGCACGATCCGGTCTCCGGCGCACGCTTTGCCTTCGAACGCCTCGCCCGTATGTTGGCCAAACGCGCGGCCTCGCTCGTCATCCCGAAACTCGCGGAAACCCAGCCACTGCTCGCGGCGCTTTTCACTTGTGATCTGCCCTATTGCGCCGCGGATGGACGGCCGACTCTAACAGAATTTGGCATGCGCGAGCTGGACCGGCGCTTCGGGATTGCCAGAATCTGAAGGACATTTTCTGGGGTGGGGGATCTGCTAGTGTCGTCCTCCTTACGGGCTGTGGTTTATCCGAACGGATTCACGGTGTCATGACATCCACCTTGAAATCGCCGATGGCCCACTGGATTCCTGCCAGATAATGGCGCAGGACTTTCGGGTTCCAATAGACCGCGTGGTTGTGGCCCAGCGAGCAGTAGAACACCCGGCCCTTTTCCCAAGGCCGCGCCCATGCAACGCCGAAGTCGCCATCCGTGCGTTTGATGCCCTTGCGCGTCATGTCGGTTTTTTCGGTGTCAAGGCGCAGCAGCATGTGGACTGACTTGGAGTTGTATGGATCCTTCAACTGATAGATCTCCTCCGGGAATTCAACATTTTTTCCTTCGAACATCGCCACCAGGGGATGTTTTTCCTGCCCGGGTTCCACTTTGATGCTCACCGGCGTGTCCGCCGTCCACGGGTGTCCGTCGAAAAATCCGTTCACCATTTTGCCGTATTCCGGCCATTCATAACAGCAGTCCGTTGCCGCATGGATGCCGATGAAGCCGTGCCCGGATTTCACGAACTCCATCAGATTGTTCTTCAGTCGGGTTTCGCGTTTGGCAGCTTCGTCCTTCTGCTCGGCGCTTAGAGTTTTCATCTCCACGCCGCTGGGGGAAAAAACATTCATCGTGGGGCTGAGGAAACAGACGGCGTCATAGCCCGCCAGTTTACCAGTCTCGAATTCTTCCAAGTCCTCGCTGCAAACCGCCTCGAAGGCCCCGGTCTTCTCACCCATCTCGGTAAGTGCGATTTTCCCCGTGGTGATCGACGCATGGCGGAAACCGTTAGTTTTGGAAAAGACCAGCAGCTTGCGCGGTTTTTCCGGTTTGGCATAGGCCATGGAGGGAAGGGCTTCGGCGATTTTTGCGGCAGCATCCTCAGGTGCCTGTTGGGCGGCGGCTGCTTGGGACACCACGCCCAGCACTGCGACCCTAACGAATAGACAGGCAAGGTTCGTTTTCATGGTTTTGTGAGTGAGAGCGCATCACCTCCCGGTGAGCGCTACCCGGGAGACTGAGGCCAACTTTCAATGGGTGGAAGCACCGAATTGCGCGGGTTCCATTAACCCGAAATCCGAAATTGGTTCCTAATACATGGAGTCGATTACCACGGATTAAACGGATTTTACGGATTAAACAGGGTCCATTTGCAACTTCTCCGAAGTTGCAAATGGTGCGAAAATCCAATCTGAAAAATCCGTTAAATCCGTATGATCCGTGGTTTCAAAATCGAATCCAAGTTTTCAACTTCGGAGTTCGGGTTTAGTGGTTTTCATCCCGGAATTCAAGCTGATTGTCATAGCGGGCTCATCTCCCGGTGGCGCTTGAAAATTGTTAGAGTGCGCGCGCGTTCCGCAGGGTGGTCAACGCAGGGCGGGGGATAACCTTTGGCCAAGGGTCTGCCGTCAGCCGGTGGTTTGGTGAAATGCGAGGGATCGATCCCGGTCAGTTCGGGAATCCATCGTCGGATGTAGGTTCCGTCCGGGTCGTAACGCGCACTTTGGGACCACGGGTTTTGAATGCGGAAATAGGGTGCCGCATCGGCACCGGTTCCGGCGGACCACTGCCAGCCTCCATTGTTAGAAGAGATTTCGCCATCCACGAGGTGTTGCATGAAATGGGATTCCCCCTGTTTCCAATCGAGGTGCAGGTCTTTTGTTAGAAACATCGCGGTGATCATGCGCACACGGTTATGCATATAGCCGGTGGCCAGCAACTCGCGCATACCGGCGTCCACGATCGGGAATCCCGTCAGTCCGTTTCTCCAAGCATCGAAGAGCGAGCCCGACTCGGGCCATGACCATGGGAGCCCGCGCCAGGCGGGGTTGAACTCTTCGTCAAGCACATTGGGGAAATGGTGGAGGATGGAAAAATAGAATTCCCGCCAGGCCAGCTCCTTGATGAAGATATCGATGTGGGTGCGTCCCGCGGGATGGGCCGCAGCGCGGGCCTTCATGGTTTCCGAAAATACCGTGCGCATCGAGAGCAGGCCGAAACGAAGATCCTGGGAGATCCGCGATGTGCCACCGGCTGCGGGGAAATCCCGGGTGTCCCCGTAGACTTGGATTTTTCCGCGGATGGCGCGTGTCAATCTTTGGCGGGCGGCGTGTTCACCGGGTTCCGGAAGTCGGGCATCGGGGGTGCGCAAGGCCCAGGTTTCCACAGTGGGAAGCGGCAGGGATGTGAGAGACGCGGGAGTGGTTAGAGATGAAGGCTTGCCGACGGGCGGGGGTTTCGGCAAGGCCAGCCAGTTGCGCCAGTAAGGAGTGAATATGCGATAGGGCTGGGAGGATTGGGTCAGCACCGCATCCGGCCGGTGCAGCGAGACGTCATCATGGGCATGGCATTCCACACCCAGCTCCGTGCAGAGTTGCCGAACCCGCGCTTCCACATGTTTGCCGTTGGGGTCCGGGTCTGCGTTGAAATGCAGGACCCGCGCGTGACATTCTCCGATGAGCCGCCGGAGTCCGGCGACCGCATCGTCCTGACGGAGGATGAGGCGCCCCCCGAGCGTTGTGAGATCCCGGGCCAGTGCTGCGAGACAGCCGCAGAGGAAATGCTGGCGCTTTGGCCCGGTCCACGCGTGCTGCCCCTGCCAAGCGCTCAAAAAATACACGGGTACCACGGGGAGCCCATGGTTTGCCGCATGGATCAATGCCAGGTTGTCCCCTGTACGCAAATCACGGCGAATCCAGAGGATCGCCGTGATTTTTTTTGCAATCATGGGTCAAACCATCGTGGCCGGGGTTTTCCAGGAACCTGAAAAACCCCGGCCAACGGGATCAGACGGCGTCTTTAAGGAGTTTTTCAGCCTTGCGGACGGTTGTTGGACTCAGTTTGCCATCGACGCGCTTGGCTCCATCGAGCAGGACCTTGAGTTCCGCGAGGGTCTTCTCAGCCGCTGCCAGCGATTTCTTGCCACCATCGAACTTCTTGTCCGGGAAGTAGCGGGTGAAGGTGGTGCCGGCCCTGCTGATGCAGAGACGCCATCCTTCGAATGCTGCGCTTTCGTACGTGAACCGAGTCAGGTTTTTCTTTGATTTCATATTTGGGTGGTGGTTTGAGTGCGGCGGTAATTAACACCTGCCTGCTAGGAAATCTAGCGAAATTTTCGCCAAAATTGCCGAAAATGTCATTTTTTACCCCAGAAAGGCCAAAAATTGGGTTGCAAGACCCCTCCTGCCGTCATTTATTCGCCGCCCCGGGCATTTCAAACACGCCGTCGGTCCTCCGTTCCGCTCCATCTATCGGGGTGGCTTCTGCCAGTTGGAGGGTAACCCGGCTATCCAATAACACACATGTCAGCAGTCAAACTTGCTCGTTTCGAGCTCCCTAACCGCCTCGTCCGCAACGAGGAAACCGCCACCGATACCCACGCCCAATTTATCGCCGAACCTTTCGAGCGTGGATACGGACACACCATCGGCAACTCGCTCCGCCGCGTCCTGCTCTCCTCATTAGAGGGGGCCGCTATCACCTCCGTCCGCATCGCGGGCGTGCAGCACGAATTCTCCAGCCTCCCTGGCGTGGTGGAAGATGTCACCG
>CAYWLC010000059.1:12538-16441 GCA_964458895.1 uncultured Luteolibacter sp. | reverse complement strand
CCCACTCACCACAATCATAGCTTAGCCCCTGGCCCGAATTTCGGGGCCCCGCTCAGACTGTGCCGGATTTTCTAACAGTCGTGCGCGCCGCGCCGCACGGCGCAATTCCCCGCGCATTTCTGTTAGGCGCGGCCTACGGGGTCGGCGGCACCGCGTTCGGAGTCACCATCCGCTACCTCGGCTTCTCGATCACCTATGCCATGGCCATCGGCATCTCCACGGTGGTGGGCACCGCCTATGCCGTGGCCAAGGGTGACACCAGCCTCGCGGACAGTGCGCTGCACATCCAGGCGTTTCTCGCCAAGACCGGTTCCGGCTGGGTGCTCGGCGGCATCGGCATCGTGTTTTGCGGCATCGCCGGCCATGGCAAGGAACGCGATCTCGCCAGGCCGGGATCCCAGGCCTCCGACAACCGCAAGATGATCATCGGCCTCATCCTCTGTGTGGTGGCGGGCATGCTCTCCGCCGTCTATGGCATCGCGCTTGCCGAGGGCGAACCCATCGCCAAGGTCGCCGAGGCACAGGCCACGGGTCACACGATTCTGGGCATCGACGGACCCACCTTCCGGAGCAACGCGATCTATCCGTTTTGCAACGCCGGCGCGTTTCTAACAACCGCGCTCTACTGCCTGTTCCTGCACTGGTGCCACAAGTCGCTGGGCGAGGTGGTCTGTCTGCCGGAAGGCACCGAAAAACCCAACCTCAGGCTCAATTGGTCGATGGCCATCCTCACCGGCTGCCTCTGGTACGGCCAGTTTTTCTTCTACGGTTTCGGCCATTATTTCATCATGAAGGTCAAGGGTTTCGAGCAGGTTTGCTGGGCGATCCACATGATACTGCTCATTCTGTTAGGCACGCTCGCGGGCGTGCTCTTCAAGGAATGGAAGGCATGCAGTCGCAGAACCCGCTCCATGCTCGCCGTGGCGTTCGCCCTCTTGTCCGCCGCCATGATCCTGCTGAGCTATGGCAACTACACCGGCCAGCAGGCCTCCAACACGCCCCCGGTAGCGGCACAGTCGCATTCCGTTCATGACAGGCGGGGTGGCAGATGGGCGGCTGGGATGACCTGGAAGTGCCGGGTTCGGGATCCTCGGGAGGCAACTTCGGCGAAGTTGCCAAAGGCCGATTCAGAATGTGTCTATCAGTGGCTTGTGCTTGTCGAGGCCACCCCGGCTTTCGGCGATGTAGAGCACGGGCGTGCGGCTTCGTGAATTTTGGTGGTTATTTGCTTCAACCCATGAAAAGGCCGGGAACGAAGGTGGGGCGCTCCTGCCGGGAGCGCATGCTTGGGCGGTAGCGCGCCACCATGCTCCGCGCTGCGTTCTTGGACACCTCGGGCGATAATGTTAGACCGCCTGCGCCAGGCCGGCGCGGATGAGGAGCGGTTCGAGTTCCGGGTCGCGGCCCATGAAGCGGCGGTAGAGTTCGTCGGGTGGGGCGGAGTTCCCCTGGCTGAGGATGTTGTGGCGGAACGAGCGGCCGGTCTCCGGGTTGAGGACGCCTTCGTTGTGGAACCGGGTGAAGGCATCGGCATCCAGCACCTCCGCCCACTTGTAGGAATAATACCCGGCGGCGTAGCCCGTGGGGTCGGAGAACAGGTGGTTGAAACGGCGCAGCATCGATGGCGCGGCGGTCCTGAGCGGCGGGTGGTAGTCTGCTAGAATCTCACGGTCCACGGCATCAAGGTCCCTGCCATGCCATGCGGCGAGGTGGATGTGGAGTTCCAGATCGAGCTTGGCGAACGAGAGCTGGCGCATGAAGGCGGTGGCGCTGAGGTAGTTTCTAGCAGCCAACATCTTGTTGAACAGATCCTCAGGGATCGGCGCGCCGGTTTCGTGGTGGCGCGCGAAGAGGTCGAGCGACTGGCGGTCCCAACAGAAATTCTCCATGATCTGCGAGGGAAGCTCGACAAAATCCCACGGCACGCTGGTGCCTGATAGGGCTTTGCCCGGCACCTCGCTGAGCATGCCGTGCATGAGGTGGCCGAACTCGTGGAAGATCGTCTCCACCTCGCGATGGGTGAGCAGGGCGGGCCTGCCATCCACGGGCGGGCTCATGTTGCCAATGATCAGCCCGAGGTGAGGTTCGCTAGGGCCGCCGGTGTGCAATGAGTCCATCCATGCGCCGCCGCGCTTGGACTCGCGCGGGTGCCAGTCGGCATAGAACGATCCGAGGTGGGAGTTTGTTAGAGAGTCGTGGATTTCATAGAACGAGACCTCGGGATGCCAGACTTCGATGTTGGATTTCGGATGTTGGATTTCGGATGGAGAAGAGAGATGGACCACCTCCATTTTCCTGATCGATATGCCAAACAGGCGGGAGGCTATTTCGAACATGCCGGCCATCACGCCATCGACCGGGAAGTACGGGCGCAGCGCCTCGTCATCGAGGTCGTAGTTTTCCTTGCGCTGGAGTTCCGCCCAGTAGGCGGTTTCCCAGGGTTGCAGCGCGTCCACGGGCTGGCCGGTTTTGGTGGCCTTGTAATGGGCGAGCTGGCACCAATCCGCATGGAAGGCCCGCACGATGCGGCCATGCAGGTTTTCGATGAAGGCGAGTGCGCCGGCACCGGTTTTGGCCATGCGTCGCAACAATGTTAGATCGGCGAAATTCGCGTGTCCGAGGATGGCGGCTTTTTCCTGGCGGAGTTCGAGGATGCGCCAGACGAGCGCGGTGTTGTCGTAATCATCATAAGCCCCGATCCGTGACGAGGCCTCCCAGACCTGGCGGCGGATGCCGTCGTCGTGCAGGTGCTGCAGGACCGGAAACATCGAGGGAAACTGCAGGGTGAACCGCCATGCGGGTTGCTCGTCGGTGGCCAGGCCCTTGGCGCGGGCGTTGGCCGCGGCGCCGGCGATGGCGGATTCCGGCAGGCCGGCGAGTTTGGATTCATCCGTGACTAACAAATCCCATGCATTGGTGGAATCCAACACATGCTCGGAGTATTGTTTGGTGAGCTTGGAGAGTTCGGCCGCGATGGCGGCGATCCGTTGTTTTTGCTCTGGGGGCAGGTCGGCACCCGACTGGCGGAAGTCGGCTAGGGTTTCCTGGACAAAACGTTTTCTAACAACATCCAGGCTCGCGATTTCCGTGGTCTCGCCGCAGGTTTTGAGTACGGACCAGAGGCGGTCGTTGAGGTGGATCGAAGAATAAAAATCCGTAACTTCCGGCAGCATTTTATTGAGTGCCTCGCGCTGGGCCGGGTTGTCGCTAACAGCATCCAGATGGTTGAGGCGGCCCCAGCCGTGGGTGAGGTCCTCGGTGGCTTTTTCGAGCGCAAGGAAGGTGGACTCGTAGGTGGCGGCGGCGGGGTCTTGGGCGCAGATCGCCTCAATGGACTGTTTCGACTGTTCGAGCGCGTGGCGGATGTCCGTCTCGATGGCATCCGGAACGAGTGTGGACCAACGGACGTGGAAATCGCGGGATAGAAACGGATGCATGGGAGAGCATCCCCTGACCGCGCGATGACTGCAAGCCCGCACGCTTTCTTCTCAATGCTCGCGGCAGAACTGCTCGAAGCGGGTGAGGCCCTCGTTGAGGACGTCGAGCGTGGTGCAATAGCTCAGACGAATGCCCTCGTCATAGCCGAAAGCGACGCCGGGCACGCAGGCCACCTTGTAGCGGGAGAGCAGTTTGTCGCAGAGGTTGAGGGATTTGAGGCCGGTGTTGCCGGTATAGACGAAGAAGTAGAACGCGCCCTGTGGCTCGACCACGCGGATGTTCTGGATGGCACGCAACCGGGAGAACACGAACTGGCGTTTCACATCGTATTCGCCGCGGAGGTCCTCAACGAACGACCCATCGCTCTGCAACGCGGCCAGCGCGCCGTATTGCGCGAAGGTGTTGGCATTGGAAATCGTGTGGTTCTGGATCTTGTCGATCGCATCGGCCAGCGGCTTGGGTGCG
>CAYWLC010000059.1:0-12528 GCA_964458895.1 uncultured Luteolibacter sp. | reverse complement strand
ACCGAGGCGCCAGCCGGTCATCGAATAAGCTTTGGAAAACCCATTGACGGTGATGGTTAGATTGTAGAGGTCCTCGCTGAGCGAAGCGATCGAGACATGCTTGGCCTCCCCATAGACGAGTTTTTCGTAGATTTCGTCTGATAGAATGATGATATCCTCTTCGAGCGCGATATCTCCGAGGGCGCGGAGTTCATCGGCGGTGTAAACGGCTCCGGTCGGGTTGCCGGGTGAGTTGAGGATGACCATCTTGGTGGCCGGAGTCATCGCCTCTTCAAATTGCTCGGGCGTCATTTTCCAGCCAGTGGACTCCTTGGTGTCCACGATCACCGGCACGCCGCCGGCGAGGCGCACCATTTCCGGATAGGAAACCCAGAACGGCGAGGGAATGATCACTTCGTCACCATCCTCGATCACGGCGAGGATGGCATTGAAGCAGGCCATCTTGGCCCCGCCGGTCACGCAGATCTGGTTGGCGGCGTATTTGAGTTGGTTGTCGGTGAGAAACTTGGTCGAGAGAGCTTCGCGAAGTTCCGGGATGCCGCCGGCAGGCGTGTATTTCGTATGTCCGGCACGGAGCGCCTCGATGGCGGCCTCCTTGATGAAATCCGGGGTGTCCACTTCCGGTTCTCCACCCGCGAGGGCGTAAACCTCTTCGCCCTTGGCGATCATGGCTTTGGCTTGTGCGGTGACGGCCAGTGTGAGTGACGGGGAGACCTTGGCAATGCGGGATGAGATGCTGTCCATTGGGGATCGGGAATTGGGGATTGTTCCGCCGAGTCGGAGTGCCCGGCGAGGGACCGCCTGCGCTCCGTGATGGGCGGGCGCTTTTGTGGGGCCTGCCCCATAGCGTGGCAAGCGAAATGGTGTGCCATTTCCTCCGGGCACGCGGACGGGCACCCCGCCCCATTCCCAAAGGCACGTCACAACAGCATCCCGTTGACACCGGGCAGGGTGCGTATTAAGGATCAGACATGTCCGGTGTGCGATGTCTCCTGATGCTCGGAGTGGCTTTCCTGTCCTCCGGGTGTGCGGGTTCGGGCCCGGGAAACACCTGGAAATCCGCCGTGAACCGCCAGGCCGCCCAACTCGGCTACCGCAACTGGATCGTCATCGCAGAAGCCTCGTTCCCAGCTCAAAACCGCCCCGGAATCTCCCAGGTCAACGCCTCGGTCGAAATCCCGGAAGCCCTCGACTACGTGCTCCAGGCGCTCGAACAAACCGAAAACCTGCGCCCGCAGATCTATCAGACGCGCGAACTGCGCTCCGTTGGCAATGACTTCGCCCCGGGCATCGACGCCCTGCGCAAACGCATGCTGACATCCCTCCACGCACATGAGGTCACCGAACTCGAGCAGCAATCGCTGCTCACTCTGTTAGAAGATGCCAGCCGCAGTTTTGACGTGCTGGTAATCCGCACCCAGACCGCCTTGCCCTATTCCTCGGTGTTTCTGGAACTCAAGCCCGGCTACTGGGATGCCACCTCGGAAGCCCTGCTGCGCGAACGCATCGACCGCGAGCGCTTACAAAAACTTGTGCGACCCTTCCCCTGAGATCTATCCTCCCCGCGTGAGCCGCAAAGACGATGACCTCCGCATGGAACGCGAAGCCGCATGGATCGGCGATGCCGTTCTCGCCCTGTTTGCCCGCCAGTTCGTCTTGCGCGAGCGCGACACCATGGATGGTGAGTGGTTCACCCGCCTGACATCCAACGATTTCCTCAGTGCCTTCGGCAACCCCACGCGCGTCGAGGCGTCGATCGGCAAAATCTATCAGGAAAAAGGCCTCGCCGCCGCCTTCGCCTGGATGGACGCCAACCTGATTCCTCTGTTCCGCAAACAGATGGCTGGGAAGCGGTAGGGTGCGACAGAAAGCGGGGTTTCGCTTCGTGCCAATCGGCCTACTGGCATTCCGGGGTTTCAACCAGCGAAACAGTGCATGCGAAGACAGCCTGAAACGCCTGCGCTAGTGTAGTCCGTCTTGCAGACCGTCATTTATCCGAACTGATTTCCGATTGCCGATTGTTGATTTTTGAAGTGAGCTTGCATCCCTGGGGCTTGCGCAGGAGGACCTCGGCCGGGATGCCCAGCCCGCGATGCAAGGCGCGGATCATGCCGATGCTCAGCGGGCGTTCCTTGAGAACCATTTTCCTGCCGCCGCCCAAGTTCCCCCGCCCAAGTTGCCCGCCGTGCCCCCCCCTCTTCACCGGCAGGATATTTTTGATTTGGACATTTTGAGGATTGCCGGATAATCAAGAAATGTTTAAATCCCGTCGAAGAGGTGCGGGACGATGTTTTCGCACGTCGTTGTCGGCATTTCACCATCCCCCTTGCGTGTCCAAATTCCATAAGATCCTCATTGCCTGTGGTGGCACGGGCGGCCACCTGTTTCCCGGCATCGCCGTGGGGGAGGCGTTGCGGGCGCGCGGCCATCAGGTGCTTTTATTGATTTCCGAGAAGCAGGTGGATGCGGAGGCTTCGGCAAAATACGCACAGCTGCGCTTTGAGACAGTGGCCGCCGTGGCGAAGCCGGCGACCTTTTCGCCGCGCATGTTGACATTCTTGTGGAAAACCTGGGGATCGATCCGCCGCTGCAAGGTCATCTTGCGGGATTTCGGCGCGGATGCGGTGCTCGGCATGGGTGGCTTCACCTCGCTTCCGCCGGTGGTTGCGGGCCACCAACTCGGACTCAAGACCTTCATTCACGATTCCAACGCACGTCCGGGCCGGGCCAACGTGCTGACAAGCCGGTTTTGCACCCGGGTCTTTCTCGGTTTGGAGGCGGCCAAGGGGTTTTTTCCCAAGCGGGAAACGGTGACCACCGGCACTCCTGTTAGGCCTGAAATCATGGACTTGCCGGACCGCGAGCAGGCCGCCGCCATGTTCGGGTTGGACCCTAACAAGACCACGGTTCTCGTGACCGGAGGCAGCCAGGGGGCGCGGCGCCTCAACGAACTGAGCGCCGAGGCTGCGGGAAAATTGCCGCCGGAAACCCAAGTGTTGCACATCGCCGGGGCCCTGGATTTCGACCGGGTTTCGGAACTCGCCTGCGGCCGCCCCGGCCACAAGGTGCTCGGGTTCTGCGATCAAATGCCCTTCGCTTACGCCCTCGCGGATCTGGTCATCGCCCGGGCCGGTGCCTCCAGCCTGTGCGAAATCGCCATCTCCGGGCTTCCGTCGATTCTGGTGCCTTATCCCTTCGCCGCGGATGACCACCAAACACGCAACGCCGAGGTCTTCGCCGCGGCCGGCGCCGCAAGGCTCGTGCAGGAAAAGGATCTGGATGCGGATCAACTCGCGGCGATGGCCACATCGATCCTGCAGGACTTGCCAACTTACAAACGTATGGCAAAAGCCGCCCGCGCACTCGCCATCCCCGACGCCGCGGACCGGGTGTGCGCCGCCATCGAAGCCACTCTCACCTCCCCATGACCGATCTCTCCCAACGCCTCACCGACCGCAGCCGACCGCTGCACATCCACCTCATCGGCGTGGCCGGATCAGGCATGAGCGGACTCGCGCTGCTTTTGTTAGGAATGGGACACAAAGTCAGTGGCTCCGACCGCGTGACCACCGCGGAAACCGACCGCATGCAGGGCGTGGGATTGATATTTTCCTCACCGCACACGGCGGAGGCCGTGACCGGTGCGGACCTGGTGGTGTATTCCTCGGCCATCCGCCCGGAAAACCCGGCCTACGCCGAATCTGTTAGATCGGCGGTTCCCTTGCTGCGGCGCGCCGAGTGTCTCGCGGCCATCCTGCACACGCGCAAGGGCCTCATCATCTCAGGCACCCACGGGAAAACCACCACCTCCTCGATGACCGCGCACGTGCTGCGCGAGGCGGGACAAAACCCGAGCCACTACGTCGGCGCGGAAATCCCGATCCTGGGAGCCAACGCCAAATGGTCGGAAGAGGGCGAGTTCATGGTCGCGGAGGGAGATGAAAGCGACGGCACGCTGGCGCTCTATCAGCCCGAGCATGCGGTGATCCTCAACATCGAGGCCGAGCATCTGGATTTCTATCGGGACATCGACCACATCTGCGAGGTCTTCGCCGCGCTTGCGGACCAGACGCGCGGCAAGCTGGTGTATTGTGCGGAGGACCCGGTCGCCCATGACGTCTGCTCCTTGCGTGGGAACGCGGTGTCCTACGGCTGGGAGGACGCCGATTACACCGCAATAGACATCCGCGATCTGAAAGGTTCGTCCGCGTTCACGGTGGTGAGGCGCGGCGAAACACTCGGCGACATCGAGCTGGGCATTCCGGGCCATCACAACATCCTCAACGCGCTCGCCCCCCTCGCCCCCCCCCCCTGTCGCGCTGCGGAGATTCCCCTGGTCGCGCGCGCCTTGTCCACCTTCGCGGGGGCCAAGCGCCGGTTTGAAACCAAATATCTATCAGCAAACTATCGGATTGTGGACGACTACGGCCACCATCCGTCGGAATTGGCCGCCACCTTGCAGACCGCCCGCTCGCTCAAGCCGCAGCGCTTGGTCGTGTTGTTCCAGCCGCACCGTTACACGCGCACCCGGGCGCTGGCCGAGGACTTCGGCAAGGTGCTGCAGGCTGCGGACCGGGTGTTCATCAGTGATGTCTATCCGGCTTCGGAAAAACCGATCGAAGGCATCTCCGGCCAGACACTGGTCGATGCGATGAAGCGCCATGGCGACGTTCCGTCCACCTATCTTCCTGATCTGCAAAAAGCGCACCACGTCGTCGGCAACGCCCTGCAACCCGGCGACCTGCTCATCACGCTCGGTGCGGGCAACGTGCATGAAGCCGGCACCCGGATTGCTGCGGACCTCAAGATCCTCGAGGAAATGTGCGCGCTCGCCCCGCCCGGCGAGATCGACGCCAAACTCTACGAACCGATGAGCCGCCACACCACTCTGTTAGTCGGCGGTCCGGCGCAATATTGGCTGGAACCGCACGGGTTCCACGGGTTCGCCTTCCTCGTCGAGTATTGCCGCGGGCGAGGCATCCCGATGCGGGTCGTGGGGCGCGGTTCAAATTTGTTAGTTCGCGATGGAGGCATCCGCGGCGCGGTCATCCATCCCAGCGGCGGAGCGTTTTCCGAAATCACGGTGGGTGCCCGCAACGAGATCACTGCGGGGGCGGGCGTGCGTTTGCAAAAAGTTGCCAGCTTCGCCGGAGCCAGAGGCATCGGTGGATTCGAATGGATGGAGGGCATCCCGGGCAATGTCGGCGGCGCGCTGCGCATGAACGCCGGTGCGATGGGCGCGGAAACCTTCGATCAGGTGGTTAGAGTCACCTTCCTTGATGAGGACGGCGTGATTCGTACCCGCGAGCGCGATGAGATCACCCCGTCTTACCGCAATGTTCCCGAACTGCGGCGCAACTTCGCCTTGCAGGCGGTCTTCACCGGCAAACCGGACACGCCCGCCAATATCAAACAGCGCCTGGACCAATCCCGTGAAATTCGCAAGGCGACCCAACCGGTGACGGCCTCCGCGGGCTGCACCTTCAAAAACCCGGAGGAAATCCCCGCAGGGCGTCTGATCGATCTGTTAGGTCTCAAGGGTGTCACCGAGGGACGCGCCGCGGTTTCGGAGGTCCACGCAAACTTCGTCGTCAACCAGGGCGGCGCCACCGCGAAGGAGATCCTCCAACTCATCGAATCCATCCAACACCAAGCCAAAACCCGTCACGGCGTCGAACTCAAAACCGAAGTCAAGATTCTCGGCGACGACGAGGCCACGTTTTGATATCTCAAATTTCAAATTTCAAATCTCCGCCATGCTAACAACCAAGAAAATCGCCGTCCTGATGGGAGGTCCGGGTTCCGAGCGGCAGGTGTCTCTGGTCTCGGGGGATGCCGTGGTCAAGGCCTTGCGAGGGCTGGGACTGCATGTGGACGCCGTGGATGTGACCGGGACCACGCCCGAGCTCCCGCACGGCACGGACCTCGCCTTCAACGTGATCCACGGCACCTTCGGCGAGGACGGGCAGCTCCAGGAAATTCTCGAGCGCATGGGCGTCCCCTACACCGGCGCGGGCGTGCAAAGCAGCCGCAGGGCCTTCGATAAAAACCTCGCCAAGGCCGCGTTTGTCGCCGCCGGGGTGCCCACACCGCGTGCGGAGATCATCGATGTTTCGAGAGGTCCGCGCCTGCCATCGTTTGCAGCGCCCTTTGTGGTGAAACCGCCGCGCGAGGGCTCCAGCGTGGGCGTGCACATCGTGCGCGACCCACAGGGTGCCGCCGCGGCCATGGCGGATGCCGCGAAATACGGCGACGACATCCTCGTCGAGGAGTTCATCGAAGGCCGGGAACTCACCGTTGGCATTCTCAACGACCTTGCACTGCCCGTGATCCACATCGCGCCGCGCGACGGTTTCTATGACATGTCTAACAAATACCCGTGGATGAGCGGCGGCGCAGGGAGTGATTATTACTGCCCGGCGGACCTCGACGCGGCCACCACGCTGGCCGTGCAGAATGCCGCGCTCGCGGCCCACCGCTCGCTCGGTGTGGAAATCTATTCGCGGGTGGATGTTTTGTTAGACGCGCGGAACCGCCCCTTTGTGTTGGAAGCCAACACCATCCCCGGCATGACGGAAACCAGCCTGCTGCCGAAAGCCGCGGCCGCCATCGGCATCACCTTTCCAGAGTTATGCCGAACCATCGCCGAACTTTCCCTGGCCCTCCGCACCCGAAGTTAGACCACCCCGGCCACCCCTACCATGAAACGCAAAACCACAAGGCACCGCAGTTTGTCCAGCCAGAGCGTGTTGCACGTGCGCGTGATGTCGCCGCGCATCGCGTGGTTCGGCTTCCTGAGGCTCGTGGGAGGCTTCCTCAAGATCACCTGCGTGCTCGCGATACTCGGCGCCGCCGCATGGGGCGTCTGGCGCGGCATCAACCACGCGCTTTTCATGAATCCGGATTTCCGCCTGAAAGTCGTCGATCTCAACGCCAACCCGGTGATCGACGAACTCGGCGTGGCCACCGCCATAGGCATTGATCTAACAAAATCTCCGAATCTGTTTGACATCGACGTGAAGGAAGTCAGCCGCAAACTCAAGGCCCTGCCCGCCATCAGCGACGCCAGCGCGGAACGGCATCTGCCCGGCACCCTGCTGGTGCGGGTCACGCCGCGCACTCCTCAGGCATGGATCTCATGCCCCGCCGCAGGTCTGACACCCACGCGCCACGCCGGGGATCTGCTAGTGGACCGCGAAGGCATCGCCTACCCATGTCCGCCACTGCAGGAGGAAAGCGCGGCCAGCCTGCCGGTCATCGAGTTGCCTGCATCCGCAGGGCATCCGGTCACTCCGGGTGGGAAAATCCAGCAACCCGAACTGGTAAACTGTTTCCGCCTGTTGGATTCCGCGCGCGCGGCTGATGCGGACGCGCCGCACTGGATCGATTCCATCCGTCAGGTCAACGACTGGTCCTTGTGCCTGCGCACGCGGCAGGGCACCCGTGCGACCTTCGGCCTGGGCGACCACGTGCGGCAGATCGAAAGCTTGCGTGCGGCCTTGGACCATGCCGGGGAAAAGGGATATCTGATAGATACCGTCAATCTCATTCCCAAATACAACATCCCCATCACCGTGCGCGACGGCAGTGCCCCGCCGAAAGCGGTCCCTGTTACCAGCGCGGCTCCAGCCGCCGCTGGCAGCGGCAACCGCCGCGCCCGCGATCTCAACCAACTTATCAACCGCAACTGACATACATGGCGCGTCGCAGCAATATCCACGTCGGACTCGAAATCGGCACCAGCAAGACCTGCCTGGTCGTGGGCGAGGTGAAGGCGGACAGCGCCGTCAAAATCCTCGGCATTGGCGAGACCAAGACCGCTGGCGTGCGCAAGGGTGAAATCTATGATTACTCGCAGGCGCGGGCCTGCCTCAAGGATGCGCTGGCCAAGGCGGAGGATGCCAGCGATGTGGAGATCGGCAGTGTGTTTCTAGCCGTCACAGGCGCGCACATCCAGGGTGTCAACCACCGTGGCACCTATCGCTTGCCGGATGGCGAACCCGTGGTCGCGCCCGAACATGTCGAGGAGGCCCGCAACATCGCCCGCGATGTGCACATCCCGCCGGACCATGTGTATCTGCATCCGATCGTGCGCAATTATTGGTTAGATGGCCTGGAGCATTCCATCTCTCCGGTCGGGCTGTTCGGCAAAACCGTGGAGGCGGATTTCCACGTCGTGCATGGCATCGGCAACCGCATCCAGAACAGCATCAAACTGGTGCGCGAGATGCCGTTGGAAGTGGACGATATCGTGTTCTCCCCCATCGCCACCGCCCAGATGGCGCTCGACCGCGAGCAACGCGAACGCGGCGCGCTGGTCATCGACATCGGCGGCGGCACCACCGATTACGCGCTCTATCTGGGCGGCGTGATCACCGCTTCAGGCTGCATACCGGTCGGCGGCGACCATGTCACCAACGACATCCACCTCGTCACCGGCCTGCCGTTCTCCAAAGCGGAGCGCTTGAAAGTCACCGAAGGCGACGCCTCGGCGGACCCCGTGCGCTCGGTGGGCACCGCCAAGCTCAACGATGACCGCGGGTTCGCCGAGGTCGAGGTGAGCCGCGACGTGTTGAACGAAGTCATCCGCCAGCGGCTCGAGGAAACGCTGCGCCTCGTCCATCACCGCCTGCCCGCGGGCTCGGTGGACGCCATCGGAGCCGGAGTTTTTCTAACAGGCGGCACCAGCCTGATGCGGGGCTTCAGCGAGCTGGCCTTCGAGGTTTTCGGGCGCGACATCTATCGGCCCGAACTGCCGGAAATCAGCGGCATCCAGGCGAGCTTCAAGGACCCGCGCTACGCCACCGCCATCGGGCTGATCCGCTACGCGCAGATTCTCGAGAGCGAGCGGGCCGCCCCACCCGGCTGCATCGGGAGAATCGCGCGGCTGTTCTGGCCGTTCGGGAGGTAATCATTTCAAATCTCAGATCTCAAATTTCAGATCCTCTAACCACCACCACCATGATCCCATACAACCGCGACACCCGGCAGGTCCTGCCATCCTCCGCTGTCAAAATCATCGGCCTCGGCGGTGCCGGAGCCAACATGCTGGAGCGCATCGCGCTCGATGGCATGGAAGGAGCCGAGTTGCTCGCGCTCAACACCGACGTCCGCACGCTGGGCTCCTGCCTGGCCAAGGGGAAAATCCAGCTCGGGGTCAATCTAACCAAAGGTCTGGGGACCGGAGGCGATCCGGAACTCGGCCACCAGGCGGTGCTTGAGGCCGAAGAGCCGATCCGGGCGGCCTTGAAAGGGTGCCGCATCGTGTTCCTGTGTGTCGGGCTGGGCGGCGGCACCGGCTCCGGAGCGGCCCCCATCCTCACGCGGCTTGCGCGTGAGGATGGCGCATTTGTGGTGATCTTCGCCACTATGCCATTTGCCTTCGAGGGCAAACGCCGCCGTGACCAGGCCGAGACCTCGCTCAATGAGCTGGCCGTGCTTTCCAACGCGCTGGTCACCTTCGACAACAACCGGATGGGCGAACTCGTGCTCGCCAAACAAGGCATCCATGAGGCGTTCCTCGCCGCCGACCACATGATCTGCGAGTCGATCAAAGCCGTCATCCGCCTGGTGATCCGCCCGGGTTTGATCAACGTCGGGCTGGACGACCTCATGAGCGCGCTGCGCACGAACCGCTCGCGCTGCCTGTTCGGCTCAGGGCTTGCCAAGGGCAAGGACCGCGCCATCCGCGCGCTGCGCAACGCCCTCTCCAGCCCGCTGTTAGACCAGGGAGCCCTGCTCAAGGACGCCCAAACCGTCCTCGTCCACCTCTGCGGCGGCGAGGATCTGACCCTTTTCGAGGTCGAACTGCTCATGCGGCACCTGCAAAAATTCGTGCCGGAAAACGCGCACGTGCTGTTCGGGGCGGCTGTGGATCCCGCGATGGCAGATGCCCTGTCCATCACCCTCATGAGCGCCCTGCCTGAAGACTCGCTGGCCATGGCACCGCGCGACTCGCTGAGCCACACCCAGGCGGATAACTCTTTGTTAGAATCCCGGCCGGAGATCACCGCCACGGTCACGCGGAAAAAGCCCGCCGCCGGGCCGCCCGTGATTCCGGAAACCACCGAGCCCGAGAATTTGTTCGCGACCGCAGCCGCCACGGTGGAACCCGCAGCCACGACCCCCTCGTTGCTCTCGGAATACCGGAGGTCGCTTGCCGGTTCCTCCTCAACGGCACCCACCTTGTTCGATCAGGACAGCCCCTTCGCCGAGCCGGGCCTGCCAATGATCCCAACAGCCGCTGCTGTCGATCTAACAAAATTAGAACCCCTGCCGGAATCCCTTTCCGACCGCATGGAAATGCCGGAGGCCCCGGAGTCCGCATCCGGCGGCGCGGTGGTTGCGGAGTTCATCGCGGTGACCCGTGAGGAAACGTCCGAAGTCTATCTGGATGAGGACCCGGCACCGCCGCCGATCGAGAATGACGAGGATTTCAACATCCCCGGACCGGAGTCGACGGGTTTCACGCCGATCCCTAGGAAGCGTCCTTTGGGAGCCGCCTCATGGTCAGCCGCAAAAGGGACGCCTGAGACGGGTGCCAGCCCGGCCACCCAGCCTCAGGAACCCGAAATGCCGAAACTCAAACTCGGCATCAAATCCGCCACCCCACAAAGCGAGTTGGCGTTCGAATCCACCCCGCGCGGCCGATTTGAAGGGGCCGATCCCAATGTCATCGACGGTGAAGACCTCGATCTCCCGCCATTCCTGCGCAAGAAAAAATAATTTGTGCGGCTCCCGGAATATCCGCGCATCCTTCCAGACGGAATGCGGAGCGCCCGGAGGCGTGTCACGGCACGTTCAGACTGAAACGTTCAGCGTGTATGACAGCCTCCACTTCGATGTCCGTCTTCCATCAATGGCTGCTTGCCGACCCGGCCAGCAAGGCCTCGGCATGTGCCATCATCCTCCACGGCGATGACTCATGGCCATACGGGCATTTGATTGAGGACATCGCCGAATACCTCAATGAATACGATGACGATGGCGACGGACGCTGGCTGCCGGCCACCCCGGAATTGGTGGGAAAAATCGCGCGGGATCCCAATCACCGCCACCTGCTCGGCATGTTAGACCTGCCCGAAAACAAGCCGCTGGATCTCCGTGATGAATTCCGCAAAACCCTTACCGCTCTGGGACAAAGAGGCCATGTGGTGTTCCGATCCCCAGGCGTCCCGCCCGGTGAATTGAACCTGGCCAACACCTTCCATGCCGGAATCGAACGCACCCGCCATATTGAGGAACCCTGCCACTTGATCTTAAACCCCGACCTCATGGATCAAAAATGCCTTGCCCATATCGTCGGAGATGTTTTTTTGGAGTGGCTCCACTGCGAATTGCGGCGGAACGGGCCAATTCATGACATCCGCTAAAATACGCTTGGTTTTTCAGAAAATGCGCACAGGTTTCCCGCGTTGCGCCGTGTTCCGGGCTGCCCACTGCCATGAATGTCCTCGCTCTAACCATTTTGGTCTCCTCCTGCCTGGCCGGGATCTTCATCGCGTGTTTCATCATGGAAATCCGCCGTGCGCGGCGCACCAGTCCGGAAAGGGACTCGTTGCTCCCGCTCGACCCTGAATCACCCAAGGCCACTCCCACTCCGCCCAAAGCCTCCCGCTAACTCCGTCCACATGACCACCTCCATCACCTACGACGACAAGTCGGTCCGCCGCTTCATGATCGCCTCGATCTTCTGGGGCATTGTCGGCATGACCGTTGGCGTGTTCATCGCCAGCCAGCTGTCGTTCTGGCAGATGAACGGCAAATTCCTGGAGACGCTCACCGGTGGATGGGTCAAGGCGGAAGGCCTGCCCTATCTCACCTTCGGCAGGCTACGGCCGCTGCACACCAACGCCGTCATCTTTGCCTTTGTCGGCAACATGATGTTCGCCGGCATCTACTATTCCACCCAACGGCTCTGCAAGGTGCGCATGGCTTCGGACCTGTTGTCTAACATCCACTACTGGGGGTGGCAGCTCATCATTGTGGCGGCCGCGCTCACGCTGCCCGCCGGGCTCACCCGTGGCAAGGAATATGCCGAACTCATCTGGCCTATCAACATTGCCGTGGTGGTGATCTGGGTGGTCTTCGCCGTCAATTTCTTCTGGACGCTGGCCAAACGCAACGAAAAGAGCCTCTACGTCGCCCTCTGGTTTTACATCGCCACCATCGTCACGGTCGCGATGCTATATATCGTCAACCACCTGTCGCTGCCGACCTCGCTGATCCATTCCTATCCGATTTTTGGCGGCCTTCAGGACGGGTTGGTCCAATGGTGGTATGGCCATAATGCCATGGCCTTCTTCCTTACCACTCCGATTCTGGGCATCATGTATTACTTCGTGCCCAAGGCGGCGAACCGTCCGGTGTATTCCTACCGACTGTCCATCGTCCACTTCTGGTCGCTGGTATTCATCTATATCTGGGCTGGCCCCCACCACTTGCTCAACACGGCCTTGCCCCATTGGCTGCAATATCTCGGCATGCTTTTTTCCCTCATGCTATGGGCGCCTTCATGGGGCGGCATGC
>CAYWLC010000058.1:0-17166 GCA_964458895.1 uncultured Luteolibacter sp. | reverse complement strand
CTGAACTCGACCGTGAGCAGGCGATTCGCACGGCCCAGGCCTCACCCTCGATGGAGGGCATGGACTACGTGAAGGAGGTGTCCACCCGCGAGTCCTACCACTGGCGGGACGAATCGCGCGAGTGGGTGCTGCCTAACACATCCACCGGGCACATGGGACCCTATGAAAACCTTCCGCCGGTGCGCCACCGCATCGTCGCATACGATTTCGGCATCAAGTTCAACATCCTGCGCCGCCTGCGCCAGGCTGGTTTCGAGGTGGAGGTGTTGAATTCCACGGCCACCGCCGCCGAGGTACTCGCCAGAAACCCCGACGGCATCTTCCTGTCTAACGGACCCGGCGACCCCGCGGCGCTCGACTATATCCACAAGGAACTGCGCGGACTGCTCGGCAGGAAACCGATCTTCGGCATCTGCCTCGGACACCAATTGTTAGGCCATGCCTTCGGCGGCACAACCTTCAAGCTCAAGTTCGGCCACCGCGGCGGAAACCAACCGGTCAAGGACCTGCGCAGCGGCAAAATCTCCATCACCTCGCAAAACCACGGCTTTGCCGTCGATCCCGCATCCCTCCCGCCGGAAATCGAAGTGACCCACGTCAACCTCAACGACGGCACGGTCGAGGGCATGCGCCACCGCGGCCTGCCGGTCTTCAGTGTGCAATACCACCCGGAGGCCGCCCCGGGACCGAACGATGCAGCGTATTTCTTCGGCGAGTTCGCGAGTCTGATCGATGATGCGAAGATGAAGCACTAAATCTCTTATTCTTCCGTTTAGAATTTAGTGCTTAGAATTTAATGCTTTCTACTACCATACGAGCTGGCGCAGCGACGCCTTGAGTTCCTCGGGCCAGTCGAGCGTCTCCAGGGTTTCGGGTTTTCGCCATGCGGGATCGAGGTCGATCAGATCCTGATAGAATGCGGCGGCGTCCTCGGCGGCTCCGGATTGGCTGGCGGCGATGGCGAGCAGTGCGGTGGCGTTCTCGAGTTTTTCCTTGGGATATCCGATCTGGCGGCCGGCCAGCAGAAAGCGATAGGCGCGTTCGCCGTTGCCGGTGAGCAGTGCCACCCAGCCCGCACGCAGGGCGAAATTCGCATCGTTGGGAAAGCGGTGGAGGCCGGTGGTTAGAATTGCCATCGCCTGTTGCGGGTTGGAGTTTTCAAAAGCGGTGTAGGACGCCTCGGCATAGTCGCCGGGTTCCTGGGTGTTCACCGGGTGTTCGGTGATGAGTGTGACCCAGCGTTCGTGGGCATGCTGATAGTCGCCCATCGCGGTGAGCGCCATGGCTTCGGCGCGCAGGCAGGGTTGCGGGGCTTCACCGAGGTCACGCGCGGTCGCCGCGAGTTTGAAAGTGGTTTCTTTTTCGTCCTTGAATGCCGAGAATGCGAGGGCGGCCTTGATACAGGCTTTGGCAAAACGCGCGTGGCCGACCGCCTTGATGGTGGCGGGATCGGCGAAGTGTTCCGCCACGGCCTTGCGTTGTTCGGGAGTGGAATTGGCCGGCAGCACCAGCGCGTCGAGTTCCTGCGCCATGCACAGGCGCAGTTTTTCGTAAGCTTTGCTGAAATCCGCCTGTTCCCATCCATCCCAATCCTCGCGCAGGCGGACCTGTTGGTAATCCGGAAACACCTCCGGCCATGCCGCCAGCGCGTCCGCCCTGCGGTCCTGCAACCAGGCGATCCGCGATAGGGCCAACTGCCTCAGCAATGGCGGAAGATCAACCGATTTTGTTAGACACGCGTCGATCCATTCCGGGTGGGTGGAGGCCAGCGCGAGTTCGAACGCCTTGGCGGCGGCGGGACCGCGGTTGCCGGCCAATTGGATTGCGGTCTCGACGGCGTCGCCGCCGCCCGTTGAAGCATCTATCAGATCATCCCATGAATTGCCAGTGGCATCCGCGCGGGCAAGGCGGTCCCACAGCGGCAGCAGTGATTCCTGTGGCACGGAACGCGGTTTGAGGTTGCTGATTCGCGCGATGATCGGGCTGAAGTCCAACTCCGGGAAAACCCGCGACAGGGCCGCGAAGTCGCAATCCTTGAACGCCTGCAGGCGCGCGGACACGTCAGGCCGCACAACGATGTCAACGCGCACGGACGGGTCTGAAGTTCTGTTATAGCGACCGGCGAGAGCCTTTGTCAGATTAGAGAACGCCTTGAGTCCCGCATTGTCGATGGGGCCGGGGGCACGCGTCTTGTCACGGACAAGCGGGAAGGGCAACACCTGATGAATGGCAAGAGTGCTGTTAGAACCGATGATGACACGATCTCCCGCCAGGGCCACGGAGGTGATCGGAGGAGTAGTGACAAAGGGGGCGAAGGGAAGGGCGGTGAAGCGGCATGAACCCCCATCCACCACGAGAGGCGGGTTGGGGATTTCCCGCATCAGTCCGCTCCAGATCCCCGGGTGGCCGCTCCATGGAAAGCGATCTAACAGGAACATCGGGTCAGGAGCCACGGCTTCTTTCCCATCCATGGCCAGCATGGACAAGCGCGGTGCCTGTAGCGGCCCCATGTCCGTTAGAACGAGTGCCGAGCGTCCGTCCTCTGAAAACTGGGCATGGCGCAGCAGGAGCTTCCCCTCCCGGGGGGTCGTCGTCACGGGCTCCACCGGAGAAACCGGCATATCTAACAACGATCCGTCCTGATGCAGCACCCGCAAGCGCAGGCGGTCGAGGACAGCTGCCAGAGGAGCGGGTTTGTCAGGCGCGACGGGGTCCGAGCTGCGGATGATCTCACCGGTGTGGGTTTCGCGGATATGCCAGACGATGGCGTGGTCCGTTGTTGAAACGAAGGCCGGGTGGGCGAGCAGGAGACCGTCGGCTGAGAAGGCCAGCACCGCTTCGGGTGTTAGATCATCCGGGATCGGGCCGAGATCGCGGATGGGTTTCAGCGACTGCGCGTCGCACAGCAAGGTGGTGCCCGCGCGCCCGATCACCACGGACTTGTGAGCGGCGTCGAACACCATGCAGCTCGTTTCCGGGGCTTTCACCGGGAAAAGCACGCTTTCGATTTGCAGCGTTTCGAGGTTCCACTTCACTGCGGTCTGCCACTTGCCGGAAATGGAAACCCACAGGGTGTGGGGGGCGGCGAATTGCACATGATCGACCGGCAGTTTGTGATCAAGGGTGAGCACTGGCAGTTGCCAGCGGATTTTTGTTAGAACATCGCAGGCCAGCGTCCTTGCCTGCTCGCAGGAGGGGTCCGCCTCAAGGGCGGCAACAAGGATGGGCAGCGCGGCCTCCGGCTGGTTTCTAACCATATTTTCCGCCAGCTCCGCGCGTGCGTTGGCCAGCGCGGCGCGGAGATCCGCAGGGATTTCCAGCGGCTGTGCGGGTGGGCCATGCGCTGTGGCGTGAGCGGGGGTTTTTTGCCTTGAGTTATAAGCGGCGAGAGTGGCCAACACGCTGATCGAACCCGCAGCCACGCCCATGCGGAGCCACTTGGCTTGGGATGACTGGCGGGCCTCGTCTCGCATGTTCAGGAATTCAACGCCACCGAGGGCGCATTGTGTCGGTGTTACACGGTCAAAGCCCGCTTTTCTGGATCAGCGCGCGCAGTTGGATTTGAAACTCCGCGATGTCCTCTTGAGTCGGGCGGTAGCCTGCGGTGTCCGGGTCCAGGCCTGGACGACCCGCTTGATCGAGCATCCAGATGGCCGTTTCGCCATCACTGAAGGTCACCTTGCCGCTGACCAGCGCACCGGGCAGCGTGAGGGTGTCCATGGTCGCCGTGACCTTGCCGGTTGGGATCGGCGCGGGTTTGACCTCGGCTTTGGCTTCCACTTTCGGCTCCTCAATGAGTTGGATGCCGAGGTCGAGGATGAGGAAGCGGGTGTCCATGTAAGTGAGCGAAAACCCGAACTCATCTTTGAGGTGGCGTTGCAGGTCCGACATGCTTACCCCTGCGGCGGCCTGTTGGTGGAGAGAGGCGATTTGTTCCGGAGTGAGTTGGCTGGCGCTGAACATGCCCCCTTTGTGAACATTGTGGCCGGTTTGCCAAGCCTCAAGAGTGGAATTTAACCATTCAGGCGGGCGAGGTTTTTCGGCAGAAAGACGCCATCCTTGCGGATGAGTTTGCCGTCGAAGAAAATCTCGCCTCCGCCGTAGTCCTTGCGATGGATGTTGACCATATCCCAGTGGACCTGGGAGCGGTTGCCATTGTCGGCGTCCTCATAGGCCTGCCCGGGCGTGAAGTGGAAGGACCCGGCGATTTTCTCGTCAAAGAGAATGTCACGCATCGGCTCGCGGATCACCGGATTGAAGCCGAGCGCGAACTCGCCGATGTAGCGCGCGCCGTCGTCGCTATCGAGGATCCTGTTGATTTGTTTGGTTTTCGCGCCGGCCTCGGCCATGACGATTCTGCCTTTGGAGAATTCCAGGCGGATGCTGTCGAACGCGATTCCCTGATAGATTGTGGGCGCGTTGTGGGTCACGAAGCCCTCGACCGACTCGCGGACCGGCGCGGTGAACACCTCGCCGTCAGGGATGTTATAGTTTCCGCCGCAGACGATGGCCGGGATGTTCTTGATCGAAAACCTGAGATGGGTGCCGGGACCTTTGATCTCCACACGGTCGGTCTGGTCCATCAGTTTCTTCAGCGCGTTCATCGAGGGCACCAACTTCTGGTAGTCCAGCAGACACACCTTGAAATAAAAATCCTCAAACGCCTCGGTGCTCATGCCCGCCTGCTGGGCCATCGACGATGACGGCCAGCGCAGGACGCACCACTTGGTTTTTTTCACCCGGTAGTCGAGCACCGGGCGCATGTGCTTCATGGCGAGTTTCATTTTTTCCGCGGGCACATCGGAGGTTTCCGCGATGTTGTGGCTGCCGCGGATGGCGATGTACGCGTCCATGTCCTTTATTTCCGTTAGAAGGTGCTTGGAAATCAGGTGGTATTGGTCATCCTCGGCACCTTTGAGCATCTCGCGTGTCAGGCGGCCGTGGTGGAGCCGCAAAAACGGCAGCGCGCCCTTGGCCCGCGCCTCGCGGATCAGCGCCAGACCGATCGAGTCCGGCACGTCGTGCAAATCAATGAGAACCTTGTCTCCTTTTTTGAGTGAGGTCGAATAAAGAACCAGTTGGCGGGCGAGAGCGTCGAGTCGTGCGTCGTGCATGGGCACATGGATAATTGACTTCCCCGCCGCAACAAAGCGCAAAAATTGCGGAAGATTAGAAACCAGAGACCAGAAACCAGAGACCAGAACAAGAAATGTCACGTTTCAGCCTTCTGAGTAAGTCAAAAATTCTTCCATCCCATTTCCCGGCGGTGCTCGCCGCAACTTGGCGCTTGGCATGGCCGCCGGGATGGGTACATCAGGCGCATGTTACTCGGCATTCTTGGCTCAGGTTCCGGATCGAACATGCAGGCGATTCTCGATGCGATCGACGCTGACACGCTGGACGCACGCATCGCATTGGTGTTATCCGACAACCCGGGCGCCTTCATCCTCGAGCGTGCCGGCAAGCGCGGCATCGAAACCGGAATCATCGACTGCCACGGCTTCCGCACGAAATTCCCCGAAGACGCCCAGGCGGAAACCGCGGCCCGACTCAAGGCGGCGGGTGTGGATCTCGTTTGCCTCGCGGGCTTCCTGCGCTTGGTCAAACGCCCACTGCTCAACGCTTACCCCGGGCGCATCCTCAACATCCACCCCGCCTTGCTGCCGGCCTTCCCGGGTTTGGAATCCTGGAAACAAGCGCTCGACGCCGGGGTTTCCGAAACCGGATGCACCGTGCATTACGTCGATGAGGGCATGGACACCGGCCCCGTGATCCTCCAGGAACGCGTGCCCGTGCTATCTAACGACACGCCGGAAACCCTGCACGCCCGCATCCAGGTCGTGGAGCACCGCCTCTATCCACAGGCCATCGCCATGGCCGTGGCGGGCCTGAATGATCGCGCCTGTTAGATAACGGCGGCACGTTCATAAAACACGATGCCGATGCGCTGGATGTGATCGCGGAGTTCGGCCTGGTCGAGAGTGGCGAAAAGCGAGAGATCGAGGGTATAGGGCAGGAACAGGTCATCGAGTTGGTCGGCGATGTCTGCCAGATGGGAGTTTGTCAGCTTGTCCCCAATGAGGGAAAGATCGATGTCCGAGCCCGGTTTGAAGTTGCCTTTGGCGCGTGAGCCGTAGAGCACGGCACTGCGGACTTCAGGGAACCTGGCGAGCACGCTATGGATGGCGGCGACGGTTTCTGTGGAAAGGCCATGAGTCATGGCATGTCATTCTCTTGTAGAGCCAATGCGCTGAAGTGGGCGGCCATATCGACATAGGCCGGAAAGAAACGTGTGAGGATGTTTTTGACGATATCCTCCGCAATGTGGGTGTTGTATGTGTGGGAGGTGAGGTTGCGCGCCTTGATCATATCCATCCATGTCTGGCCGTCATGGATCAACTGGTTTTTGAAGGCCTCGCGGGTCGCGTTTTTCGAGCCGATGATGCCGGAATACCCCTGCTCTTCCAGATAGTCCTTGAGGACGTTCCATGCCAATTCATGGGTGAACTCAAAGCCCTGAATGAGGCCCTGCTGCTCCAGTTCGGATAGCGGTCGTTGTGCGGCCAGATCCACAGCCTGCTGCAGGGTTTGCAGGGCCTTGGAGTAATTCTGGAAACGTTGTTTCCAACGAATGTCGCGGGGGTCGGTCATGGGTGCGGCCTTTGTTCTGCCCATCGGTCGCGGCGGTGAAAAACCCCTCCACCGACCTCTTGGTTGGCATGGGAATAACCAAAGCGCGTGGTCTTGGCAAGTTAGGATGCGGGAGAATGAAGAAAGGGGGCTTCTTCCTAAACGCGCGTCCGGCACTTGCCGTCTGTCCTGAATGCCTTTGACACTCCCCGGCGAAACGGCCATCCTCTGCCTGTGATGGTGGAAAAGCCAAATGCCCCACGGAATCAGGACCCGGCGGCGGGTGGCGATCTGTATGCTTTGTTGGCAGACGCGGAGCACCGGAAAGAAACGGACCGGAAAAGCAAGAGCCGCATGCTCACGTGGGTTCTGGCCATCCCCACCGTCATCTTGATCGCGTGGGTGGCTGGATTTCTGATCATCTATCAGCCACCTGCGGACAAAACCCCGGAAACCCAACAGGTCTCCCCCACCCCGGAGGAATTGACCCAGCGCAAGGACAGGGAGGAGTTTGACCCCTTCCTCCCCAATGCCCAACGCGTGAATCCTCCCGCAAAATCCCCACAACCCGAACCCGGTGGTCAAAAAATCATCGACAAGGGGGACATCGATTTCGCCATGCAATTGCTCAACTTCAGCCACGGACCGGCCGCACCGAAACCGAAACCAGCCGCCAAGGAACCCTGATCCATGGCGAATATCATGTTTCAAAGCACCAAAAACTTTTCGATCTTTCTCCTAAGGAATCCTCTGCCCGGGTGTCATACTCCATGAATCGCATGATCCAGCGCGCGCAAAATCGTGGAAACTTCAACCGCCAACGCCCGGCCGACGGCTGATGCCGGACGCAACCCGGTGATCCCGTTCCGAAATCCCATGGAGGAAAAACCGACACTCCAAGAGGTTTTCGCATCGGAGGAATCCCCGTTGCTCCGCTACGCCCATGGCTTGGTCGGCCAGCGGGAAACCGCCGAAGACCTCGTCCAGGATGCCTTTCTCAAACTCCACGCCCATTGGGATGATGTCACCCACCCCCGTGCCTGGCTGTTCCGCTCGATCCGCAACCTCGCCCTCAACCACCTCCGCGACCACCAACGCGAAGCCCCTATCAACCCCGACCACGAATGGCAACACGACTCGCCCGACCCCGACCAGGCCCTCGGCAAACTCGAAGCCATCGGAACCCTGCAACTCCTCGTCTCCGAACTCGAACCCGCCGACCGCAACCTCATCGCCCTCAAATACCACGATCACCTCAAATATGACCAGATCAGCCAACGCACCGGCCTCAGCGTCGGCAACGTCGGATACAAACTCCATCACACGTTGAAACACCTCGCGGAGTCGCTGCGAAGACTCGGCATCGAATCTGCGGAAGGGTGAGAATTTCAAATCTCAAATCTCAAATCTCAAATTTAAGATAATATCCCATGGACCATCGCTTTAGCTCTCTTCCTCTTTTCTTGAATCTTGAAGTCTTGCGTCTCATCTTTCATCACTTCTAACAATTACTTATAACTAATAACATCCTTCCCCATGAACGACTCCCCATTGACAGCCATTGGCGACGAACCGGTTGAAGCCCGGATCGTGGCATGGGTGCTTGGCGAGGCCTCCGGCTTCGAGGCTGCGGAGTTGGAACGCCTCTGCGAGGAACGCCCGGAACTGCTCGTCTTCCGCCGCCGCATGCACACCCTCCACGGACTGCTCATGGAAGCAGCGTCAGCACAACCCGATGAGGGCTGGAAACTCCCGCCCGAAAAACGCTTGTTGTTAGATAAAGTCCTCGACCAACCCCCACCCATGCGCGCGGAAGTCCTGAAGGAAAAACGCATCCGCCACAGCGGCAGACGCACGCTGTATGCCATCGCGGCTTGCTTCATGCTCTCGCTCGTTCTGTTAGTTCTATTTATCGGCCGTGGCATAGGCAGCCGTGTGCCCCGCGAGCTTCAAAGCAAGGCTTTCCCGGCAGACGGAAAGCCCGTCCCCCTCACCACCAATTTCCCCAAGGAAGCCATCGAAGGCACGCCCAGAGCGATTGTTCTCCCGGAAACCACGCCATCTTCCGCGCCATCGGCACCGGCAGCCAAACCCGCGCCGCCCGCGCTAGCCTCGAGGGAGACGATACCCGGCAACGCGCAAGTCCACCGCGACAAACGCGACGCACCACAATCCGTTCTTGCCGCCTCCGATTCTCTTAGAAGAGCCGAGCTCGGAAATCAGGAACCCATGCCATCCCTCGCATCCGGCGAAGGCGGTGGCGGCGGACGTGGATCTAACAAACAATCCATCCAGGCAAACGAAGGTCAGAATGCCGCAGAAAAGAACCTGGCGGAAGAGAAGCCCGCAACGACCGCGGCGATGCCCGTGCTGGATCGTCGCTTCGACGAGAAGGCGAAAGACAACGGGCGCGAGGACGAAAGCCAAGCGATGAGCGGCGACAAACCACGCGAGTGGATTTATCCCGCAGAGCATGAACCCCCAGACGTCAATCAAGCGAAAAGCGGTGCCGGCAAACCCTCCCGGGGTCTTGCTAGAGTTGACGCCGCGAAAGCCAATTTTGACCGTGCGGGTTATGATCAAACCCGCGCCGAACTTCTCATGGATGTGGACGAAGCGCGGGAACTTTCCGTTTCCAATGAGGCAGATGGCAAATCGGACACGAAATCCGACAGTAACAAAGTCAAAGGTAATGGGGCGCTGGCAAAGGACCCGTCTAACATAGTTGCCGATTCGTCAACCTTGTCCGAGAAGACCAAGGAGATCGACAAGGCGATCCGCGCGCAGGAGGAAAAAGTCGAGGAGCACCGCAGACTCCAAGACACCGAAGAAATCCCCACCACGGAGGATCCATATTCCACGTTTTCGCTCAATGTCAGCGACGCCTCGTTCAAGATCGCGCAGGCGGCGCTGGCCAAGGGCGAACGACCGGATCCCGCAGGCGTCAAGGTGGAGCAATTCTACAATGCCGTGGATTATGGAGATCCCGCGCCCACGGCAGGTGAGCCGGTGGCGGTGAACATCGAACAATCCG
This sequence comes from uncultured Luteolibacter sp., assembly GCA_964458895.1. GTDB lineage: Bacteria > Verrucomicrobiota > Verrucomicrobiia > Verrucomicrobiales > Akkermansiaceae > Luteolibacter. Next base: position 7,502 of record CAYWLC010000058.1, on the reverse strand, counting down.
CGCACCCGGTCATTCCCGGGCGCAATCTGGTGCGTGTCGCGCTCAAAACCGCCGCGGCCGGACGTTCCGCCGCGCAACCGCTGCGCCTCACCCTGCTGGTGGACCAATCCGGTTCGATGGTGCGTGACGACCGCCGCGCGGCCATGGACAAGGCGCTTGACGGACTGGCGAAGCTGCTCACCCCAAATGATGTTGTCACCGTGGTGGGATTTTCCCGGAAGCCAAATCTGTTAGCCGAAGGCCTCAAGGGTGACGAGGCCGCCAAACTCAAGGAACTGGTGAACCAGGCCGCGTGCGAGGGCGGCACCAATCTGGAGGAGGCCATCAACCTGGGTGAAATCATGGCGGAGCGCAACAAGCTCGCAGGCGCGCAAAACCGGATCGTGCTCTTCACCGATGGCGCGGCCAACCTCGGTGACGCCAGCCCCGCCCACCTCGCGGACAAGGTCAAGGCCATGCGCCAGAAAGGTCTTGCCTTGGACATCGCCGGCATCGCGGCGGACGAACTCAACGACGAATTGTTAGGTGCTCTCGCGCGCAACGGCAACGGGCGTTATTATGTCGTGGGCAAGGATGGCGATGCCAGCATTGCCACCCAGCTTGCAGGGGCCTTCCATCCTGCCGCGGAAAACGTCAAAGTGCAGGTGCGGTTCAATTCGGAACGCGTGGGCCGTTACAAGCTGATCGGTTTCGAAAAAGACCGCCTCAAGACCGAGGACTTCCGCAATGACACCGTGGCCGCGGCACAACTCGCCGCGGAAGAGGCCGGAGTGGCCATCTATCAGGTGGAGACGCTGCCCGGCGGAAACGGTGAACTCGGCGAGGTGAGTGTGCGCTTCCGCAAGGCGGACAGCGGAGAAATGGTCGAGCGCACATGGACGATTCCCCACGAGTCCTCCACGCCCGCCTTTGACCGCGCCACACCCTCGATGCAACTCTCGGTGCTATCGATGCTGGCTGCGGAAAAACTGCGCGGCGGCCCGCTCGGCCAGGCCATCGATTTCAAACAACTCACCGCCCCCCGCGCCCATGTCAAAGCCTTCTACGGCAACACCGGACGCGCCGCCGAGGTCCTGCACATGATCGACTCACTGTAACATTATGAAAACACCAACCTGTCTCCCCCTTCTCCTCGCTTCCCTTCTCCTCGCGCCGTTTCTCCACGCCCAGGAAACCAGCGACCGGATGGTGCTCGTGCCGTGGACCAAGGCGCCGAAGGAGGCCCCCTTGTTTTTCTCCGCCTCCGCCGCGGTCAGCGCACGAATCGGATTGGAAACCGTGACCAGTGAACAAAAAATCCATTTCAAGGTGCTGCAGGGCAAACCCGAAACCCTCACGCTCGCGCTCGACGGCCCGGGCGATGTGACCGAAGTCACCGGCGCCGGACTGCGCGATTGGTCGTTGCGCAAAACGGACACGGGCGCGCGTTTCCTCGACATCCGCCCTGCGGAAACCGATGGAAAATATCCCACGGAACTCGACGTGCTGGTGCGGACCCGCACGAAGGTCGAAAAGGAAACCACCGGCCTGCCGCTGCCGGGACCGGGTGATGCCACCGGATTCTCGATCACGGTCGATCTAGCAGAAGCGCGGAGCGTGGATTTGAAAATCACCGCGACGGGCGGCCTCACCCCCGTGGAAGGCGGCCGGAACCGGAAATTCACCGGCACCGGCATGACCACCCTGGAATTGATGGTCACACCCGCCGGGACGGACGCGCGCGGGATCGAGTTGATGAACGCCACACTAACAGGAAAATCGACGGACGACGGCGCGGGCGTTTCCTTCCACCTCACCGGCACGGCGCATGCCGCAGGCGCGGGTTCCGCGGTGACATTGTTAGGCGGAGGGGCCGCGCTGGCTGACGGCGTGTCCGGCGACGGCTGGCATGTGGCCCTGCGGAAAAAAGACGGCACATGGATCTATGATCTGGTGGCCGAGCGCGGAGGCGATTTTCCCGTGGATGTGACCTTCGATGTTCCGACCGTCCGCCGCGGCGACTGGCGGATGCTGTCATTCGACCTCCCCGCCGGAGTGATTGTGCCGGTGCAGCTCGAGGGCCTGGGCAAAGATATCGAATTCGACAACTCGCTGGCCGTGGTGCCGAAATCCGGCGACGGCCATTGGCGCGGGTTTTTACCCGCCAACGGCAAAGCGACGATGGCATGGCACTCCGCCGACAAGGTTGCGGACGGCACCCTGTTTTTCTCCAGCACGGAATCCACGGATGTTAGAGTCGGCAGCGGCCTGCTGCGGCAGTTGACCGTGCTCGACCTGCGGGTGCTGCAGGGCAAACTCGGCGAACTGGCACTCACGCTGGACGGTCCGGGCGAGGTGCTTTCCGTGTCCGGCGCTCCGGTGCTCGGGTGGAATGTTAGAGAATCCGCAGGCAAACGCCGGATCGAGGTGAAACTGAGCCGCCCGATCGAGGGCGCGGAACGCATCGTCATCGAGGCGCAGGCGGCGCTCGGAGGATTCCCGGTCAAGGCGGAGGCGCTGCGCATCGCCCCGACCGGTTCACTGCGCCACAGCGGGTGGCTGCGGGTGGCCAATGACGGAGCGGTCAGCATCGAAGTGGCGGACGCCGTGGGTCTGATCCAGCTCGCGCCCGGACAATTTCCCGGTGGCGTGGATGAGAATCTCCGGCAGGTGTTTGTCTATCGGTTTCCTTCGGCGCAATACGCTTACGCGGTGAATGCCAACCAGGTGCTGCCAGAGGTCGGCCTAACAGAAGTGACGGTTTATGAAATCGCCGAGACCGACCGCCGGATCACCGCTGACTTGGAACTCGACATCCGCGAGGCACCCTTGCGCGAGTGGGAGATGGACATTCCGGCCGACCATGCGGTGGCCTCGGTGACGGGCGCGGCGGTGGCGGACTATGTGGTGGCCGCAGAGGCGAAGGATGGCAAGCGCCGCCTCAAGATCCTCTTCAAACAAGCCGTGGCGGACCGCCAACTCGTCAGCCTGCGCCTTGAGAAAAACGAAGCCGCCAAGGCCGGGGCATGGGAACTCCAACCCCTTGGATTTCCCGGGGTGAAATCACGACGCGGATACATCGGTGCCGTGGCAACTGCAGGCTATCGCCTAACAGCAGGCAAGACCACCGGCGTGGCCGAAGTGCCCATCACCTTTTTCCCGAAAAAGACCAACGCCCTGCAACAGGCGTTCCGGTTGCGCGAGGACAAGTGGACGGTGGGTCTGGCGGTTGAGGCGCTCGGTCAGAGCATCCAGGCGGATGTTTTCCACCTCTACTCGCTCAAGGCGGGCGCGGTCTATGGCAGCGTGCTGGTCAACTTCTTCGTGGTGGGTGCGCCCGCCACCGAATGGAAGATCTCGGTGCCGGAGGGCATCGGCAACATCGACGTGAGCGGCCAGAATGTCGGGCGCGACTGGCGGCGCGAGGGCAACACGGTGATCGTTCCTCTATCACGTCCCGTGTTAGGAACGGGCACGGTGCTGCTCACCTTCGAACAACCGATGAACCCGCGCGGCGGAAAGTTGTCACCCGGCGAGGTCAAACCACTCGGCGTCCAGGGCGAACGCGGCTTCGTGCAGGTTGTCAGCCCGCTTCAGGTAAACCACAAGTCCACCAGCAGCGGGGCGCTGTTAGCCATCGACGCCACCGAGCTTCCCGCCGAATTCCGCCTGCTCAGCAGCGCGCCTTCCCTCGGCACCTGGCAATACACGGCGCGCGATTTCAAGATCGGCATGGAAATCGAATGGTTCGAACCGGGTGAAACGATCAACCAAGTGGTGGATTTCCAAAAGCTGACGAGCCGCGTGTCGCGCGACGGCCAGTGGGTGACCGATGCCCGGATTTTCGTGAAATCGCGGGGTCGCAACGCGCTGCGCGTGGCATTTCCACCAGGTGCGGCGCTGTGGGAGGCCAAGGTTGATGGCGAGGCGGTGAACGCGCGCGCCGACGGCGGCGAAACCCTGGTGCCGCTGCCCTCACGCATCGATCCAAATCAGGCGGTGGAGCTTGTCCTGCGCTATGGCGCGCGGGCCAAGAACCCGAGCCACCCGGTTCTAACAGCACCGAGGCTCGACGCGCCGGTGGTGATCGGCGAATGGACGGTCACCGGCGATGAGGGCCGCCAATTGGTACCAAGAGGCGGCACGGCGGATCTGGTGAGGCCGGTGCTCGCCGAAAACGGATGGCAATGGCTGTCCAGGCACCGCAGAGGCGGAGTCCTTTTGTTGTTAGCCGGGCTGGGCGCAATGCTGATAGAGCGGGACGACACCAATCGTGTTAGAAAAACCCTTGCTCTGTTGGCCGGTCTTGCTTTTGCGGTGATCGCGGCTGGTTTGTGCCTGTATGCTGCGGCGACCGCGCGAGCGGGCTTGTCGGTTCTCGAATACGCCGCACCGGTGGTGGCGGCGGGCGGCGAGGTTTCAGTGACCATCGACAACGTTCCCGAGTGGTTCGCCCGCAGTGGTTGGGGCGTGTGGCTGTGGTTCCTTTTCGGCGCGGTGCTGGCCGTTCGCGGTTTGATGAAGCGCAGCCGCTGGTGGCTCGGCGCAGGTCTCATGGTGATCTTCGCGTCGTTTCTATCCATTCATGGCGGGGCTCCCGTCTTCTTCGCGGCGGTCACGCTGACCGGCCTGTTCTGGTGGATCCCGCGGATCGGCCCGACCATCTGCGGGCTGCGTAAACCGAAAACCGCCGAAGCTGTGGCGGCGGCGGTTCTTCTAACATTCCTGCCGGCATGGAACGCGCGCGCCGCGGAAACCCCTGCGATGAAACCCGCGGAGTCGATGATTCATGACTGGCAGATCCGCGACGGTCGGCTTTATGGATCGGTGGATGTCACATTGCGAGGCGAGGCGGGTGATCGGTTTCTGTTATTGCGCGAACCATCGGTGTTGAGCCACTTCGAGGGTGGTGGTTTGCGCGTCGTAAAGGCACCGCTGGAAGGCTCCACGGCGTATTGGCTGGTGGCGGAAGCCGCCGGGTGCCTGACGGGCAAGGCGGTGTTTGAAATGCCACTGGCCGATCCGGCAAAAGGCTGGGAGATTCCCGGAGGTCCTGCCGCGATGCGGCGCGTCACCCTGCGCTGGGACCAGGGCGGCTGGGAGTTCGTTTGCCCGGGCGCGGCGAAGACCCGGGGCCTAACAGACCTCGGGAAGGGCCAAAGCGGCGCGACCTTGGTGTTAGGTCCGGTGGATGGTTTGAAAATCCATGCGCAAGCGCAGCAACGGGATGCCGACACCGAGGAAACAAAATTTTTCGCCGAAGTATCCAATCTGTTCCTGCCGGGGCCGGGTGTGGTGAACGGCCGCCATCGGGTGAACATCCGTCCCGCGCAAGGCCGGGTGACATCGCTCACTTTGAAAGTGCCCGCCGGGTTCACCGTGAGCGATGTGCTCGAAGGCCCTGTGGGCGAGTGGCGCTTTGATCCCGGCAAGCACGAGTTGCGTGTGAGCGTGGAACCCGCGCAGAACCAGGGGTTTTCCTTCACGATTGAAACCCAGCGCGGGGCCGCCGAGTTGCCGATGGATTTGGAACTCGAGCCGGTGCGCGTGGACGGCGCGGCCGGAGAAGTCGGATTTATCGCCCTTGCCTTCGGCGAGGAAGTGCAGCCGGAAGCGGTGGAAGTCGAGGGACTGTCGCGGGTGAATCCCGAGGATTTCAATGGCAAGTTGCTGCCCCGCGACAAAGACGGACAAGTGCTTGCCACGCTGCACCATGCGTTCCGCTATGGCGCGCGTGGTGCCGTCAAAGCCAAACTCAAGGTGACCGCGGTGGCTCCCGAACTGCGCGCGGAATCATGGCAACTGGTTTCGTTAGGCGAGGACCGCCTGGTGATCGCCACCGACCTGAGCGTCACCATCACTCGCTCCGGCGTGTTTCGTCTCGAGCTCGTGGTGCCGGAAGGCTTGGAGATCGAAAGCGCCACCGGCGAGGGCCTGAGCCACTGGACTGAAGCCAGGGCGGATGGCAAACGCATCGTGACCCTGCACCTAACAGGAAGGACCCTGGGACGGCGCGCGTTCAGTCTCACGCTGACGGGCAAACCGACCGGTGCCATGGAAAAATGGCAGGTGCCGCGTCTCTCGCTGCGGAACGCGTCCCGCGAGACCGGCGTTCTAACCATCATCCCCGAGCGCGGCCTGCAGGTGCGTGCGGTGGACCGCAGGAACGTCTCACAAGTCGATCCGCGCGAACTGGCGGACGGCCCCAAGGAGACCGCGCGCGCGGCCGCACGGCCCGGCGCGCTGGCCTATCGCCTGTTGCAGAACGACTGGGCGCTCGCATTGTCAATCGGCCGCCTCGATCCATGGGTGACGGCCAGGGTTTTCCACGATGCCACCATCCGCGAGGGACAATTGCTCACGCGCGTGCATATCAGCTATAAGATCGAAAACGCCGCATTGAAATCATTGCGTGTTAGAATTCCGGGACTGGATGCCGTGTCCGCCGCCGCCGTGCGCGCCACCGGTCCGGCCGTTGCGGATCTGGTGCCGGTCGAGGGACAGGACGGCTTGCGAGAAATCCGTTTCCAACGCGGCCTCGCCGGAGAAACCGACGTGGACCTGGAATACCAACGTCCCAGCGCGGACGCCGGCGGCGAATCGGTGGTGCCCGTGATCCTGGAAAACGTCCGCCAGCTCAGCTATTTTGTTTCTGTTAGAGCGGGCGGGCGTCTCGAACTCGAACCCGGCGCGCTGCCGCGCGGGTGGCAGCGCACGGACTGGGCGGTGGTGCAATCCACGTTGGGCCGTGCCGCGGGCACGGTGGCCCCGACCCTTGTTTTCCGTGTGGCGGAACCCGAGGGGCCGCTGCCGGTGGTTCTGAAACGCCATGAACTCGCGGATCTGAAAAAACTGCGGGTGGCCGAGGGTTCTCTGACCACGCTGTTATCCCCGGGCGGCGATGCTCTAACATCCGTTGAGTTGAAAATGCAGGTGGTGGGCAAGGGCCAGTTGCGGCTCAAACTTCCCGAGAAGGCCGGTTTGTTCAACGTCTATGTGAATGACGAGGGCGCGACGCTGGTGCGCGAGGGTGGCGATTGGTTGTTCCATGTGTCCCCCGCCCCGGAAGCCGGCAAGCCCGCCATCGTGCGCTTCGTTTACTCCGCCGCCATGCGACGCGGGAAATTCCTCGAAGGCCCGCGGCTCGATGTGCCGATGGAAAACCTGATGTGGCGCGTGCTGGTGCCGCAGGGGTGGAAACTCGCCAGCCACGGCGGTGACTTCGAATTGAAGCTCCAACAAGCGATGGGCTCGTTCAAGCTCGAGGACTATCAATCATTTGTCAGGGGCAAGCGTGCCAGCGACGCCCGCAGCGCGGTGGCTTTGTTAGACCAGGCCAACGCATACCTCGCCGCGGGCGACCAGGAAAAGGCCGGTCTCGCGCTCGGCAATGCGGCGAACAACGGTTTGTTAGACGCCGCCTCCAACGAGGACGCCCGCGTCCAACTCCGCCAGCTCAAAACCCAGAAGGCGGTGCTCGGCCTGAACACTCGCAGGCAGAAAATCGTGATGGACAACCGGTT
>CAYWLC010000057.1:6587-17231 GCA_964458895.1 uncultured Luteolibacter sp. | reverse complement strand
CTGGCCTTGTGGAATTCCTTCGCTTGTTGCAGGGCGTTGGTGCCGGTGGTGGCATCGACCACCAACAATGTCAGATGGGGGGCGCTGTCATCCTGTTTGGCAAGGGTGCGGCGGATTTTCCCGAGTTCCTCCATCAGGTTGTGGCGGGTGTGGATGCGCCCGGCGGTGTCGCAGATGAGGAAATCCGTTCGGGACGCGATGGCTTTCTGATGGGCGTTGAAACAAACCGACGAGGGGTCCGCGTTCGGGTTTCCCTTGACAACTAACAGATTTAGGCGTTCGGCCCAGCGTTCGAGTTGCTCCACGGCGGCCGCGCGGAAGGTGTCGGCAGCTGCCAGGATCACCGAATGTCCGTGGTTTTTGAGCCAGAACCCGAGCTTGGCGGTGGAGGTGGTTTTGCCGGTGCCGTTGACGCCGACCACGAGGATGACGAAGGGCTTGCCATCGGTGCGCGGCAGTGGCGGCGGAGAATCCTCGGGCAGACGATTGGCGAGATGGCGGCGGGTGGCGTCCACCACATCGTCCGCGGAGACTTCGCGGCCGAGTTCGCGGAGTTCGTCAATGATCCCTGTTGTTAGGTGGATGCCGAGGTCCGAACTGATCAGATCGGCTTCCACACCGTCCCAATCGATTTCCGCACGATTGGTGATCTTGTTGAAGAGTGATTTGAAAAATCCGGCCATGGTTGCGGCGGGTAATCAGTTCGCCCGGCCCTGATAGGAATTGTCCTCGGTTTTCACGTTGATTTTCTCACCCACGTTGATGAAGAGCGGCACCTGGACGATCAATCCGGTCTGCATGGTGGCCGGTTTGTACACGTTGTTGGCGGAGTCGCCCTTCACACCCTCGGATGACTCGGTGACGGTCATGACCATGGTCAGCGGCAGTTCCACCGAAACCACAATGCCATCGGCGACGAGCAGGACGTAAGACTGGCCCTCGATGAGGTAGTTTTTGACGTTTTCGATGAGGTCCTCATACACCACGGCGTCCTCGTAGGTGTTAGGGTCGAGGAAATGGTATCCGCTGCTGTCCTTGTAGGAATACTCATGCGGTGTGCGTTCGAGCAACACGCCTTCCAACGAGTCGTTGGAGGTCATGCGCAGGTTGAAAATCTTCTTGGTTCCCACACTGCGGATGGACATCTGCACATAGGACGCCATGCGTGGCGGGGTCTTGAGTTCGTGTTCGACGACAAGACAGATTTCGTTGTTGTGGCGGACGGCGTGTCCTTTGCGGAGGTTGATGACGGGAGTGCTGGCCATGGTTGTGGACGGCGGGGATAGGCGAGGGGATGCGGCGAGGCAAGCCCGGATTTGATTGCCAACGCGTGATTTCCCGCAATTCCGTTGGTTTTCCCTGAAATACGTCGCCTGATCAGGCATTGTCACTTGTGCAAAAGCGTCTATGGGGCGTGGGGGCGATGGTCTTCCTTCGTGCGGAGTTCCGCGTTCACGCGGTCTTGGCGAATCAAAGAACGCGTGAAAGTGGGGGCTCAGTCTATGTCCCACCTGGTTTCAAAAATCAGACCGGGATATTTCAAGGTTCATGTTTCAGGAGGCGGGACGCCTCCAACACGGCCTGCGGCGGGGACGCCGCAGCCACGAGTGCAGCCGAACCTAGCAGAAGGTTCGACTCATTTGCTGGGTTCCTCAGGCATTCCTCCTGGAAGCATGCGGCGCAGGTTTCTGATCCTCCTGAGTGCCGGTTTGAGTTCGTGAAGAGCCTTGTGCAAAGCGAAGCGCCATGATCGTGTGCGCATCAGGGTGTTGGTCGTCGTCTCCTCGAAGGTCCGTAATTCGCATTTGTATAACGCGTCGCCGGCCATGTAGTCATACACATCATGGCCAAGCGAGGCGTTGTGTTGGAGTGCCAGCACGTCGGAAACCAGACCGGGTCTGCAATACTTCGCAATCAGACCATAGTTGAATCCGGTCATGTAGCCATAAACTCGTCCAGCATGGATGAAGTTATACATATAGCCGATGTCGTGATCGCCGACACGGATGCGCAGCAACTGGATCTTGCCATGCACCAAATATCGCTCCAACAAGGTGCGGTGAAAGCGGTGGAAAAACTCATGGACGAAGCAACCTGAGGCTCCACGCGACCTCCAGCGCGCCGTATGAAAGTGACGAAGGTGATCTAACCAGACCAGACCTTCCTCCGGGGTCTGGGCATCATCCAGGCGCAACTCTCCCAGTTGGCTGTATTCGCGCATACTGCGGCGGATGTTCGATCGTGTGCTTTTGCCGATCAATTTCAGATAATCTCCACCGGCTTCCCTGACTTCCCGCAGATCGACCAGATAGGAGCGGTGGAATGAGTCCTCGCGCGAGATTGCGCGCTTCGCCTGGTTTTCAATTCCTTGTGGCCAGCCGCTGCCTCGCAGCCACGGCAGGGAGACCTCCGTGGCGGGCGGCAACTGATCCAGCCAGTAGCCACACATGGCCTCGCGGGTCTCGTGCTCACGGGTCAGGTCAAGAAGGAAGTCATTATGTTCCATACAAATGACGTCGATTTCTGGCCTTCCGGTGGTGTGCAGGTGTGCGGTTTGATAAATCTCCATGCCCCACTGCTTTTTTGGGGGGCCGTTCACAACGACTGCCAGTCCCATGACGCGATCACCGAGCCGCGCTTGCAGCAGTCTGGGCTTGGTCTCGGGTGGGAGCAGTTCCAGCCAGGTTCCGATCCATACCCATGAGGTGAAAAAACAAGGTCTGGCGTGCGGCTCAAGGGCCAGCCAGAGCCTGCGCACGGATTCCACGTCTGCAATATCCTCAAGCGTAAGCGCCCAAGTGCTTTCCCGTTCAGATCGTGGTCCCATGCAATTCATAGCGGATTGCTGGTTCAATTCTTTCACGAGAACCGCTTGAGATTCAACCCACCAATCAAGCCGTCCGGGGGGATTTGTGCGACACGATGATGCATTGCAAAGCATTGTATATAGCTGCTCAGGGTCTGCAAGTGATTTCTTGTGGCATGCAACATTTGCTTGCGCGGATATCCGATAACGGTAGATTATCAGCCTCACAAAGCACCCGTAGCTCAATTGGATAGAGCGTCTGACTACGAATCAGAAGGTTTGAGGTTCGAGTCCTCACGGATGCGCCAATCAGATCAGACCCTCAAATCCATCCGGACATTTGAAGGCTATGACAGCACTTCGCCTCAATTGGCAAAAACCAAGCATCGTTTGCTGGCGGGGCGGTATTCCACGGGAAATGCATTGCTTTTTGGGTTGTTAAAGGATGGCATGCAGCCATGCATATTCCCTCATCGATGATGGATGGTGCGGTGTGTCCGGTGACGGCGGCCGTGAGTGTGACAGGAGTATCCCTTGCGGCGGTGCTGGCATGGAAATCCGCGGAAAAGCCGACGTCCCTGCGATTCGCAGCGGTGAGCGCGCTGGTTTTTGCCGGGCAGATGGTGAACTTTCCGGTGATGTCCGGCACCTCCGGTCACCTGTTAGGCGGAGTGCTTGCGGCGGCCTTGCTCGGCATGCCCTTTGGCGTGCTCTCGATGGCGCTTGTCCTCACGCTGCAATGTCTGGTGTTTTCCGACGGGGGCTTCTCTGTGCTCGGTGCCAATATCCTGAACATGGCGGTGCTCGGCGCGGGTGTCGGAGGATGGATTTTGCAACGGATGGCCACCACCTCGAACCGGTGTCCGGCCGCGCCCGCCGCCGTCGCCGCCTGGTGCTCGGTGATGATCGCGGCCCTCGCCTGTTCTTTCGAACTCGCTGCATCGGGAACCATCCCGTTCTCCAAGGTGGCTCCCGCCATGCTGGGCATTCACGCGCTGATCGCACTCGGCGAGGCTGCAATCACCGCTGCTGTGATATCGCTTCTAACTCTTCCCGTCCTGCAAGCCTCCAGTCGCCGACCGACATTCCTGCTCAGCGTCTCCGCCTTCATCATCGCGCTGGTCATGGCACCCTTTGCCTGCACCTGGCCCGATGGTTTGGAATCCGTCGCTGGCACCCTGCGCTTCCTCCATGCCTCCGCACCCTCGTTTGCGGCACCTCTGCCGGACTATTCGTTCCCGCTGGTTTCTAACGGAGTGCTCGCCACCTCGCTGGCGGGTGGAACCGGAGTGGCTCTAACATTCCTCACCGCGTGGTGCGCGGCCTCGATATGGCGGAAGGCGGCGGCATTGGGAATAAGATGAACCATGCACGAATTTGCCATCAGCGAGGCGCTTCTCGATCAACTCACCACCATGGCCGGTCAACACGGCTGGCAAGGCCTGAGCCGCGTCTGGCTGCGTATCGGCTTGCTCTCCGGTGTCGTGCCGGAGGCGCTGGAGTTCGCCTTTGACGCCCTGGCACCCGGCACACCGGCCGAGGGGGCCAAGCTGATCATGGAAACCGAGCCCGGCCGCTTCTCGTGCGTGCAATGCGGCGAGTTCGACCTCGATCGCCTGACTTTCTCCTGTCCACATTGCAATGGCGCGCTACAATTGCTGAGGGCCAGCCGCGAGATGTCACTCAGCGGCGTTGAGGTCCTGACACCCGAACCCACCACTCCTCCCTAACATGTGCGACGACTGCGGCTGCGGCAACAACGATCATTTCCATGTGCATCCCGGATCCGGCAAAGACCACCCGCACACGGAGCCGCACGGCCATCACGACCACGGACCCGCTCACACCCATGCCCACGATGCGGCTGGTGCCTGGCATTCTCACACCGCAGCGGACGGATCGGTGAACTGGCACCGTCATGGGGGTGGGGCTGCGCTGCCGATCCTCGATGCCAACCAACGTGAAGCGGAACGCAACCGCGGTTATTTCCGGGCACGCGGAATTCTCGCCCTCAATCTGGTTTCCTCCCCCGGTGCCGGGAAAACCACGCTCCTGCGCGCCACCTTGGATCACCTGCACCCGGGTGTCGGCTGCGCGGTGGTCGTCGGCGATCTCGAAACCCAGGAGGATGCCGAGGCCTTGCGACCCAGCGGCGCCCCCGTGGTGCAAATCACCACTGGAACCGTTTGCCATCTCGATGCACGCATGCTCTCGGCCGCAGTGGACACCTTGCCGAAGGACTCTCTCAGACTGCTCTTCATCGAAAATGTCGGCAACCTCGTCTGCCCGGCTTCTTTCGATCTCGGAGAAGCCCACCGCATCGTCCTGCTCGCATCCACCGAAGGGGAAAACAAACCGCTGAAATACCCGCCGATTTTCCATGGTGCCCGCGCGGTGGTCATTTCCAAAACCGATCTATCAGAACCCGCGGGGTTCGACCTGGCAAAAGCGCGCCAGGCCATCGCACAGGTGGCCCCGGACGCGGAGATCATCGAAATCTCGTCGCGCACCGGCCAGGGAATGGACGCATGGTTCGCACTGCTTGACCGCTTGCTGATGGCTGACGGTCCATGACAGCTTATCTAACAGAATGTCAACTCCTGCCACGGAATCCGGCTTGTGCATGAATCCCGCACCCATCCGCCGCCACTGGCGGGTGACCGGAATCGTGCAGGGCGTGGGCTTCCGGCCATGGGTTTTCCTGACCGCCACCCGGCTCGGTGTGACGGGTGAGGTCGGCAACGACGCCGCCGGCGTCTGGATCGACGCGGTGGGCAGCCCGACCGCGCTCGCCGAACTATGCGAACACCTGCGGCACGCCCCGCCCCCGGCACAAGTCGAAACGGTGGTGGAGGAAACCGTGGACGTCGATCATCCGTTAGATCACACGTTTTGCATCGCCCCGAGCCGCCCGGGCGGGACTGGCGCATCCGCCCTCGCGCCCGATCTCGCGCCCTGCCCGGACTGCCGCCGCGAACTGCTGGACCCGCACGACCGCCGCCATCTCTATCCATTTCTTGCCTGCGCGCGCTGCGGTCCGCGCTACACCGTGACCGACTCGCTGCCCTATGACCGCGCCCGCACTTCTCTAACACACTTTCCGCTTTGTGCCGAATGCGCGGCGGAATACGCCGACCCCGGCGACCGGCGCTTCCATGCGGAGGCCATCGCCTGCCCGCGCTGCGGCCCCCGTTTGCAGGCGCTCGCTCCGGATGGAAACCCGGTGGCGGGACCCGGTGCCGCCGTCGCTGCGGCGGTCGCCGCGCTGGAGGACGGCCGCATCGTCGCGGTGCAGGCGACTGGTGGCTTCCAACTTTGGGTGGATGCCACCTGCCCCGATGCCGTGGACCGCCTGCGCGAGCGCAAGCATCGCGAGGCCAAACCGCTCGCCGTCATGGTCCGTGATCTAACAAACGCGCGCCGCCTGGCATCTCTAACACACGATGAGGAGGAACTGCTGGCCGGTTCAGCCGCGCCGATCGTTCTGGTCGCCGCCCGTGAGGATTCACCGCTTGCACCGGGCGTGGCACCCGGCTGCGGCGTCATCGGCCTTTGTCTGCCGTCCTCCCCGCTACAGATCCTGCTGCTGGAAATGTTTCCCAGACCCGTGGTGGCCACCAGTGGCAATCTCAGCGACGAGCCGTTGTGTTATGATCCGTCCGATGCCGTTGCACGCCTCGGCCCGGTCGCCGATTTGTTGTTAGTCCATGATCGTGAGATCCTGCAACCCGCCGATGATCCGGTGCTGCGTGTGATGGACGGGCAGGCCCGCATGATCCGGCGCGCCCGCGGTTATGCTCCGGCGCCGGTGCGCACGCCCATGTCTGTTAGATGTCCAGGGTTGGCCGTGGGCGGCCAAGTGAAGGGCGCGATGGCGCTTGTTAGATATAACACCCTCGTGTTGAGTCCGCATTTGGGGGACCAGGACACCGTGCTCGCGCGCGGTCGCCATGCCGCCACCGCCGCCGCGTTGCAGCGCCTGCTGCGCCTGGAACCGCAGTGGGTCGCTTGTGACAGCCATCCGGATTACGCCGCATCCGTCGCGGCCCGCGAACTTCCGCTGCCCCGCCTCGAGTTGCAACACCACCACGCGCATCTGCTGGCCGTGCTGGCCGAACAACGGACCATGCCGCCGGGTCCGCTGTTAGGAGTGATCTGGGATGGCAGCGGCCATGGCCCCGACGGCACCATCTGGGGTGGTGAGTTTCTGTTAGCCAACGGCAGCGCCTGCCGCCGGGTGGGGTATCTGCGCCGTTTCGCCCTGCCAGGCGGGGAACGCGCCGTGCGCGAACCGCGACGCAGCGCCTTCGCATGGTTGTGGGAAACCCTGGGACCGGAGGTGGTCCACGAAGCCGCCCACCGCCTTGACCTACACGCCAGCCCGCTGGGCCGGCTCTGCGAGGGTGCCGCAGGCACACTGCGCACCAGCAGCGCGGGCCGATTATTTGACGCCGTGGCCGCGCTCGCCGGACTCTGCCACGTGGCCCGTTACGAAGGCGATGCGGCCGTGCGCCTGGAAAGCGCTGCCGCCCACTATCAGGCTGCGGCCAGTCCATATCCCTTCAATCTGCGTCCCGCCCCACATGCAACACCGGCGGATGCGCATCTAACGGGAAATTGCGACGGATGGCGACTCGAGCTGCCCGTCTTGCCTGAGTCGCCCGCATGGGAAATCGACACCGCGCCGATGGCGGAGGCTGTCTGGCGGGCGGTATGCGACCGCGTGCCCGCGGAGGAGATCGCGGCGAGGTTTCACGTGACCCTTGCGGCCATGGCTGCGGCGGTGGCACAACGGGTTGCCGTGCCCGTTGTGGTACTCGGGGGCGGTTGCTTTCAAAATGCCCGCCTGCTGCAGGCAACCCACGCGGCCCTCACCGCCCACGGCCATCAAGTCTTGATTCCCGCGTTATTCCCAGCCAACGATGGCGGCCTCGCCGCCGGCCAGGCCTTCGCCGGTGCCTGGCTCCATCCGCCAATCTAACAACCAAGCCCATGTGCCTCGCCATTCCCGGACAAGTTCTCACTGTTGATGACGCCGTTGCCGATCCATGGAGCCGGACCGGCAAGGTACGCTTCGGTCCCATTGAAAAATCCATCAATCTCGCCTACGTGCCCGATGCGGTGGTTGGCGACTACGTGCTCGTCCATGTCGGATTCGCCTTGCAGAAGATCGACGCAGAAGAAGCCGCGCGCACATGGGACATCCTGCGGGAGATGGAGGAGTTGCAGGATCTCGGGGAACTATCAGAACATCCGCCGCAACCGACGTCATGAAGTTCATCGACGAATACCGCAAGCCCGCGGCCGCCCATGCCTTCGCCGCCGAACTCGCCCGCACCATCACCCGGCCATGGACACTCATGGAAGTCTGCGGCGGACAAACCCATGCGATCCTGCGCTTTGGCATCGACCGCCTGCTGCCACCCTTGCTGCGCCTGATCCATGGCCCCGGGTGTCCGGTATGCGTCACGCCCGCCGGGCTCATCGACCAGGCCGTGGCTCTAACCCAACGACCCGAGGTCATCCTGTGTTCCTTCGGGGACATGTTGCGTGTGCCGGGACGCCTGGGCGACCTGATGCACGCGAAGGCCGCGGGCGGCGACGTGCGGGTGGTCTATTCACCATTGGACGCGCTGGCCCTCGCCCGCCGCGAACCCAAGCGCGAGGTGGTGTTCTTCGCGATCGGATTTGAAACCACCGCCCCCGCCAACGCGATGGCCGCCCACCAGGCCATGACCGGTGGCGTTGGAAATTTCTCACTGCTGGTGTCCCAGGTCCTCGTCGGTCCCGCCATGGATTTCATCCTGCGCTCGCCGGAATCCGAAGTGCAGGGATTTCTAGCAGCCGGTCATGCCGCCACCGTGACCGGCGTGCGCGGGTTGGAACAACTCTGTCTGGACCATCAGGTCCCGGTGGTGGTAACGGGCTTCGAACCGATTGATTTGTTAGATGGTATCCTGCGCTGCGTCCGCCAGTTGGAGGATGGCCGCGCCGTGCTCGAAAACGCCTACGGGCGGGCTGTGCGCGCGGACGGCAACGCACCCGCCCTGGCCATGATCCACCGGGTCTTCGAGGTGATTGATCGCGAATGGCGCGGCCTCGGCATCCTGCCCGCCAGCGGCCTCGGCCTGCGGGCGGAGTATGCCATGTTCGACGCCGCAATACGCTTCGACCTCGGTCCGCCACCCATGGGCGGCGATGAGGAATGCCAAGGCGGTCGGGTCATGCTCGGCACCCTGCGCCCTGACCAGTGCCCGGCCTACGGCACACGCTGCCGCCCCGAACATCCCCTGGGCGCTCCCATGGTTTCGAACGAAGGTGCCTGCGCCGCCTATTTCCGTTTCAGAGGTTCTATCCAAACGCAGGCGTGAGCGCATGCGCATATTCCGATTGCTGATATGCGCTTGTTGGCGCAGTTGCTCAATTTCATGCTCACTTCAAAAATTCAAAAATCCTCATTCATCAATCGTCAATCTCTTCCTCTTGCCAGTAGCGCTTCGTCCCAGTCTTTCCACACGGGGTCGAGGTTTTTGCTGCGGAGCATGTGGGCGATTTCGGCGGCGGAGCGGGTGTCGCTGATCTTGAATTGTTCGGCGGCGGTTTCGCAGCCGGATTTTTTTTCGAGTTCGACGCGGCGGCCGTTGATTGTTAGATGGAGGTCGTCGCCGCCGGCTCCGGTGTAGCCGCCGGGTTCGGTGCGGGCGCCTGCGGACATGTGGGTGACGCCGAGGGTGGCGATGGCGTCGCGCAGTGGGGCGGGCTCGCGGGTGGAGACGACGATGCCGACCTGCGGGAAGAGGATGCGGAAGACGGTGATCATTCTAACAAACGATTTGTCAGGCAGGAAGAGCGCGGGGTCGGGCGTGTATTCGTAGTTTCCGGCATAGGGCCGCATGCGTGGGAACGAGACCGTGAGCTGGGCCTTCCAGCAATGTTTGTAGAGGTATTCGAGGTGGGCGCAGAGGGCGAGCGCCTCGTTTTTCCAATCGGCGAGGCCGAACAAGGCACCGATGCCGATGCGGCGGAAGCCCCCGGCGTAGGCGCGTTCCGGGCAATCGAGACGCCAGTTGAAATTCTTCTTGGGCCCGGCGGCGTGGAGGGATTGATAGACATCAGGGTCGTAGGTTTCCTGATAGACGACGAGGCCCTCCGCGCCGTGGGCGACGATTTCCGCGTATTGAGCGTCCTCCATCGGGCCGACTTCGATGGCGAGGGTGGGGATGAACGGCTTGAGGGCGTCGATGCAGCGTTGCAGGTAGCCGTCGTTGACGAATTTCGGGTGTTCCCCGGCGACGAGCAGGATGCTGCGGAAACCCATCGCATGCAGGTGTTTCGCCTCACGCACGACCTGATCGACACTGAGTGTGGTGCGCAGGATGTCGGCATCGCGCGAGAACCCGCAATACGAGCAGTTGTTGACGCACTCGTTGGAAACGTAGAGCGGTGCGAACATGCGCATCGTGCGCCCGAAATGGCGGCGGGTCGCCAACTGGCTCTGGCGGGCAAGGGTTTCCAGCGGGCCGCCGGTTTCCTCGTCCAACATCCGCAGGAAACGCCGCATCAATGGGGTGGGGCGCTGGAGAAGATCCGGAAATACATCGGCGAATGCCATGGCGGGCGGAACATGCCGCTTCACCGGGCGCTCGTCAAAGGCAGTTTGGCGCGGAGCGCAAACTCACAGCAGGTATTTGGACGCCTGCTCGACGTCCTTGTCACCGCGTCCTGATAGATTGGCGATCAACACCGTGGTTTTTGGCAGGCTGCCCGCGACTTTCGAGACATAGGCCATGGCGTGGGCGCTCTCCAGGGCGGGCAGGATGCCTTCGCAATGGGCGAGT
>CAYWLC010000057.1:0-6577 GCA_964458895.1 uncultured Luteolibacter sp. | reverse complement strand
GGTGGCGTAGGTGTATTCCACGCGGCCGATTTCCTGCAAATACGCGTGTTCCGGACCCACCGCCGCGTAGTCGAGACCTGCGGAAACCGAGTGGGTCAATTCGATCTGGCCGTCCGCGTTGGCGAGCAACCAGGTTTTGGTCCCTTGTAATACTCCGAGTTTGCCGCCTTGGAAGCGGGCCGCGTGGCGTTCCGGGATGATGCCCTCACCACCGGCCTCCACGCCGACCATGCGCACGCCTTCATCGCCGAGAAATGGATGGAACAAACCGATGGCATTCGAGCCGCCGCCGACACAGGCGACTAACAGATCCGGCAGGCGCCCTTCCTTTTCCAGAATCTGGCGGCGCGCTTCAGTGCCGATGACGCGGTGGAAATCCCTAACAATCATCGGGAATGGATGCGAGCCGAGTGCCGAACCGAGAATGTAGTGGGTGTGGCCGACGCTGGCCACCCAGTCGCGCATCGCCTCGTTCACGGCTTCCTTGAGGGTCGCCTGTCCGGCGGTGACGGCGCGCACCTCGGCACCCATCAGGCGCATGCGGGCGACGTTGAGCGCCTGGCGTTCCATGTCGACCTTGCCCATGTAAACGACGCATTCCATGCCGAAGCGGGCGCAGACGGTGGCGGTGGCCACGCCGTGCTGGCCGGCACCGGTTTCGGCGATGATGCGTTTTTTGCCGAGGCGTTTGGCGAGCAGGATCTGACCGAGGGCGTTGTTGATTTTGTGGGCACCGGTGTGGAGGAGGTCCTCGCGTTTGAGATAAATCTTGGCGCCGCCGAGTTTTTCGGTCCAGCGTTGGGCGAAGTAGAGCGGGGTCGGGCGGCCGACGTAGTTGTGAAGCAAGTCGTCGAGTTCGGCATGGAAGGCGGGGTCGTTTTTGGCCGATTCATAGGCTGCGGCGAGTTCCTGCAGCGGAGCCATCAGGGTTTCCGGGACGAACATTCCGCCGAATTGGCCGAAGTGGCCGGACCGGTCAGGAAGCGTGGCGATGGGAGTGGTTGCGGTAGCCATGGGCGGGCGCAGTCTCCTGCGGGATGCGCTCGGATTCAAGGCGAGAATGCCAAGCGCCTGACAACCGGAAAATATATCAATAATATAGGTTTCTAGGGGAGAAGATTCAAATGACCGGTTGACAGCCGGAGCATGACCTGCTAGCCATGCGGTGAAAAACACCTCATTGCCATGATCAAATCCTTATCCTTCATTACCTTTGTTTCATTCGTCATCATCGCCGGTCCCGCGGATGCCCGCACGTGGAAAGAAGCGGGATCAGACCGCACCATCGAGGGCAACTACGTGAAAACCGAAGGCGAGAATATCGTGATTGCCCGGGCCAACGGCACATCGATGAAGGTTCCTCTCGTGCGCCTGAGCGATGAGGACAAACAGTTTGTCACCGAGCAGGAGGCTGCCAAAATCCCACCGCCCGTGGTCAGCGAGTTCAAGTGGGAAACCGATTTTGCCTTGGCCAAGAAGCGTGCCAAGGAGGAAAAAAAGGCGATGCTGCTGGACTTCACCGGTTCCGACTGGTGCGGGTGGTGCATCAAACTGAAAAAGGAGGTCTTCGATACGGAAGTGTTCAAGAATTATGCCAAAGACCATCTGATCATGGTGGAGCTTGACTTTCCGAAGAGCAAGGAACTCGCCAAGGAGGAAAAGGAGCAGAATGACAAGCTGGCCAGTGAATACAAGATCGAGGGTTATCCGACGATCATCCTGCTCAATTCAAGCGGCCGCTATGTTAACCGCACCGGCTATAAGGACGGCGGGCCGGAGAAATATATCGAGCATGTGAAGGACCTGCTCAAGCACAAGGACAAGGAGAAGTGATGAGGCTCACGGCAGTTTCCACGGGCCGCGGCGTTTTTCATATTCGGCTTTGGGCAGCAGGATGTAGAGCGGATGTTCCTTGGGATTGATCCTGGCAATGAGCGAGCGCAGTCTGGCCTCCTCCATGCTGGTGCAGCCTGCGGTGGGTTTGCTGCCGCCACCGCGCCAGATGTGGAAAAAGATCGATGATCCGGCGTTGGGCACCGCTTTGGGCGGCGCGTTGTGGGCGATGAAGAGTTTCAAGGCATGGGCGGGGTCCGCCTGTTTCATCTGTTGTTTTTTCTCCCACGGGGTGTTGGGTTCGTGGTCGATGATGACATTCTGGTTGTATTTCGGGGAGGCTGGGTCTTCGATCCAGAGGTCGCGCGAGGTGACCTGATGATAGTATAGTTCCGGCTTTTTCTTGATCGATGGTTCGTATCCCCACACTCCGCCGATGGCGAAGACTCCGGCGGGCGAGCGTTTGTCGCCTTCCTTTTTGGTGGCGGACCCGGCGGGGACCGGATGGATGCCGGAACCCCAGACCAGCCCGTTTTTGCCGAGGCGGGCCTGCCACGGGACTCCGGCAACCTGCCAATGGCCGTTGACTTTATGATAGAGCGTGAGCGTTGCCGTCGAGCTGTCCCATGTGTCCGTGATGCCGATCAGACATTGGCTGGATTTTTCCGGGAGTTCGAACGCCTGTGCGGGAAACCACAGGGCCGACCACAGGGTTAGGGTGGTGAGAAGGCGCAACATCATGGTGGCTGCCGCGACGAAAGCGCGGCTCGGGCGGGTGTGCAAGGATTATACGAATTGTCCAAGGTTTTGCCATGTCCTGCGGACTGATGAGACCGCATGGTAGGGAGGCGAGAATGAAAACCCGCGCCCCAACATTAGGACGCCCGCAACCAACCGCACGCCCTCGGCTTTCTCCCAAGTGTCGGGAACCCTGCTCGCCCTGGGACGGGGCTGCCAGGATTTGGCTTGCGCGGGAGCAGTTGTCAGATTAACGCTTTGGCATGCAGATCGAACTGGAGAGGGAGGATGATGGACGCTGGATCGCCGAAGCGCCTGGAATTCCCGGTGCTTTGGCTTACGGTTGCACGGAGGCGGAGGCTATCTCGCGGGTCGAGGCCATCGTGCTTCGGATTCTGGCTGACCGCTTGGATCAAGGTGAGAAGCCGCCGGAACTGGCAAACGTATTTACCGTTGCGGCATGAGTGCGTGGGGTTCCTGCAAGACACGCGAACTGTACCGGGCGCTGACGAAGATCGGTTGGTCGCTGAAGCGCGAGGCCAAGGGATCGCACCGGGTTTTGACTCGAGGCGGATTTCCGGACTTTGTCTTTGCGTTTCACGATGGCGACGAGATCGGGCCACGGATGCTGCGAGGATTGCCAAGCATACCGGATTAAGGCCAGATGATATCTAACGCAATTGATTCGTCCGTAGCCATGCCCTGGTTCAATCTGTTAGATATCGCGTCGGGCGCATTGATTTTTCAGAATTCCTCTTCCTCATCGCCCGGCACCGGGGGAATGAGATCCTCGCAGGCCAGCAGTTGTTCGAGGTCGAGATCGTCCAATTCGTCGGCTGGCGTATCGCGCACGGTTGCCACATAAGGCGTGATGCGGTCGAGTTCGGCGATCGCGCAATGCACCATGGACGTGACGATGTTCGAATCAAAGACTTCGCGCTCAAAGAGATTGGTGATGCGGAAGACGAGCATTGAGCGGTCCAGATCGTATTCGAAGCCCCCGAGGGTGAGGGGTTTGTTGGCGCGGGCCAGCAGTTCCAACACCTGCGGCAGGCGTTCCGTGTCGAGGGGCATGGGAGATTCGGACACGATGCTCAGCGCGTTGAGCTGTGGGTGGGCCTGGGCGATCAGATCCACGCGGGTGTGATGGCCCTCGAAACCCGCGCGCAGCACGTCGCGACCGTCGACGAGTTCGCAGTGCCAGCCGTTTTTGCCGAAGGTTTCCTCGACGGTTAGAATTTGTCGTGAGTGGGGGCGCATGGGGGTGATGAATTCTCAAGTTGCAAGGCAGGAATTTTTTTCGCAATAAAGCACAAAACTCGAAAAAAGTCTTAAGCTGGATTTATTTTTTTGCGTATATTTTCGCCTGTTTGCGGCTATCAATCAATTCACATCCGTGCGGAAGGGTGAGGCGGGCAGGCCGCAGGCGTTGAACAGATTCACGTCCGGCACATTGGCCCAGCCATAGCGCACGGCCTTGGGCGAGGGGACATCCTTGTTGGAAACCACCACGGTGGCACCGCGGATTTCCGCCGTGGCGGGCACGAAGTTGCCATCGTCGCCCGCGATGGTGAATCCCTTGAGCGGACAGTCCTTGGCCACAAGCCCCTTGCCGGTGTGGGAGAATGTTAGAGAGACCTTGCCGCCGGAGATGGCCATCGATTGATAGAGCGGCCCGGAATACTCGATTTTCTCACCGTAGGCGAGTGCCCGTGCGGCGATGGCGAGCCGTTGGCCCACGGGGGCCTTGTTCGTCGGGTGGATGTCACCGGCGTCGCCACAGTCGGTGGTGACCGCCATGGCGGGGTATGGCATTTTTGCCAGAGTGAGGAACTGCGCCTCACGCAGCTCGGGTTTCAGGTCGTTGTGCGGAGCGATCTGCACGAAGAGGAACGGGAGATTCGGGGCCTTCCATTGCGTCCGCCAGTCCGCAATCAACGCGGGAAAGTGCGTCCGGTAGGCGGTGGGGTCGCCGTTGTTGTTTTCGCCCTGGTACCAGATCACGCCCCTAACAGGATATGGCCGGAGTGGCGCGATCATCGCATTGAACAGCGCGGCGGGTGCGTTCTGGTTGGTCTCCTTGGATTGGGCCGCGTCGATGCCGACTTTTTGCAAGCCCTCGGCGCTGGTCCATGCTTCGACGAAGGTGCCGCCCCAACTGGACTGGATGATGCCAATGGGCACGCCAGCTTTCGGTTGGAGGTCACCTGCAAAATAGAATCCGACCGCGCTGAACTGTGGGGCCGTGTCCGGCGTGCAGACCGTCCAAGTGCCCTTCGCGTCATTCGCAGGGTTTTTGCTGGTTGCCAAGGGCAGTTTGAATTCCCGGATGAGCGGGTAGTTCGCGGCGGCGGCCGCCTCCTTCCAGCCGACGAGTTCCTTTTGGGGCGGGCGCGGCCCCAACTGCCGCTCCATGTTGGATTGGCCGCTGGCCAGCCAGACATCGCCGACCAGAACATCGCGCAGGGTGTAGCTGGTGTTGCCGCGGATTCTCATGACTTGTGGTTTGTTAGATGCGGGCAGGGCTTTCAAGCGGACCATCCATTTGCCATCCGCCGCAGTGGTGACGAGCTTTTGGCCGGCGAACTCGACGGTCACCCTGGTTCCGTCAGGCGCGGTGCCCCACACCGGCAGGTCCACCCCGCGCGGCAGAACCGCGTGGTTGCGGAAAAGTCTGTTAGGCCGCAGGGCGGAGTGAGGATCGACACCTGTTAGAAAATTGTAGGCCGCCTTGGCCATTTCGCCCGCACCATTGTTATCCGGATGCACGCGGTCAGGGAGGAACTGGGGTTTGTCGACCAGTGCGGCATGCATGTCGATCACGCCCAGCTTCATTTCGGCAGCGAGGCGGTCCACGATGGGAATTTGTTCCTGGATACCGGCTTCGTTGATGCCGAAGTTTCCCGGATCGGGGACGGGGACCGGGCGGCAAAGGTAAACCCGCGGGGCGGGCTTCAAGGTCAGGAAGGACTTCACCATCTCACGGTAGTCGTTTTCGAAGTCCGTCTTGTGTGCCCAGTTCTGGGGTTTGGTGTCGTTGGTGCCGAGCATGATGATGACCACGTCCGGCTTGAGAGTGTGCGCCCGTTGGAAGGCGCCTTCTTTCCAAAACGGATAGTCACCGGATTTCATCAGGGTGCGCCCGCTTACGCCGCAGTTTTCCACCTGCCAATCGCCGCCGAGCCAATCCTGAAGCTGGGCCGGGTAGGATCGGCCTGGGCTGGTGCCGTCTCCTGCAGTGATGCTATCGCCCACACACACCAGGCGGATCGGATCGCCGTGACCGGGAGGCAATGAATTGACGCGGGCCGCGCCGAGCGCCAGCATTCCACCGCACCAGAGTGTCATGAGAGTCTTCACGTGGAGTGACTAGCTGTGACGAAAGGCGACGTCGATACGAATGTTCAGCCATCATAGCATCAATTCGACCCCGCGACCCCCGAAATTCACCGGGGGCTGAGCAATTGTCTTGCCAAACTCGCACATCCGGGTTTTCTTCCGTCCTCAACCCCAACCAAGGACGGTCTGGCACCCGCTGGATCCATCCCCTAAGACCATGAGCGATAAAGAAATCAACCTGAAAGACTATCAACTCCACGAAGGAGATACCGGCAGCGCCCCCTACCAAGTGGCGGTCCTCACCCAGCGGATCTTCCACCTCACGGACCACCTCAACGCCCACAAGAAGGACTTTTCGTCCCGCCGCGGTCTGCTGACGATGGTTTCGCAGCGCCGCAAGTTGCTGAACTTCATCAAGAAAGGATCCGAGGAAAATTACCTCAAGGTCATTCAAAGCCTCGGACTCCGCCACTAACACCCTTTCCGCTAGGCAGCCACAGGAGAAACCCTGTGGCTGTCGCGCGAAACGGGACCGGCTCCCCCTAGGGATTCGCCGGACCCGGTGGGCCAGACCCCACGCCGCCCCGATGGATCGAGTCGGCCCGTCTTGCCCGAATCACAGAATGCCCGCCCGGCAATCCCGCCGCGTGGGCTCGACGCACTGAAA
>CAYWLC010000056.1:0-17341 GCA_964458895.1 uncultured Luteolibacter sp. | reverse complement strand
CAGATGCCGTCGTAGTGTTTGATGACGGGCATGCGTGCGAGGGAGACGACCGTTTCGATGAGGCCCTTGCCGCCGCGCGGGATGATGAGGTCGAGCCACTGGTCCATTTGGGCGAGCGCGGCCACGCTCTCGCGGTCGGTAAAGGGGATGAGCTGGATCGCATGTTCGGGCGCCCCTGCGGAGGCGAGGGCTGCGGCGATGGCGCGGTTCGAGTGGATCGCCTCGCTGCCGCCGCGCAGGATGGTGGCGTTGCCGGTCTTGAAACACAGCACGGCGGCGTCTGCCGTGACGTTCGGACGGCTTTCATAAATGATGCCGATGGTGCCGATGGGCACGCGGACCTGGGAGATTTTCATTCCGTTAGGGCGTTGCCATTCCTCCATGACCTGGCCGACCGGATCGGGCAGGGTGGCGACCTGGTCGATGCCCGCGGCCATGGCTTCAATGCGCGGGGGATCGAGGCGCAGTCGGTCGAGCATGGCGGGGGAGAGACCCTTTTCGGTGCCGGCGGCGAGGTCCGTGGCGTTTGCGTCTAACAACTCCGGCACGCTGTTGCGGATGGCGGCGGCCATGCTGCGGAGGATGGTGTTTTTCTCAAGGGACGAGAGCTGGGCGAGGCGGTAAGCGGCGGCGCGCGCCTGGCGGCCCATTTGGTGGATGGTTTCCTGGAGGGTGGGCATGGGCTGAATGATGGGAGGGTGGGCCTGAAGTGCGAAGTTTTAAGGGCGGGGCGGGGAAAGAGAACCACTGATTGCGCTGATTACACTGATTTTTTTGAATCCGAAGAATGGTTTGAGCGAGAGAACGAGCTCCCTTAGCGTTGCGTCGAGCAAGACAAACCATGCCAAGGTCCGCGTCAAATTGAAAACCCCGATGGATACCGCAGTAGCCGCCCGGATGGTGGTGGAAATCTACCGCGAGTGGCAAGACCGCCCGCTCGAACGCGCCTGCACCGGGCTGGCCGATTGCTGCCGGTTCCGCCTAACAGGCCGCACGCCCTACCTCACGCGCGGCGAGGCTCTGGTGGCGGCCCGCGCGTGGCGTGCCGCCGGACGCAAGGAGGTCGTGCTTGCCGCCGACGGGAGTTGCCCATTTCTGCATCCGGGCACCGGGAAGTGCCGGATTTATGATGGCCGGCCGTTCGGGTGTCGCACGCATTTCTGCGCGGCGGCGGGCGGACCTGCGGCGCGCGGCGCGGTCCGGGACCTGATCCAACGGCTTGAGGAGATCGACCGGCAACTCGGGGGCGAGGGAGCTGTCAACCTGCCCACGGCAGTGAAGGCGGCAATGGCGAATTCTTAATAACATTTCACGGCCCCGCGATCAGCTCGGCCAGGGCGGATTCCAAGGTGGCAAAGCGGAAGGCGAAACCCGCCGCCAGTAACGCGGCGGGGACGGCGTGCTGGCTTTCTAACAAAACACCTCCGAAGCCACCGAGCGCGAGTTTCAAGGCAAATCCCGGCACCGCGCAGACCGCCGGGCGGTGGAGCGCGGTGGCGAGTTTGCGCGTGAAGTCGCGGTTGCGCTCGGCGGCGGGCGCGGTGCAGACGAGCGCCCCGTTGACCGACTTTTCTCTAACAGAAAACGCCAATGCCGCGCGCAAGTCGTCGAGGTGGATCCAGGACATCCATTGGCGTCCGCTGCCGAGCCGCCCGCCGAGGCCGGCTTTGAAAAGGCCCAGAAGTTTCCCGAGTGCGGAACCCCCACGTCCTAACACAATGCCGAGGCGCGGGCGGACCACGCGCACGCCGAGTTCCGCCGCTTCCATGGCAGCGGTTTCCCACTCGCGGCAGAGATCTGCTAGATAACCCTGCCCGGGCGCGGAGGCCTCGGTGAGCACCTCGTCGGCGCGATCGCCGTAATAGCCAAGCGCGGAGATGTTGATCAGCAACTCCGGGCGGGCGTCGGCGGGCAGCACGCGGATGGCGGCCACCACGCGGCGGGTCATGCCAACCCGGCTGTCATGGAAACGCCGCCGGTTTTCCGCAGTCCAGCGGCGGTTGATCGGTTCCCCGGCGAGGTTGATCACCGCACGGCAACCCGCAAGATCCATGGTGGAGGGGGATTGCCAGCGGTCGATCCCCGGGATGGAGCCGGCTCCAGAGCGGCTGATGCCGGTGCAGGCCATGCCGAATTCCTCAAGCATGGCGGGCAGGCCGCATCCGATGAAGCCGGTGACTCCAAGAATCGCGACTCGTGGTTTCCCGTCCATGCGGAAACGATGGATCAGATGAGCGATGGAGAAAACGGAATTTTATGTCACGTATCTTTTTCTTTCTCCCTTTACTTTCGTGGATGGGGGTTTTCTGATGACGGGGATGCCGAAATCCTGTGCATGGCCCGTCTTGCCGCTGTTATTTTTTGCGCTCGCAGCAGTCAACGCGCAGGAGGTCCTGCCAGATCCGGGACCGCCGAAGCCGGTGGACACAATCACCCCCGTGCCCTTGCCCGCCATCCCGTTCGGGGCCGCAAACCTGAATGTGGAAATGCCCAAGGAACTCAAGATCGACAACATGGGCGGCAAGATCGAGGGCGATCCCGAAACCGGCGTTCGCCTCGGCGGCCCCCTCAAAATCGTGGGCGACAACGGCCTGGAAATGTTTTCTGACACCGCCGTACTCGATTTGAAGGCGAAATCCCTCACGCTGGTGGGCAACGTGACCGTCTATCAGGGCGATACCATGCAACGCGGAAAACGCGCGGTCTATTTCTACGAACGGAAATTCCTCGACACCACCGAGCTCCGCGCATCAGTGGACCCAATCCTGCTGGAAGCCGGCAAGTTCACCGTCGAACAGCGCGGAAAAAAACAGGTCTTCGTGGGCACGAACGCCGGCATCACCACGGATGATTCGGAACATCCCAATTTCTGGTTCCGCGGGGAAAAAACGACGATTTATCCGGATGACAAGGTGGTGTTCAACCATCTACGTGTGTTTGTGGGTGACACCCCGGTGTTCTGGTTTCCCTACCTGAGCCAGCCACTGGATGCGGAACTCGGCTACCATTTCATTCCGGGCACACGCTCGACCTGGGGGCCCTTCCTGCTCAACACCTACGGCGTCATGCTGGGCGGCAAAACCGATCCCGACACCGGGGAAAAAACCGACCAGTGGCTGCTTTCCCGATGGCATTTCGACATCCGCACATCCCGCGGCATCGGCACCGGCGTGGATCTGGCGGACACCCGGAGCGATGAGAAAAATGGGGAGATCAGCGGCTTCGGCGCCTATTATCTCAACGACCTGGACCCCAGCGCCACCCGCTCCGGAATCCCACGCGGCTTCGTCAACGAGGACCGCTACAAACTCCAACTGAAACACCGCTGGACGCCCGATTTCGAAAAAGATGTGAATTGGCGGATCGACGCCAACCTCACCGATTTGAGTGACCGCTATTACCTTGAGGATTTCGAAAAGGAGCGCTACCGCACCGACCCGGAACCGGACAATACCGTGGGAATCTACCGGCGTGACGACCAATCGCTGCTGTCGGTCCTCATGCGAATGCGCGTCAACGATTTTTATCGCTCGGACACGCGTCTGCCGGAAATCACCTACGACCGCGCACGTGCGCCGTGGTTCGGTCTGCCGGTGCTGCACGAGGGCACCACCTCGTTGGGATATCTCGGCGAGCAGGCGGACCCCACCGTGGCCGCAATCCTCGATCCTTTGTCTGGCCTTGACGCCTCGGATCCAGCCGCCCAACGGCTGCTTGCGCAACTCAGCGGATACGAGCGCAGCCTCGCCCAGAGCATGCTCGCCCTGCCGCCAGGCGACCGGCGACGCGAGGAGATCCGCACCCAGTTGTTAGACCCGGGTTTCTTGCGCTTCCATACTTATCAGGAACTCTCGATGCCGATGATGCTCGGCGGGGTTCTGAGCCTTACCCCGCAGGTCGGTTTCGGATACCTCCGCTACGGTGATGTGGAAGGGCCCATCAGCAGCATGGATCGCACCCAACTCCACGGCGGCGTGGAAGCCTCGCTGAAGTTCACCAAAGACCTCGGACCCTATCAGAACTCCTGCTGGGGCATCGACGGCTTCAAACATGTTCTCCAGCCGTATGGCATGTGGTCGGCCGTTTCCACCGATGATTTTTCCTTCGGAGATCCCTCCGTGGACAGCCTGACGCCCACCACCCGGCCGCAACCGCTTGACCCCATGCGCTTCACGGCCCTGGATCAGATGCAAAGTTGGAACATCCTGCGCATGGGTGCCCGCAACCGCCTGCTGACCCATCGCGACGGCCAGAGTTATGAATGGCTGTTTGTGGACACCTACATTGATGCTTTCATCAAGGATCCCGAGAATATGAGAACCTTCTCGAATCTTTATAATGACATCCGCTGGCACCCGCTGCCATGGCTGAGCGTCGATATGGAGACCCAGTTCCCGATTGCCGAGGGTGGCTCCGGATTCAGCGAATACAACTCCCGCCTGCACTTCATGCCGACCGACCGTTTCGATTTCTCTCTGGGATACCGCTGGTTGTCGGGCCATCCGGTCCTGGTGGATTCCGATCGTTTCTACCTTCAAACCTACACCCGCTTGACCGAAAACTGGGGCATTGGCACCCGACACTCACTGGAACTTGCCGATGACACGCTGGAATTCCAAGAATACACCCTCCACCGCGATCTCGGAAACTGGGTGTTCGGCATGGGGGTCAGCAGCCGTGACAACCGCGTGCAAAAGGATAACGCCGTCATTTTCACCCTCACCCTGAAGGACTTCCCCGCCTCCACCGTGCCGTTCTAAAGGCAGCGATTTTGAACCGGTCAGCCCTCGATTTTGGGCTGCTGGCGACAATCCCTGTAGTTACAATTGCTCAAAAATCGCTCTAACACTGGGATTTTCAGTTTGCCATGGGCCGAACCGTCGGGTATTTGAGGTCCGCTATTGCAATTTTCAAACGCTCGTTCCACCACCCTTACGCCAATCCCTTGACCTCTGAAGCATGATTTCCCGTCCCGTTTTCCTCGCCCTCCTTTCAACCACCATGGCGGCATTATTCACGAGTTGCGGAAGCTCGGGAATCGCCATCATCCCGAAATCCAAGATTGGATTCGGCGGCTACGTGGTTAGAAACGAACAGTTCAGCATCCCCGCGCCATCGTCCGTCGTGATGGCCGCCGCCGCCAGCAAACCGCGCGACAAGCACTCGATGCCGGTCTATGCCTTCAGCGAACGCAACCGGATCGCCCGCACCACCGCCTACACCTTCACGGAGTCCGATCATTTGATTTACGGCAACAAGAACGCCACCGGCACCACGTTGCGCTACAACGACCGCGTGCGCAGTGCCGCTGCGGATTGGTCGTTTTACCCGGTGGGCACCACCTTCCGCATCAAAGGGCTGCCTTACCTGTATGTGGTGGATGATTATGGTTCCGCGCTGACCGGCACGGGCACCATCGATATTTTCACCCCGACCAAGGATATCATGGCCTTGTGGGGCAGCCGCAACGTCGAATTGACCATCGTCCAGTGGGGGTCCTTCACCCGCAGCGCCGAGCTTCTCGGCCAGCGCAAGGGATACGACCACTGCCGCAAAATGCTCTCCAACATCATCCGGCAAAGCCCGGACCTCGGCCGCGTGGCCATGCGCTGAACACGAGAGTCCGGCCATCGCAGCAGTGGCCTTGCTTGGCAATCGTTCAGGTGGACTGTGGCTCAGTCGTGCAACATGGCCTCGATCCTCCGCAGGATTTCATTGCGACCCGCGCGGGTCCGGGTGGAACTCGTCAGCACTCCGGTGCGGCCCCGCACGTCAGGTGAGAGACCCTCCTGAAACGCAGTGATCGTCGCCTGCGTCCTAGCGGCGGATTGTTTGTCCACTTTGGTGAACACCAAGGTGAAGGAAACACCCACGCCAGCCAACCACGCGGTGAAGTCCAAATCAATCCGCTGCGGTGCCAAGCGCGAATCGATCAACACAAAAACGTGGCGCAGGTTTTCCCGGTGTTCGAGATAATCCCCCACCCATTCATTGAAATCGAATTTTTCGATCCTGGCGCTATTGGAAAACCCGTAACCCGGCAAATCCACAAGACCCCATGCACCGTTCATCCGGAAAAAATTGAGCAGACGCGTTTTGCCGGGAATGGCGGAAATCCTGGCCAGCGATTCTTTGTTAGACAACAGGTTGACCATTGAGGACTTGCCCACATTGGACCGGCCGATCAGGGCGAACTCCGGCAACCCCCACTCCGGGCACTCGGCCAAACCCCGACCGCTGGTGACGAATTCGGCGGCTCGGATCTGCATCTCGCCCGAGAATTCATCATGCGCTCCTTCACCGCAATCACGGATTTCAGGAAAGTTGGAAAACCTTGATCGCACCGCGATAAAGCTAGCCGCCGGTCACACTAAAGCCCTCGGCATTGCCGCCTCCGTGCTTGTAAACATCCACCGGTTCGGTCGCGGAGGGCGGGGCGTCTCCGCCCACACCCGCCGTGGGCGCGGGCGCGGCACCCTCGCCTGCAAATGGGTTCTTAGATATAACTCAAATCAAGTCCTTTATTTCGTGATATAAGGGTGAAAAAGTGCAACTTTAGGGTTGTCAAATACCGGTCTTCGTCTAGAAGCGCGCGATTTTATTGCCGCCGCGGCGGCGTTTGCCTGCCGCACCATTCAGTCAGTCCATTACCCCATACTTGTGGTATGCCCACCCGCTCATCCGTATCGTCACCCCGAGGCACGACGCTTCCCCAGCGCTCGAAATTAAAAAAACCGGCGTCCACGAATCATTTGCCGGAAGACGTGCTGCGCTTCATCGCCGAGTGGCAGGACAAGCCGGGCAACCTGATCATGGTGTTGCACCGTGTGCAGGAACATTACGGCTACATTCCGCGCGAGAGCGCGTTTGAGCTGGCGGAATTGTTGGATGTGCCGGTCGCCAGGATCTATGGGGTGATCACGTTCTATCATCTCTTCAAACTCACCAAACCCGGCCGCAACCGGATCGCCATCTGCATGGGCACCGCCTGCTATCTCAAAGGCGGCGAAGACATTCTGTTGGAACTGGAGCGGTTGTTAGGTGTGGGCCTCAACACGGTCACCCCCGACGGCGAGTTCTCGCTGGAAGCCGTGCGCTGCATCGGCTGCTGCGGGCTGGCTCCGGTGCTCTCCATCAACGGCGAAGTGTTTGGCTGTGTGAAGAAAGCGAAACTCCCGAAAATCCTGGCAAATTTCCGCCGCAAACCATGATGAAATACACACGCGATACTCTTCAAGCCCACCGCAGCGCGCTCCGTGCGCCCGCGACGGGCACCACCGTGCTCGTCGGCATGGGCACCTGCGGCATCGCCGCCGGCGCCGCCGTGGTTTTCCAAACCCTGGAAAATGCCATAGCGGCCAAAGGCTTGACCCACGTCGCGCTCCAGCCGACGGGTTGTCTCGGCCTGTGCTTTTCCGAGCCCACCGTGGAAGTGAAAACCGCAGCTGGAAAATCCACCGTGTATGGCAATGTGACCGCCGCGTTCGCGGAGCGGATTGTCGCGAAACATCTAACAAGCGGCAAGGCTCTAACGGAAAACGTCTATGAACAACCGGCCGCGGATTTGTTTGACGACGACGCCACACCCCTCAAGCAAACCCGCATCGTGTTGCGCAATTGCGCGGTCATCGATCCCGAAAGCATCGACGCCTATATCTCCCGCGACGGCTATGCCGCGCTGGAAAAATGCTTGTTCGACCTGACGCCGACGAGCGCGCTCGACGAAGTGATCGCCTCCGGCCTGCGCGGCCGTGGCGGCGCCGGCTTTCCCACCGGACGCAAGTGGCAATTCACCAAGGACACCGTGGCCGACCGGAAGTACATCGTCTGCAACGCCGACGAAGGCGACCCCGGAGCCTACATGGATCGCAGCGTGCTGGAAGGCGATCCCCACTCGGTCCTCGAAGCGATGGCCATCGCCGGCTATATCATCGGCGCCGATCGCGGGTATATCTATATCCGCGCGGAATACCCGCTGGCCATCGACCGGCTCAACCTCGCGATCAAACAGGCGAAGGCGTGCGGCTTGTTAGGCGAGCGGATTCTCGGCACCGGATTTGCCTTCGACATCGAATTGCGGCTCGGTGCCGGCGCGTTTGTCTGTGGCGAGGAAACCGCGCTGCTGGCCTCGATCGAAGGCAACCGCGGGATGCCGGTGCCACGCCCGCCCTTCCCCGCCGTCAAAGGCCTGTGGGGCCAGCCGACGGTGATCAACAACGTCGAGACCTTTGCCAACATTCCGGTCATCCTGCTCAAGGGCAGCAAGTGGTTCAGCAGCATCGGCACCGCCGGATCCAAGGGCACCAAGGTGTTTGCTGTAACCGGCAAGATCGCCAACTCCGGTCTCATCGAAGTGCCAATGGGCACCACGTTGCGGCAGATCATCTATCAGATATGCGGGGGCTTGGCCGGCGGCAAGAAATTCAAGGCCGCGCAAACCGGAGGCCCGTCCGGCGGTTGCATCACCGCCGAGTTTCTCGACACCCCGATTGATTATGAAAGCCTGCAATCGATCGGCTCGATGATGGGCTCGGGCGGCATGATCATCATGGACGAGGACGACTGCATGATCGACGTCACGAAATTCTATCTGGAGTTCACAGTGGACGAATCGTGCGGCAAGTGCGCGCCCTGCCGGATCGGCGGACGCACTTGCTATAACATCCTCGACCGCATCAGCAAAGGCAGGGGCGAGCCGGGCGACATCGGCAAACTCAAGGACATCGGCCATGCCATGCGCAAGGCGTCGCTTTGCGGCCTGGGCCAGACGGCACCCAATCCGGTGATGTCCACGCTGCGGTATTTCGAAGATGAATACCGCGAGCACATCGAACACAAGACGTGTCGGGCGGCCAAATGCAAACCGCTGCTTACTTACACCATCGATGCGGAAAAATGCAACGGCTGCACCGCCTGTGCGCGGCGCTGCCCGGCGTTCTGCATCAGCGGCGAAGTGAAGAAGTTCTGCGTCATCGACCAGTTGAAGTGCATCAAGTGCGGCCAGTGTTACGACGTCTGCCGCTTCGATGCGATCACCAAAAGCTAATCCCCGGCAACACCCACTCTCATGATTGACCTCGAAATCAACGGCATCCCGGTAACAGTCAAGCCGGGAACCTCACTCATCAACGCCGCCAAACTCGTTGGTGTCAAAATCCCAACACTTTGCTATCACAGCGATCTGGAACCGTGGGCGGCCTGCGGCATCTGCGTCGTCAAGGTCGAGGGTTCGCAAAAAATGCTGCGGGCCTGCGCCACCCCGGCTGAGCAGGGCATGAGGGTCATCACCCATGATCCGGAAATCGTCGGCGTGCGCCGCACCGTGCTGGAGTTGATTCTATCAACCCACCCGAACGACTGCCTCCAGTGCAGCCGCAACCGCAGTTGCGAGTTGCAGACATTGGCGGAGGAGTTCGGCGTGCGCGAAGTGCCCTACGAAAAGCGCTTGCGCGACCTGCCGGTGGACAACTCGACAACCTCGATCGTGCTCAATCCGGAAAAATGCATTGCCTGTGGCCGCTGTGCCAAGGTTTGCCAGGACATGCAGGGGGTGTGGGCGTTGGAGTTTATCGGCCGCGGGGAGACGATCCGGATCGCGCCGGCGGCGGATGTGACGCTCGACGAAAGCCCCTGCATCAAGTGCGGCCAGTGTTCGGCACATTGCCCGGTGGGAGCCATCTATGAAAAAGACCAAACCCGCGAAGTTTGGAACGCCCTCGAAGATGGCAGGAAACATTGCGTGGTCCAAATCGCGCCGGCCGTGCGCGTCGCCATCGGCGAGGCCTTCGGCTATGAGCCGGGCGAGGTGCTCACCGGCCAACTCTACGCCGCCTTGCGCCGGCTCGGCTTCGATGCCGTGTTCGACACCAACTTCACCGCCGATCTAACCATTATGGAGGAGGGCTCGGAATTTGTCAGCCGCGTGACCGCGGGTGGCGTGCTGCCGCAGATCACCTCATGCTGCCCGGCATGGACCGATTACATGGAGAAATTCGCGCCGGATTTCATCCCCAACTTTTCCTCGGCGAAGTCTCCCCAACAAATGTTGGGCGCGATCGCCAAGACCTATTATGCCAACAAGGCGAAGGTTGCGCCCAAGGACATGTATGTGGTCTCCGTGATGCCCTGCACCGCCAAGAAGTTTGAAGTGTCGCGCTGCGAAAGCATGGCGGCTTCTGGGTTCCAGGACGTCGATGTCTCCATCACCACCCGCGAGCTGGCGCATATGATCAAGCAGGCCGGCATCGACTTCCGCAACCTGCCGCAGGAAGCGCCCGACAACCTGCTGGCCGAATACACCGGGGCCGGCACCATCTTCGGTGCCACCGGCGGGGTGATGGAAGCCGCGCTGCGCAGTGCCTATTACCTCATCACCAAGGAAGACCTCAAGGACGTCAACTTCACTGAAGTGCGCGGCCTTGAAGGCGTGAAAGCCGCCGAGGTTGACATCAAGGGCACCAAAGTCCGCGTCGCCGTGGCCCATCAAATGGGCAACGTGGAAGCCGTCCTCAACCAGGTGCGCGCCGCCCAACAAAATGGCGACGAGCTTCCCTATCACTTCATCGAGGTGATGGCCTGCCGCGGTGGTTGCATCGGCGGCGGTGGCCAACCCCATGGTGCCACCGATGCCATCCGCAAACAGCGCATCGCAGGCATCTACTCCGATGACGAGCGGAGTACCCGGCGCTGCTCGCATCACAACCCGATGGTCGCCCAAATCTACGCCGAATTCCTCGACAAACCCTTAAGCCCCAAGGCCCACAAACTTCTCCACACCACTTATAAGCCGCGCAAAGTGTATAAGAAGTAGCCAACCCTCAGTTCCCTCACTTCCCTCTGCTTCCTCTGTCCTTCATCCATGAATATTTTTGCGATGGGGTTGGGCTGGAGGCATCCACGCTCGACGCGGGGGCATTGACCGCTTAAACCCCGGGCATGTCCGTTCGCACCCGTTTCGCGCCATCGCCCACCGGCTTCCTTCATGTCGGCGGGGCCCGCACTGCGTTGTTCAACTGGCTCTATGCGCGCAGGCACGGCGGGACATTCATCCTGCGGGTTGAGGACACCGATGAGGCCCGCAACACGGATGAGGCGCGGCACGCGATCTTCGATGGCATGCGGTGGCTGGGACTCGATTGGGATGAGGGCCCGGAAACCGGTGGGAAACACGGCCCGTATTTCCAAAGCGAACGCCGCGCGATATACGACGCATGGTTTGAAAAACTCTTGGCTGCGGAGCGCGTCTATCAGGATGACGGCGCATGGCGTTTCCGTTTCGAGCGCAAGCCGGTGACGATGTGCGATCTCGTATGCGGCGAGGTGACCATTGATTACCGTGACGAGTCGAACACGCCCGACATGGTGGTGAAACGCAAGGACGGTTCCTATGTGTTTCATTTCGTGAACGTTGTGGATGATCTGGAAATGGAAGTCACACATGTCATCCGCGGCGAGGACCACCTGATGAACACGCCCAAACACTTGCAACTCATCGAGGCCTTGGGCGGCACGGCCCCTCACTACGCACACATTCCGCTGATCCTCAATCCAGACGGCTCGAAAATGTCCAAACGCGATGCAGGCGCGGCGGTGGGTGATTACCCGCGCCAGGGATTTCTATCAGAATCAGTGGTGAACTTCATCGCCCTGTTAGGGTGGTCGTCCAAGACCGACGAGGAAATCTTTACCCTCGCCGAACTGGCCGCTCGATTCTCGCTGGAAAACGTCAACCGCGCGCCGGCCCGATTCGATTTCGAAAAATGCAAGTGGGTCAACCAGCAGCACCTCGGCAAACTGGATACCGCGCGATTCGCGGAGTTGTCGCGACCGTTCGTGCGCCAAGCCGGACTGCCGCCGGATGCCTATACCGAGGCGGTGGCCGCCGCGGTCAAGGACAAGGTCAGGCTGCTGGAGGAGGTGCCCGCCGCAGTGGATTTTTTGTTAGGTGATGAATTCGCCTACGATGCGGAAACCGTGGCGAAAGTGCGCGGCAATGCCGCCACCAAGGGTTTGATGGAGTCGCTGGCGGATGCCTTCACGGCCGTTCCCGAGTGGTCGGCGGAGTCCGCCAAGGCTGCGCTCAACGAGGTGGCTAAAGCCGCCGGGGCCAAGCCGGGGCAGTTGATGTTTCCGCTGCGGGTGGCATTTTCCGGGCGCGCCCACGGGCCGGACCTGGGGGATATCCTGAATTTGTTAGGGCAGTCCCGCAGCATTGCACGGGTGAAAAGCTTTGCCGCCATGCTCGCATCATGAAACCCGTTTACAGCCTCCATGATCTTGCATCCCGCGCGGCGCTCGATGCGGGTGCGGACAAGCCCGCCCGGCTTGCGGTGTTAGGGTGGCCGGTCGCCCATTCGGCCTCGCCGCAGATGCACCAACCCGCGTTGGATGCCGCCGGGATCGCCGCCCGATACATACGCCTGGAAGTGGAACCCGGCCACATCCCCGAGGCCTTCGCCCGCATGCAAGCCCTGGGCTTTGTCGGGTGCAACGTGACGGTGCCCCACAAACTGGACGCCCTGGTGAACTGTTCACATGTCGATCCGGACGCCAGCGCCCTCGGCGCGGTCAACACCGTGTGCTTCGCCAACGGCGAAAGCCGCGGTTTCAATACCGATGGTCCGGGATTCGCTCGCGCCATCGCGGAGGACTTCGGTATTTCGTTAGATAAACTCGCCGTCGCCATCGCGGGCGCGGGTGGCGGCGCGGGGCAGGCGATCGCGGCGCAGTGTGTTCTATCAGGCGTGAGACACATGGTCCTGGTGAACCGCACGGCGGACAAACTTGGTCCATTGGCGGACCGGCTCAAAGCATTGGACCCTGACACGGAAATCATCCCCATCACCTTTGGCCACACAGCGCTGGCGGAGCACTGCCGCCGTTGTGATTTGATCGTGAACGCCTCGTCCGTGGGCTTGAAAGCGGACGACCCGCCCGTTCTGACAGATTGTTGCCTGCGTCCGGGCCACCGGGTATATGACACCATCTATCTGCCGTCCGTCACGAAGTTGTTAGCAAGCGCGGGGGCACTGGGCTGCCAGTGTTCCAACGGGCGCTCGATGCTGCTGCACCAGGGTGCGCTGGCATTCCAACACTGGTTCCCGCAAAGCCGTCCGCTCGAGGTGATGCGTGCCGCGCTGGCTCAGTGCGGTTGAGGGTCTGGCGCGGTTTTGACGGCGGGAGTGGGTTCGGGCGGGGTATCGCCCTCCGGCACCACTCCGGGATGATCCAGGGAATACCAGTGGCAGGCCACCACCTTGGTGATTTCAAATTGGCGTTCGCGTTCCACTTCGGTGCGCCGGACCTTGACGCGCACCCGGATCATGCCCTCGGGATTGAGGCATGGCAGTCTCGAGCCGAAAACCTTGGCTCCGCTTTTTTCCATTTTGAAAGCGGCATCCAGCAGTTTTCCATCCGGACTTCTGCGGGAAACGAGAAACTCGGGCGATTGGAAACCGACGTCACCGGGATTGCCAAAGCGCGGCGCGTAAAGCACCAGACTGATGGTTTCCGCATTCTTGCGCTCTTCAGCCAGGCGCTCGCGGGCCAGCAGACGGAACTCGCCCTCGTCCACCCCACCCCCTGCTAGAAAGAGCGCCCAAGGCGCGTCGCTGTAACGGATGTAATGCTCCCAATCGAGTTTCCAATCGCCGTTTTCCCCGCGGAAAACCGCTTCGATGACCCGCCCGTTGGTGGCATGCCAGAGGGTTTCCAGCGCCTTGCCATCAGGCAGATTGAGCGGGGTTTGTTTGGAAAGCCTCATGCCCGACGCATCGATCTTGATCAACGGGTTGGAATTGTAATAACGAGCCATCCGCGATGCCGTGGTGACAGCGGATAGAACAAACTGGTTTTGTTCCTCTGGTGTCACGGCGGCAAGGAATGCGGAAAATTCCCGGCTGCATTTGGGTCCCTCCTTTTCCATGAAGTCGATGTCGACGGCATCCACCTCGGGAGCGACAGTGGCAGGAGCGGCCACAGCATTCGCGGGCACCTCCTCATTGCACAAGAAGCGCGCGACTAACACTATAACAGTTAGCACCAGCGTCCACCCGGCAATGATTTTAAACATGAGATGCCCGTTCTTGCCCGCCCGGGCCATCTTTTTGCCCTTTTGTCCGGGATGACCGGCGGTCACGAGGTTTTCCTGGGTCGGCGGCGCGGCGGGTGTCGAGGGTTCCGCGAGGCCAAGGCTCGGGTTGAATCCGCACTTCGCGCACAGGCGGTCATCCAGATAGCCCGCATGGGATAGGAACAAGGACCCACAGCGGCCACAATGAAACCAGAATGTGTTAGAGTTGCTCACTGGCAGGATCCATTAAGGGGTTATCCAATCCGTGTAAAGTTTTCCTCCGGCGAGCCATTGGTTGGGCAGGGCTCCGGCAGGGCCACGTTCCAGGCGGACCGTCACGTCCTGCGGCTCACCGGGAGATTCGAGGATTTCCCCTCCTGCAAACAGCTTGCCCAGGGTCTGTGCCACCTGCGTCCCTCTGCGGGTGTAACACCAGATGGATCGCTCGTTGTCCGGAGACCGGAGCTTGTAACTCTGATACTCCGCTTCCGGGAACGCTGCGGTGTAATATCCGGCGGATGTGATCCTGCCCCGGATTTCCGCGGGGTTCCCCTGGTTTTTCGCTAGATCTTCAAAGGTGGCCGTGCCGTAGCCGGTCGTCGCTTTCCAATCCAGAAGCAGGTGTTTTTCCGCCAATACGAAACAGGCGTTGAACTTGGAAAAATCCGGCAGGGTGCCGACCAAGACACCGCGCAGCATTCCGTCCACTTGGAAAACCCTCCAATCTAATGGATCTTTGGGCATCCAGTCTTTGGCAACCATGGCCGGACGCGGGTTTGCCCGGATCAGGGGTTCCAGGGTCTTGGCGTCCCGGATGAACGGGAGTATCTCTTCGGGCACACTGGCACGGGCAAAACTACGGAAAATCTGTTCTGCCTCCGGTTGGAGCGCAAGCATGCGATTCAATGACTCCATCCCCTCGGCTCGTTCCGTCGGATCGAGCACCATCTTGGTTTGAGGCGAATAGGCTTGGGTGGTATTGGACCCATTGATCATAGGAAGTGCCAGCAAACCCAATACCACCACGCCGATGATGCTCAAACTAAGTGCCACCATCCAGCGGATGGAAAATTTCCCCGAGTGTCCCCACTCAATGCTCTCACCGCGATGGGATTTTTTCACCGCCTCCCCCGCAGGCGGCCGATGGACCACCGCTATGGCCGACACTTTGGTCACGGTGGGGATTTCCGGCGTGAGTTTGATGACGTTGCCAAGGATTTCCTGAACTTCCAAACCGTTCCCTGCGGCCTCGGATTGCCCCTGACGGAGGGCTGGGCCAATCCTGAGTCCCTCGTTTGGCTTCGCCGAGGAATCCGCCGCGAGTGCGGTGGCGATGTTGCGTTTCGGGGGCAAGCGATTGTTTGTATCCCACTCCTCTGCGTGCAATCCGGACACATCCCCCCATACATCGTCAGGAGAAATATCCGGAACGTGGTTGTTGGGGTCGATGACGCTGGGGGCCATTTCAGAGAAGCAACGGCGCCGAACATGCCTGCAAACGGCGCATCA
Organism: uncultured Luteolibacter sp.; assembly: GCA_964458895.1. Lineage (GTDB taxonomy): Bacteria > Verrucomicrobiota > Verrucomicrobiia > Verrucomicrobiales > Akkermansiaceae > Luteolibacter. The sequence goes on along the minus strand of CAYWLC010000056.1, from coordinate 1,761 downwards.
TGCAAGCCGCTTCGATTCAAATCCGGGACATCCCCCGTCCTGCTCGACATATGCGATGACCGAGACCATGGCCGCTTCAAGGATTTTGGCCACTTCCTCGTAGGCCGGCTGTCCCATCCCAATGGGGTCAGGAACATCAATGCCCTCACGCCTTTCCCGTATGCCGGAAAACTCGCGGATAAGGAAATACTTGCCTGAGTGCTGGGGGAAGCGCGCTTCGAGCGCGGCAAGATGATCCTCTGTCATCACAAAGACATGCGTGGCGGTAGATAGAATCGCTTCGGAAACCGGACGGCTTTTGAACCCTTCCAACGACGCTCCACGGTTTTTGAGAATGGCAAGGGTTTCCTTGCTGGCGGGAGCCCCTTTCGAGGCGGCTATTCCGCAGGAACTCACGGTCATTTCATCCCGCCCGGCCGCAGCCAAACGGAAGAGACCCTCAGCCATCGGACTGCGGCAGGTGTTTCCAGTGCAAACGAAAAGCACATGCTTCGGGTGGGACATCGCGCGCGACATTGCCGACTTCCATACCATCCGTCAAACCGCAATCGCCATTTGCCAGCGTTGATGTTGACATCGTCCCCGTGACCGCCAACCTCAAGGTGGAACACACCATCTATGGCCCCGTCAGCGCCTATCTGACCGGTGGTCTCGGATATGCCTGGACCAAGATATCCGCCTATGGCGACTCCAATCGCGACGGTGGTTTCTATGCCCAAGCATCCGCCGGCCTGATCTACAATGTCTGCGAACGCTTCGAGCTGTTCGGCGGCGCTCGTTGGCTCTATCTGAGCGACCTCAACATGGGTGACACCGATATTCAACTCGACGACTCGTGGGCCTGGGAAATCGGCGCATGCTATAATTTCTAATCAATCCCAATGATCTGATAGATCTATTTCCAGCCGCCCGGGAAATTCCCGGGCGGCTTTTTTTACGGACCCAAGCGGCGGATCATCATGGATTTCCGTTTTTTCCTTCGCCGATGGGCTGCATCCATGCTACTTTCCCCTGCGGATGTTCGAAGTCAGACAGAAACCAGCCATGGTCGAGCGCGCCATGTTGGTGCGCTTTTATTTCGATGCGCGCGAGGCCGATGAGTCCGAATCACTGTTAGAAGAACTCGGCGAACTGGTCAAAACGCTTGGCATCGAAGTGGTTGAGTCCGTGCTGCCGCGCTGCCGCGAAATGCACAAGAAATTCCTCTGCGGCACCGGCAAAGCCGCCGAAATCGCCGAGCTCGCCCGCGCCCATGAGTGCGATGTGATCGTCATCGACAACGGCCTCGCCCCCTCCCAGCAGCGGGAATGGGAAAAACTCGCCGACCTCTGTGTGATCGACCGCGAGGAGGTCATCCTCGATATTTTCGCCAAACGCGCCCACACCAAGGAAGCCCGCCTGCAAGTCGAACTCGCGCGCATGCAATACGCCCTGCCGCGCCTCGCACGCATGTGGGGCCACCTCGACCGCGAAGGCGGTGCCGGGTCCGGCGGCGGCCAGGGCGGTGGTGCCGCCCGCGGCATGGGCGAAAAACAAATCGAAGTGGACCGCCGACTCGCCAACCTGAGCATCGACCGCTGCAAACGCGAACTCGAAGCCGTCCGCAAACAACGCAAAACCCAACGCAAGGAACGCGAGAAACTCGATACCCCCCAAGCCGCCATCGTCGGCTACACCAACGCCGGCAAATCCTCATTGCTCAACATCCTCAGTGGAGCCGATGTCATGGCCAAGGACATGCTCTTCGCCACCCTCGACACC
>CAYWLC010000055.1:12796-17939 GCA_964458895.1 uncultured Luteolibacter sp. | reverse complement strand
CAAATTCTTTCACTTCCGGTCCAAGAATGTAGTTGCCGTGTTCAAGAACTTTTTTTATTGCGGCCAGAATTTCCGGTTCCAGGCGGCGATACTGTTTATTCAAATCAATGAATGGAATCATAATCCGGGCTCCTTTTTATTTGTTAGATGCCATTTTTGTAATTCTTGTTATTTGCAATTATGAAATATTCTGTTGTTGTAAGCAGGAAGGACGGCGCATATAATACAACTCATACTTTTTTTAAAGTCAAATATTACCCTGAACATTTTTGAGATGATCATAATAACGAAGAAATTGTAGCTGTATAGGATTTTATTTGTTGCCTTGAAATGACATTATCGTTATGCCAAAGCAGAGCAAAGTCCCCATTGTATTTTTTGCATATATTATTCAGATGAGATATTGTTTCCAAAGATTCGTTCATAAATGATCCATCATGATCGAGAATGACACAGTCCATGACATTTAGCGATCTCTCCCGCAATCGGAGTTTTATTTTGCTTTTAAGGTCAAAAACTGGATATTCGTAACAGCATCCTGTACGAAATCCAACAATATCGGCGAAGCCTGCTGTGCTGTCATAATTCAGACCTGCCTCTTCCCAATGCAGCCATGTATCTGGGGCCTTCCATCTCAGGTAATGTTGACGACCACCCCATTCATTCTGTTTGGCCCCCTCTTCTTCAGCAGCCTTTTTTAATCGTTGGAACTCGGTCTTGGTTTTTTCCGCGTTTAAATAACTGGCATAAGTAGGATGAAATCCAATCAGGTGTCCCCGTTGAACAATGTTTCTGATACAGTGCCTAGCCCAAGAATGTTCTATGCTGTACTTTTGATCATATCTATGTTCCCCCATATCTGATATAAAATTAAAGGTACTTATAATTCCATTTCTATCACTTACGTCCATGATAAAATCAAATGTATTGCAGGGATCATTTTCAGCAATGCCCTGCCAAGCAGCATGTATGCTATGTAAGGCTAGGACTGGATCGCGTCTGACTATCATGTCACCACCAATTCTCTTAAAGACTTGCTTTAATGGTTTTTCGACCACGGCTAAAATGTTGTCCACATCATGGCTTAAGCACAAGCGATATTCGCGTTTTTTTCTCGTGATGGATGGCCATAGTTTTTGCAAACATTCCCATAGAATATCAATATATTCATTGACGATCGGACGTTCGGCAAAGCCTTCCTGAGTGCAGAGCATTGCTTTCGAAGGAAATCGATCGTGTTCATCTCGATCCGGCTTGACTAGTTCCTCGTATCTGGTAAGCATGAAAAAACAGGCTCCGAAAATATCAATTGGAATACATAAGTCCTTGCTGTTATGCAATTGATTTGTTGCATCAAATTGAGTATTGCAAACACCATATATAACCGGAACGGGTGGGGACCTAAAACCCATCGTCTGGGGATTCCAGACTTCAAGGGGTTGCTTCGGTAGTGATTCGCGTGTTAACCATAGTCTTTCCGGCATTGCAAACAGTCCATCCGGAATTATAAGGCATTTTTTATGTTCCATGTCGGAAATGTAAACATTCGCCTTGCCGTCAGGCTGGACAATATAATCTAAGCCTAGGAACTCTTTTAGAATAACTAGAAATATATAGTTTCGTTCTGTTGTATAGGAATCTGGTATTGTAATGATGAATTTCATTATAAATATCCTTAATTTAATCAAAGTGGGGTTAATTCCCCGTCGCTCGCGACGAATCCGCTCAAAACCATTTTTGCGGCCGCCGCAGGCGTGGAAGTTCGCCCGTAATACCTCGCATGCTTGCATCGAGGATAGGGTGAACGAAAGCAAAAATTTTATTTGTGGTTTTGCCTGCGCAATTTTTACTGTGGAGATCGAATCGCGGATTTTACGACATAGTCCCCATTGGATGGTGGCGCTTTAATTCCCATAAGAACGTTGAGTATTCCGGCTGTCAATTCACGACATGTACCGACATGCCTGCTGGAAATTTGACCATTCAAATCGATCCCGCAGCCATGGAATAAGCCATGTATACCATGCCTGATGCTGCGGAAACAGCGGCGAAAAGTAGATGTCGTGAAACAGAATTGTAAAATAAGAGATGCCAGATCGTTCTGCTTTTATCAACATTCGTTCAGTATCCGCCTTGGCCTTCAGGATGCCCGTGGACTCGTCTTCTCGCAGTAGACGGGCTTCCATCAAGCAGACTGGGAACTCATATATTCCACCTTTCTTATATGGGGAACTAACCCCCTCTTCGCTTGGGTCAAACTGATACCCGGCTGCCGCCTGTAACGACAAGGTATTTTCGTTCCTGCGCAAATAGTGATTGCGCACGCCAAAGGCGGTGCCACTGGGAACCATTGACCTAAACGCCTCGACTTCCTCGGCAATGCCAATGGCATTGGCGTACTCAACGCCATGCACTCCGACATCGACTCCGGCTTCCAGTAGCCTTGCTATCACTTGGCGCGCAGCAGCATGCCTATACGACATGCCCAATTTACGCCGCATGCCGATAAAATACGTCGCAGCTACTCCGTGCTTCCTATCCATGGTAAGTAGCTCGTCAAGATGGTTGAACGGTTCCAGCTTTAACGGAGCGACTATTCGTTGCCACCATAGAGCAGCGCTAATGGAACCGCAACTCCAGTACCGCGTGTGCCTTAAGAGGTACTTGGGGATATATGTATCGCGCAGCCAATGTTCCCCATAGGACAGATGATCTACGTCATGTGAAATAATAATTTTCATCGTTTTGAGTTACCCGGTAACTGTTTTGTTGCATCACAAACTAGCATGTTGCCTATTCTTTGAATATTTTTTTATAATTCTTCTGATTATAAATGTCGGCATCCTGTAGATACTATCCCATCTCCACGCGTTACATACAAAACAATCAGGCTTGCCGCATATATTGAACTTAGGATCATTGCTTAATATCTGTTTCTCTATAGCATATGCCTCTTTGGAAGGAACCATTATCGAGTATGCATTACCTACGAAACCTGACCGCAGAATACCGGCTGTTACATAGTGCGAGTAGAATTTGAAATAGGAATTGGAGCATAATCCAGGGTCATTGCGCCTGAATAGTTTCACTTCTCCATCATTACACTCATAATAACAGGAAAAAAGCCATGGGATGATTAATTTTTTCATCATGCCCAGGTCATATTCCGCCAAATGTGTTGTTGTAAAACCAGGATTTGATGACACGCATCCCACCAGTGCCATTTTCCCGCCGAGTTCTATGATCTTCCTCACCGGCTCATACGCAGGTGAATCAGGCCCGTGACCGGCCGTTAAAAATTCGGCATGTTTCCCGATCGCCACAAAAGAACATGTTGGATGTAGACTTCTTTTTGCATCTGGCCGCTTGAGCATTCTTTGAGGCAAAGATCCAGCATTAGTAGGTGTATCCGTTCTGAAAGGCGTGTTCTTGTCAGGCCACAGAGAACATTTTGTGAAAGATAAAGATATAATCGTACCTTCATCCCCAACTATACATAAAAGCGCGTCTATGAACGTATTGGCGAGGTTTGGTATTCGTCTGACGGGGCCTGCGACGGCGCCCAAATCTGCCCTTACTAATACAATATCACCGCAGGTAATGCCCAATGATTTAAAGTCAGCGACTAGATCGTCTTTCGTCATAATGCAAATATCCTTTCCTTAAACAATAACTAAAATTCAGCAATCGGATCTTCAACGACGGTGTCTATGAGGCTGAATGTTTTCGCGTTACGATTCTCTCATGCTCTTTTTGCGTGATGAAGTTAAAGAACCGATGAATAAAAACCAATTTCAATACACATCTGCAAAATCCATTCTGCTTATGAATAATCCGAGCTAAGGGATTGTTGCGTAATAACTTATTTATTTAAAACAAGACGACTTTCATAGCTAGTTTAAACGTGAAATAAGTCCTGAAATCGACTTTAAAATGACTTAGTTATTTCGTAACAATCCCTAAGGCCAGCGAATAAGGGTTGCACCCCATGAATAACCTACGCCAAACCCGACAAGCATGACAAGGTTACCGGATTTTAGTTTCCCTTCCGATTGTGCATCCTTGAGCGCAATCGGAATGGTAGATGATACGGTATTGCCATAGTTTTTGAACGACATGAAAAATTTATCTTCCGGAATTTTAATCTTCTTGCGCAGATGTTCAAGCATGAACTTATTTGCCTGATGAAAGACAAACAAATCAATCTCTTCCATTGACTTTCCGGAAATTGCAAGGATATCTTTCACCGCCGAAGGAACCGCAAGGAGGGTGAAGGTGAATATTTCCGGCCCATTCATGTACAGGTTGTCCTGAGAACGCAGGTTGCTATGTTCATCATCTTTAACTTTGGCAGACTCTTCAGTGCGTATGTTCCGAAGACCACCCGTCGGAACCATCAGATTCTTGCCTCCGCGCCCATCAGTTCCGTACACAAACGGACCAATCTGTTGTTCAGGCACACTGGATACCTGAATAAGGGTGGCGGCGGCAGCATCACCGAACAGAGTGCGAACGCTTTTATCGCCGGGGTGGATATGCTTGCTGTACGTCTCGGCGGTAATCAGCAACACGTTTTTTGCCTGACCTGATTCAACCAGTCCTTTAGCCAGTCCGAGACCGTAAATATATCCAGAACAGCCAAGGTTGAAATCAACGGCACCGCATTTTGTGTTTAACCCAAGCCGATCCTGCAATAAACATGCCGTCGTTGGCAGAAAATAGTCGGGGCTCTGCGAGCAGAACAGCAGATAGTCTATATCGTTCCGATTACAGACGCCACTGGCAAATATTTTATCTGCAGCACGAACCCCAAGGTCAGACGCACATTCATCTTTTGCCGCAATTCTTCTGACGCTGATCCCTGTCTTTGCTTCGATCTTTTCAACCGTCCAGTCAGGAAATTCGGCGGCAAACATCTCGTTGGTCAACACGCCTTCAGGAAGATAGTATTCAATTGACTTGATAAATGCCGTCATAGTCATCTCTGTTAGCTTTCACTTTTAAGTTATTGGGAATTCGCTGTTCCAGCTCAATGTGCAGTATATCCGCCATCTACAACTAACGTTGTTCCGGTAATCCATCGTACGGTATCGGCCAGCAGAAAAGCGATAGCGTTGGCAACGTCCCGCGGAGTGCCCATCCC
>CAYWLC010000055.1:0-12782 GCA_964458895.1 uncultured Luteolibacter sp. | reverse complement strand
GGATGCATAGCTTCAATTTGCGTTACTTGCCCGGGGGTCAATGCTTGCAGCATCTTCTTTGACATTTCAGTCTTTACTATTGCTGGAGCAACACAATTGACTCGAATATTTTCGCGTGACAATTCAAGCGCCAGTGACTTCGTTAAAGCAATCAGCGCACCTTTGCTTGCTGAATATGCAGCCTGTCCCGACTGTCCTACAATCCCCATCACCGAAGACAGAAAGACTATACTGCCTTCAGAAGATGAAACTCCTTTTTGCCGAAAAGCCCTGGCCAGTGCGAACGCTGCTGTTACGTTCACTCTCATCAGTTCTTCCAGACTTGCCCCGGTAGTAATGCGCAAAGGACTGGTAAACTGCATCCCTGCGCTATGCACCAAACCATGCAATGGCCCGGCTTTACTGACAATACCTTTCATCCAAATCGGGATATCATCAACAGCGGAAAGATCAAAGGAATAAATCTGATGAGTGTTACCATCCAGAAATGTCAAGGTTTTTTCCAACTGTTCAGTATTTCTGCCGACAAGTATCAGTCGCGCCCCTAAATGGCTAAGCAGAACCGCGGTTTCCCTACCAATACCAGAAGATGCCCCGGTCACCAGGATTGTTCGATTTATCAACTCCATCGGATTGATCATTTACATCACCGCCTGTTCGTGTTATTAGCTATCACATCATGTTTAACTGCCATTACCCTGAAATTTTATTCCCAAGTAACGCAATTAAATCACTAACATTTTTGGCTTCTGCAAGCCTAGCAGCGGACAGATTTACATCAAGTTTTTCGTTCACCATGGCAATAAACGCCATGACTGCAAGAGAATCCCACGCGGGCATGCCACTTAATGATTCATCTCCCGCAATGGATCCCGCATCGGCTTCGAGCACTTCTTCCAGTTCACTTAAGAATTCTTGTTTTGTCATCTTCAATTTCCTTCCATTTCTTTATGTCTTTACCTAATATTATAATTTTGGAATAAATCCCGATAAGTTTAAGTTCCATCAGTTCCCAGTTATATTTCTCATATACAGCTTTTTTGCCGTTTGCACCCATTTTTACGGCCTCATCCGGATGAGTGAAAATATGGCAGACGGCTTCGACCGCAGCTTCTATATTGTCCGGTGATACCAGTAATCCGCATTTCGCGTCATCGGTAAATGCCCGGATCGGCGGCAAATCGGTAGCCACATAGGGTAATTCCGAAATCGCATATTCATATTGTTTGGTCGGGATATTTTTACAAAACTTTTTTATTGGCTGATATAACAACAGACCGGCAGTGGCCGATTTCAAATATGCCGCCACTTCATGGTGTGGAATATTTCCAATGCATTTGACATTCTCCGCCATATTCTTTGATTTTATGTATTGATCAATTTCTTCCATCAGCCGGGATGAACCATCACCGAGAAGGAACAACTTCACGTCTGGAAATATCTTTGCTGATTCTCTGACAGTTTCCAGCATTGACCAGATACCGCGCACTTCAGAAATTCCGCCGACATAGATCAGTGTATGACTGGTTCTGTGCATTGGAGGATTATCTTTTAATTCCCACCGTTCTGTTGACGGGTAATTAAATATGGTAATCACTTTTCTGTTATACTTCTGGTATAGTTTTTTTATTTCATCGTCAGCGCAAATGATGTAATCATCCATCCAGCAAAAAAGCGGTTCAATGACATAGCATGAGAGCATGTAGAAATACTTGTAAAAACGGCCAGCCATTGCTATGAGGTCAGGGTAATATTCATGGACATCGAGAACAAGCTTTTTCCTTTTCAATATTTTTAGCGCTAAACCGACCAGGTGACTTTCCGGCTCACGGCAATGGTAGATGTCGGCATTTTCTTTTAGCGCTTCACGGAAAAGCACATAAAGTTGCATAAAAAATAAAATGTACATATTCTTGTGAAACACATCAATGTACCTGACCCTTATATTTTCATCTAATGGTTCCTGTTTCTTCCCGCTGAACAACGTTAAAATTGAAACCACGTAACTATGCTTAGTCAATGATTCCGCTTCATGATATGGTCTAGCACCATATGGATCATACCTAAAATTGAGCATGCAGATTTTTAATTTATTAAGCCCCATATTAAAAACTATCCTTTCAATGGTTTTGCATTAAGCGATAATAAATGCTTAATTATCCGGCGAAGTAGCTATCCAGAACTTCTTTCAATGTCGGAGTCCATTTGCGGCGAAGTCCCAGCCTGCCATGAACTCTCCACAACAGGTCCAGTATAGCTGGAAGCCGCGGTATTCCGCGATGGCGGCAATGGATAAAATTGTGCCGGAGCCAATCACCGCGGCCGCGATTAGGTTTCAGCGCGGCACCTTGCAATATAAAATCGGCATTTTCCATATTGGGCACTGCATCTTTTGGAACAAACTCAAGATTGCTCTTTGCATCTTCCCCGCGGAACACTTCCGCTACGCCGCCAGCCAGGTGTCCATAATCGTGAAACTGATGGATTGCCAGAACTTTTAAAGTCGCATCAATAATCGGAATGCGCTGTTGGATGCAGAAAGATATCAACGCGTTGTCATACCCGCCGCGTCCGACAATGACGGGCGGCAAGCCACTCCACATTCCGCGCCTGAATGCGAAATAGTCTGAACCATTATACGGGTGCAGATTTATGCGGCCGGCATTGGCCAGCTCATTCAGTTGATTTACAAAATCAGGAGAGTCAACATCCACCGTGACCCCGTCAGTCAAATCTATCCTCTGGCCGATCATGAGAAAATTGTCCAGTTGAATATGCTTGACCGCTTCCAGAATATGCGGAGTCAGCAGAATGTCGCAGTTAAGGTAGACTTGCAGGTCATGCCGGGCATGGACGGCGGCATGCCCGGTGATTGCGCCGAAATATGGAATACCACGTTTGTTTGATGCGATATCAGGAACATGGCGGATGTCCAGAGCCCGGCAGCATTCTGCTGTTCCCGGCGAATCTCCGTAGAGAATGACTTCAACGCCTGCCGCCACTGCCAGCCAGCTTCGGACTGCCGCCGCCTGCTGGATTGCAGCTCTGCCGGTAAATGCTTTCGGGGATGCCAGAAAGGTAATCATACTGACCTCGATTCGTCATCTATTTTGCAAATGGCGGGGACAGGGGCGGTCTTATGCCAGTTATCCACTGAAATTCTTAACGCTATTCCGCATACCAGCAGGAGGAAATAACTTGGTCCGGGAAAGAGTCTGCTCATTCCGCACGTATTGAACATTAGAATACCGACGACATAAGCCAGGCAGCTTGACTGCGCCAGCAGCAGGGGCGGACAGTTCAGACTCCGCCGTACCCGCCTGAACCAGATCAAGCTGCCTAACAAGACCGGGATAGCTCCGCATATCCCCAAAATGAAGAGCAGATCAAGATAGCCGTTGTGCAATGATATTGTCCCTGTTTCAATTGCTATATTTTTGATTCCGGTACCCACCCATGGGGCATCCTTGAAATCATTCCAGGCGGATTCCCAGATATCAAAGCGTCCACTGCTGGATGTCCTGAATGATATCTCATCATTTGGATCATCAATACGCAATATTCGATTATAGTAGAAATAGTCAAGATTCTTATCAATAACTCCAGGATAGACGAAATTCACTGTCACTAACACAATTGCTACCGACAACAGTAATGTAATAATTTTCTTTGCTAATTTGCGAATGTGCAAATGTGGACGAGTGATTAGAAGAAGTGTTAACACAGAAAAGATAGTTCCTAAGATAAATGGCTTGTGCAGGGTAAATATCACTTCCAGACTGCAGGCCGCAAGGGCGAAAATTGTCCGAAAAGATACTGGTTTGACCAATAAAAACCGGGATAGATACCAGCAAAAACCGAACATAAAAAAAAGCCGCATTGGCCATCCGGCAGCACCAAACGGAATTGACGTTGGATCTGTCTGGATTAATCGCATGCCAAAGGAGTATAAACTGCCCCATGCCGCGCATGTTGCAAATTTGTCCAGCAACGCGGTGGAAATATCCAACCTGGTAGCAAAGATGAATCCGGCTAATCCCCAAAGCGGCATAGCGGTAAATTGGATTAGTGTCCATAGATCGTAAGTCGCCAGCGCCTCCGGATATAGCATCATCTGTATCGACAATACCAGCAAACAACCTAGCAACAGGAAGAAAAACATACTTAGAACGGCACGGGTAGCTGAACAAACGGAAAATCCTATCTGTATGATGATGTAGGCCAGGGGACAGAACAGTCCGGCAAACCAGCCGGGGTAGTAAAACAGCTTATGCAGTGCAAAGTCAGGTATGGAGTAGTTCCACTCTCTAGCTAGCAGTGTGACAATAATTCCGCCAAGAAGCAGCCACTCTCCATGCGAATCGTGTTGTTGTTTAACGGATGAATGCACGTCTGCAATCCTCCGTCTTTATTATAAAACAATAACTCTTCATAGACAGCAATAACCTGTGTAGCGCTTCAATATACAGAAAATGCACGAATAGCGGATTGTTACCGCCGTGTTGTTCTGTACGCGCAACATATTGTCTGGAAAATAACTTCGGCCATGAGGAATTCCATGCAAAGAATACGCAAAGGCGGATTAGAAAGACCACTGCCGGCTGCCGGATATTTTCCGGACGCCAGTTTTTTTGCGCCGGGTTAAGCAAGTAAATCATCATATACCTTCATGACGTGTTGCGCGGATAAGGCCGCGTCGGCTTTAGAAATTACAAATTTATAATTGTTCTCGCCCATCCGCTTTCTTGCCTGTTCGTCCTGAAGCAAATTCTCTACTGCAAGCGCAAGAGCCTGCGCGTCGCCTGCCGGCACCAACAAGCCCGTCTCCCCCTCTCGTACACACTCTTCGAGTCCTCCAAGCCTTGAGGCGACGACCGGCTTTTTCATGGCCCCTGCTTCCAATAGCGTCCGCGAAAAATGCGGTTGCGTATGCGGTACACAAACGATATCCGCAGCGGCAATCCACTGTTCCATATCCGCGGCAAAGTCGCAGCATATTATTCTGCCCCGCAGTCCGCCATTATTTACCATGTTGTACAGGCGTGTCTGATTTCTATACCTTCCCAGTAGAAGCGCGGCAATTCTGCGGACGCTGTTGATTGGCGGATGCGGCGTCACCGGTATCGTAAGGCCGGGGATCAGGCACCACAACTCGTTATTGGTTTTAATCACTTGCTGCATGGCCTTGATGAACGGTACAAAGCCTTTGACCAGCGGTGTTGACGTCACGGTCATCAATGCCGCTTTCGCATTAGCGGGTATGCCCAGTCGCCGCCGCGCCTCATCCCTGCTGAGACGGAAGTCAAATTTCGCAAAGGATACCGGGTTGTAAATGACTTCTCCTTTGCCAGCCGGCAGGGCAAGACGATCCAGATTATCCTGGCAGATGGCAATCACCTTGGATGCATTAGCAAGCAAATGTCTGCGCAGCCATGCCCGCCTGACACCGAATATACCATGGAGAACTGGCTCGCGGACGTGGACTATTGCAGGAATGCGGCACTTCCCGGCAGCGCATGCATAGGGGGCAAGTGTCAGGGAATTGAAATGAACCAAATCAGGTTTAATTGTGTTAAGCAACCGCTCTAATTCCATACATGCGGACGGATATTGCTTGAACCAGCGCAGAATATCTCGCAGTCCGCTTAGATGATAGAGGGGGTAATATCCGCCGACCGTGTGCACGAACCTGGGCAGATTGCACGAACAGGCGGCAATGCCTTCTGCGGAAAAAATGCTCTCTACCTGCCAGGCATCTTTGTCCCCGCTGCAGACGACCGGTTCGTACCGGGTACGGTCCAGAGCTTTGACGAGATAGAGCAAGCTCTGAAAAGCGCCGCCCTCCACACTGCCGTGGTGGATAAAAAGTATTTTCTTTTTATTATGCATTGACGATCACTTCCTCAAGTCTTGCTAAATCAACTTTGCCCCAGCCGCGGGATGCAGTCGCCATCAGCGGCTGATAATTGAGCCGCATGGACATGCTCAGCCGGGCATAGCAATCGTTAAAATGTCTGGGAGAAAATAATTCGATTACATGAGATCCGGGCTGGCACCAGATCAGGTTTGCCAAACCTGCGCCATGGCCGGCAACCACCATTAAGGCGGATTGAAAGAGAGTTATTTGCTCTGCGAATGTAAAACGCTCACTGTAAACGACGTCATAGCCTTGTTTTTTTAGCATCTCTTCAATTTCAGATTCATTATCGAAAGCGCGGGACGAGTTTTTTCTGGAAATATAGACTTTTCGTTTTCGTACTGGCGGCGGTGAAGATTTGACCATGATATGCTTAAGCAGCAGGGAAATGTCCGTGCTGTGTATAAAGCCGGAATAGGCTTCAGCTTGTGTAAAAACATATTCATCGCAATGCAATATGCCGGTTGAAGGAACTGTTTCATATGCGCCAATCGATTTACTGGATACCAGCAGATCAAGAATCTGTCGCGCAAAAACCGGCGCGTTATCAGCAACAAGAACCTTTGCTGCCGGATATTGCTCCATTGTCCATAAAATCCGGGGTACTTCTTCAAGCAGGAAGTGATAATATGCGGTGATATTAACACAAACCGTTGGACCATGCAATTCCATAGTACTGGATGCTAATGCCGGAAACGGTGAGTGCAGCAGGCATCTGTTCAGCGAACCGTATGATTCCTGAAACATGTTTCCGCCAGCGCGACATGCGCCTGTACGGGGATTTACCCGCACGTTTTTCAAACGGTATACATGGCGTCTTGCAAAATGCATCTCCGTACGGAATGCCGGAGGCATTGCAATTTTGAAGGCGTATGACTCAGCGCCGGCATGACGGATCATCTTCATTTCTTCAATGTGCGGTGCGACTGTACTGTACATTGATAGTTCCGGAATGGAGCGAATCACCGATGTTACGTCACTATTCTGACTGCATAACCTGCGTAGCATCAAGTTAAGTCCACGGCAGAGCAGTGATTGAATTTTATTGATCATGCTGTGTTAATACCATTATATTGTAAACGACATGGCCTGGTTGTTCCGGAAGTCATGGATTGATCGTTGTTCCGCAACTGCGGCAGTTATTGTTTCGGCGCTATGCATATCATGTTGTCTTTAACACAAATATCCAGGTTTGACCTCTTTGATTTTATAAACGCGCTAAGTTCTTCTACGCTGGGATAACCAGGGTTCGACCCGAAGCAGTGCACATCATCAACGATGATCACGTGGCGTCTGTCCGCGGCATTCAGTATGTGGCTGAGTTCTTCAAAAATAGGCGTATCTTTTTCCCCTTTCGCCGTTATTCCTGCTGAGTAATGACCGTCAAGCCAGAATAAGGCGGCTTGATTGATCTTATCCATTAATTTCCCCAATTCAATGCCGCTGTCCCCGTGCATGAGCTGAACACTCTTTGCTTTTTTGAATCTTATAGTGGCTTTTTCGTACAATTCCCTGCTCAGCTCAATCGAGTATACAAGGTCGAAATATGGCTTCATCGCGTCGACCATTTCTCCGTAAAAGGTGCCTGTTTCCACTAATATCCGCAAGTTATATTTTTTTGCATATTCACGCAGCAATCTCTGCTTCACAATATGCGGCGGCGGAACTGGCTTCCCTTGTTTTTTCCATTCTGCGAGTTGAGCGCGCTGCCTCATTCCTTTTGTCAAGTTGTAGCAGAAGAGATACAACTTTAGCAGCGGATAGTGCAAAGGCGTCTTCTTTATTACCGATATTACTGCCTGGATCATAAACTTTCCCCCAATTGTAGGTTTTTTATTTATTTTAAGAATTTTCGTGTAAAAGAAAAAATATTTATTTAGACTGATACAGTGACCATTGATCGCAAATCAGCCGCCATGCCCGACTGAGGATATCCTTCCTGAAAATTTTTCCCAATACTGTTCTGGAATCAACAGGCGGTTTTTCGCACTGGGGTTCCCAAAATCCTCTCTCCAGGTAATTGATTTCTATGCAATTCCGAGTAAAGAGGTTAACTACGTCTTCACGCTTCCACTTGCCGCGCAGCAATCCTCCGCCTGCGGCGTAGGATATAACGGGTTCGCACATGGTTTCGCGGCAGTTATTGATCAGTCGCATAAATCGAAATCCGGTTTTTCCGGCACGAACGGTTCCGCGGTGTTCGAATTGCCACGGTGATTCGTGGGCTCTGAGCAGTAACTGCATGGCGGCCGGCCGCCACAGCGCTGCCTGCGTATTGACTCTGTAAGGCGAGTCTATGTCAATCTCCACAAGGTTAGGTTCTTCCGGTAGTGCTTTCCCGGTCTTGTCGCCTTGCGGAATCAGTTCAACAGTATCCCATTTGTTATCGAGCATTTTAGTTGCGATGGATTTCAGCAAATCGATGTGAACCGTACGGTCAATAAAAAAATCATCCAGCATAAACAACATCAGCGGGGCCTTGACCAGATTCAAACTGGTAAGTATTGTTTTGCCCCACGGGTTCGGCTTTCCACGCCAGTTCATGCCTGTTTTCGCGCAGATAATCGTCAGGCCGGGGAAAATGAAGTCCTTAGTTTCGGTCGTCAGGATGATCCGTAAATTTTCCGCATCAGGCCAGTACTTCTTCAGCAGAGTGAAGAATGGTAACCAGGTATCCTCATAGGCGTCACAGGTGCAGACAATAAGGTCATACGGAGTACTGAAGTCGTTATTCATAAAAGTAATCACTTTATGTATCACTACTGCGTTTTGTATCATTTATGTCCGGATGTTTTCGTCATCTCGAAGATGCCACAGCCGCAGTGGCATCCGCAATTGCCTGCAATCGCAGCGCAGTCAAGCTTGATATCCTTGTGCAAGTCCCCGGCATCATCGACAAATGAGAACCTGTCTATGACGAATCTGTCAGCGAACAGTTCAAATAGATAATTAAGTAAAAATACCCTGTGTGCATTGAATTCGATTCTCTTTGGGCCGATAGGCAGCGAGATGTAGAATTTGCCTTGAGGCTTTAAGATGTTGAATAAATTGTTCAACCCCAGGATATCGCCATCATACTGGACAGGATCGCCATATCTGCCCAGGCCAAAATGCTCTAACGCATGCAGGCACGGCAAAGAGTCACAACTGCTAATCAAGTCATTCCTCAGCTTTCCCATCAGATCCGCCTGAATGAATTCTACATTCGGGATAGTGCTCGCCAGTGGACGGACATCAATCACTTTCAAAGACCTTAATGACACAGGGCAACAAATCCGTCAATTCTGTAACCGACATCTATGTATATAAAAGGATTATTTAAGTGGATTCTTCTTGCAACCAGCAAGTCCTGATGAAAATAATGTCCTTTTGCAGCCCCATTGCTCATAAATCTCTCCTTCATGCAGGAATGCGTTTCACTGAAAGCAAAACGTTTAACTGTTGATTCCTCCTGGCATCTAAACGTCTTTAGATCACGGTAATAGAGAGATCTTGCGCGAATAATTCTACTTACACGCGAAGGCATAGAGCCAATGTGTCTTATCCCGCGATAAGCCGATAACAAGAATGGAGAATTCAAAATAACTGGTTTCGCAACTTTTATTATCGTGTCAGTGACTGTTTTCATAAAAATCTCTTTTCGGTTTTCATGTTTGCTGTATGGATTTTTCGCAATCCGGTCATTTACTTGAAACTTGTCCATAAGGCCTGATGAGTGTTCTCACAAAAAATGTTTTCTTGCATAAACTACTGCCCGAAACCTCGCCTTGGCGTACCGGACAAAAGACTGTTCATGGATAACGCATGAAAAAACTTATAGTCGCTTCTGTATTTTCCGGCAAAAAGTATTATTTGATGTCTTTTGATTAAATTGTTTTCGAATTCCTGGACTTTTTGGCGTAATTTAAAGTATAAAGTCACGCAGACGGTCAGGACTTTTTTCCATTGAATAACAATTTAATAGCATTAAACAAATTGGAAATTGAAGGTGCTGGTTTCAGCTTGTAATTCTTCGATATACAAATCATAAAAGAATTATCCTCGCCTTTCCCTAAAATAATTAAATGCATAATCTTAGACAATCTCTTAATTTGAACTTTTGTTGCTGTAACTATTGTAAATTTAGCGTGTTTGATAAACCATTCATCTATCTGCCGCGGCAAATCCGCATACTCGGGTTTTAAATCTGCCGATTCCCAGCCTCTATAACTATTCAACATTAATGCAATGTCGAATTGTTGCTGAGGCGGATCTGATACGATTTGCTGCAGATAAGCATTGAACAACAACACATTTGCCTTCGTAATGCTCTCATGCGTGGAAAATTTATCTTTGTTGCAATCAATGCCGTAACAATCTGAATCAAGGAATTTCTCTTTTATATATTTTATAACCAGTGCATCTCCGCAGCAAACATCAAGAAGCGAGAAATCCTTTTTTATATATCCCATTTCAATGAGCTTATTGATACAATTTATAATCATTGCAGTTCTGGAGCGGGGGTTCAGGATATCGTTGTCTGTTGCTCCAACCCTTCGCAGGATAACGCTCTGATGATCATTGCCTATTGGAGTTCTCGGCCATAGATACATATCATCATAGTTATAGGTCAATGATTTTTTTTCCAGTTGTTCAAGATATTGTCTGAAATAATTCATGGGCGAACTCCTTTATTGAGCTTAAGGTTGATAAATCTTCTGATTTTATAGGTATGATTCTTCCTCCGAAACGGAAAACAGCGGAATTCCAGTAATCTATGGGAGTAGTTCCCAGCGTGTAAACGGAGGAAGGGGCGACTGTAAAAACATTTTTACCCATAAGCGGTGGAACATACATGTGGCTTCCGAAATCCTTTTCAGTAAAAAAAAGACAAATTCCGGCAAAGTGAATCAGCAGGGCTTGTTCAGTGAAAGTACTGGCCTGGTACGAATAGCAGCCTGGCAGACTGTCAAAGGCGGAGTAGCTGTCTAATTTCCTGCCGGTATTGAAAGAAAGCAGCAAGACTGGATATTTTGAACTTATTTCCTTGATTATATCTTCATAATTAACGTTTTCTTTAGATCGCAGGACAATCTCTCTGTTGCGCATTTGGCACAGAATAAAGGGCTTGTCCAGTGAGAACTGAATTTTTGCTTGTACCTTTTCAAGGAGGCTGAAATCAGGTTCAATTTTTTTGAAAATATTTTTTGAAGTATCCAGTTTGTCGTAAATCCCTGTATGTTCAGGGGTTATTCCGAAAAAACATCCGTTGATCTGATTCCGCTCGCAGCTGAAGACAAACTTGAAGTTGCCGCTCAAATTGAGTTTACGCTTTTTCCCAGCGCAGCAATTCCCGGATTCCAGTTCCGACAGAACAAACTTTTTTATTGTTCTTTTCAAATTATTATCCAGAAAGTATTTAATTAATCGATTCTTTATCATCATACTTTTGAAATAATAGTCACAGGAGTAACCACTGGCTGTGCTCTGTTTAAATTCTTTAACATTGGATATATCCACATAAGCATCCGCTTCTTCATAGAGCGGATACAGAGATGCACGGCTGCAGCAAATGATGCGGTCATCGGGGGAAACCGTCGTGGCGAATTTTCTGACCACGCCCTGCCAATTTAATAATTCGTAGCCGAATTCTCCGAGAAAAACAAATACATAATTCATTTGATTATTTCACTTCAAAACTTTTAATTTTTTCAACAATAAACGCAATATCTTTATTTGTCAGGGAATGATGAATTGGTATGCACAACGTTTCATTAGCAGCTTTTTCCGCGTTGGGCAGATTGTCGGACACCCCATATTTTTTCACCCAATGCAGAGGATAATAGCGGAATGTTGTATAAATATTATTGCTGCGTAAATACAACGCGAATTCACTCCGGATTTCAGGCTTCATCTGCAACCAGAAAAAGTAATACGATGATTCTATATAATCAGGCAGAGCCGGAGGCAGTTTGAACCATTCAATATTCTTAAGTTCTTTCATATAGGTATCATGTATTTTCTTCCGCTTTTTTATGAAAGAAGGTAGTTTATGTAACTGTTCTATCCCTATGGCCGAAGAAATATCGTTCATTATCGCACGACGTCCAAAGCCGGAAATATCAAATTCCCACCATTTATTATCAACCGTATTGGTAAATCCGCTTTTCGTAATTAATCCCAGATAGGCCTGCTGTTCAATTTTTGTCGAATCCTCCGGGTTGGCACAATACACCATCGCGCCATCGCCGCATACTAAAATTTTCATGGCATCAAACGACCATACTCCAAAGTCTCCGATAGTTCCTAGCGACCTGTTTTTATATTTTGAAGCAACACTGCAGGCACTGTCTTCAATTAAAGTAATATTGCGCCCCTTGATCAAATTCACGATTTCATCCATTTCGCATGAGATTCCTCCGTAGTGAATGAGGATAATCGCTTTGGTTCTGGGGGTTATTTTTGCCGCAATAAATTCTGCCGTTGCATTTAAAGTCCTATAGTCAACATCGCAGAAAATATTTTTAGCTCCGCATGCGGCTACTGCATTTCCGGCCCCGACAAAACTTATTGTCGGCATTATCACTTCATCGCCCGCGCCGATGCCGAGGAGTTGCAGAATCTGAAACAGTGCTTCTGTACAGCATGTTGTGCTTCGAATCCGGTTGCGGCTGACGCTTAAATGTTCAGCAAAATTTGTTTCAAATTCTTCGGTTTTCTTCCCTTTGCCGATCCAATTTGACTTGAACACCTGTTTGACGGCATTTAATTCCTCTTTCCCTAGTTGAGGTTGATACACATTAATCATAATTAATATTCCTTAATTTATTAAAGCTAAAGTTTTCCTGTTTTTTTGAACCTGTCTACCGAACCTGAGTCTAACATT
>CAYWLC010000054.1:0-18461 GCA_964458895.1 uncultured Luteolibacter sp. | reverse complement strand
CCAATACACCCAGTTGATCGTCCGCCGGGTGCGCGAGTTGGGATTTTTCGCCAAGTTGTATGCCATTGAGGATTTTCCCAACATCGGGAAACCCGGGGCCATCATCCTGTCAGGCGGGCCGCGCAGCACCAGCGAGGTGGACGCGCCGGACCTTGATTTTGAGACGCTCAAGGCCTTCCAAGTGCCGGTGCTCGGCGTCTGTTACGGCATGCAGCTCCTCAACATCAAATTCGGCGGCACCGTCGAGGCCAGCGACCGCCGCGAATACGGCCCGGCCAACCTCTTCCCTTCCGAATGCACGGGCCTTTACGAAGGCGTCTCCGCGTCCTCCCAGGTCTGGATGAGCCACTCGGACACGGTCAAGGTGCTGCCACCCGGTGCCAAGGTCATTGCCGCCAACCAACACGGCACCCCCGTTTCCCTGAAATGGAACAACCACTTCTTCGGCATCCAGTTCCATCCGGAAGTCACCCACAGCCACGAAGGCCTGCGCATCCTCCATAATTTCTTGTTAGAAGCGAAGAACCTCCTGCCCTTCCGCATCGACGACTTGAAACGCGAGATCATCGATGGCATTCGCCAAAAAGTCGGCGACAAACAAATCGTCTGCGGTGTTTCCGGCGGAGTGGACAGCACCGTGCTCGCCGTGCTGCTGCATGAGGCCGGTGCCAAGGTCCGTGCGATTTTCGTCGATCACGGGCTGATGCGCAAGGACGAGGGCGAGGAGGTGCGCAGCAACTTCCACCGCATGGGCGTGCCAATCGAAACGGTGGACTGCGCGGAACGTTTTCTATCAGCACTCGACGGTGTGGATGATCCCGAGAAAAAACGCGTCATCATCGGCAACCTCTTCATCGATGTGTTCTGGGATTCGGTGGGCGATGCGGAAATGCTGGCCCAGGGCACCCTCTATCCGGATGTGATCGAAAGCGCGTCCAACGCCAAATCCAAGGCGTCGAAAATCAAGACCCACCACAACCGCGTGGATAGAATCCTCGAATTGCAGGCCCAGGGGAAGGTGTTGGAGCCGCTCGCGGAGTTCTTCAAGGACGAGGTGCGTGCGCTCGGCGCCTCGTTGGGCATCCCGCATGACATTCTCCACCGCCACCCATTCCCGGGACCCGGCCTCGCCGTGCGTTGCCCGGGCGTGATCACCCCGGACCGCCTGCGCATCATCCGCGAGTGCGATGCCATCTTCATCGGCAAACTCAAGGAACATGGCTGGTATGACCGCGTGTGGCAGGCATACGCCGGCCTCATCCCGGTCAAAACCGTCGGCGTCAAAGGCGACGAACGCAGCTACGAGTGGGCGGTCTCCCTGCGCGCCGTGATCTCCGAAGATGCCATGACCGCCGACTGGGTCGATCTTCCCTATCAGTTATTGCGCGAGACCAGCCACCGCATCCTCAACGAGGTCAAGGGCGTCAACCGCGTGCTCTACGACGTCTCGACCAAACCGCCCGCCAGCATCGAGTGGGAGTGACTACCGGGTGGGAGTGATGTCTGTTAGCCAAAGAACATGACCACGGCGTTGTAGGTCATGTGCAGCAGCACACAGGGAAGCAGGCGTCCGCCGCGCTTGAACAACCACGCGCTGCACAATCCTAACATAAATACGGGCAGCCACGACACCGGTGGATGATAGATCGCGAAAAACGCGGCGCTGCCCGCCATGGCGCGCCACCCGCCCCATTCCCTATCCAGCGCCCGGAACAACAATCCCCGGAAAAAATATTCCTCCGCCACGGGCGCGAATCCCACCGTCAGCAGAACCTGCCATCCAAACTGGCCCTTGTGGTCCATGGCATATCTCGCGGTTTCGGTCATGAACGCCTGCGTCGCGGGCAGCCATCTCAACAAGGCCAGATAACCTTGCGCGCATGCGCCTAACATAATTCCTGCTAGAACCGCCGCGCCCGCCGCCATTGCCGCACCCGCCCCCATTCGGCCCTGCCAGTTCCAAATGTCCGCGGCCATGACGCCCCGGCCTTTGAGGAACCTGTGCATGATGAGCCACGCGGCCGCGCCGATCACTCCATATGCCAGCGAACGCACCAGCCAGAGTGAGTCGGCCCCACCGTAGCCCGCGGCAATTCCCGAGGCAAGTCCCACGCACTCGACCATGACCGCGATGCCGATCATGGCGTGCATGAGTGATGGCGCGGGAGGAAGCCGTTCGGACCACGGATCAAACAGGAATGGCAGGCGCGCGCGCAGGTTCTGCCACATCGCCGCAGCCGTTAGCGAGGAATACACCATGCCTAACACCGCGACGTGCCAGGTTTGGGTCAGCACCCCCGCGCCGAACGCCAGCGTGCCTAACATGGCGGCAAAAGAACGCCCTTGCGGCGCACGTTCCGGTTCGCCCGATGACGAGGGGGCAGTGACAAGCGTGACCGCCTTTTCCGCCAGACTGTGGCTGAACCAGAACCACCCGGCCCACACCAGCGCAATCCGCCACCAATCCGCCGGATACATCACCACGGTCACGATGAAAATGGTGGCCACCACGAGGTTGGCCAGCATCCACCACAAGCGGGCCTTGGTTTTGAGCAAATTCTCAAGTCCGTGCGGCCACGTCAGAGCGATCCACAAGGCCCCGCCCTCGGAACTCAGCGAACGCGGCCCCAGCACCAACAGAAAATACGTGCCGCACAGGATGCCTAATCCGCATAGACCGTTCCAATGCGTTGTGGCCATTTCCGCAACATTGCGCAGGTTGAAGGCCTGCATCGCGCCGATGGTTAGAGGGATGAGAACGGCCTGCACCACCGCACCCTTGTCACGCCAGAACCAAAGCAGTTCCTTGCGATACAGGGGGTTTCCCGCCAACCTTCGCGGGGCGGACGCGCTGAGAATGCGAGGTGTTGAAGGAACGTCCGCGCCCGAGCTTTGCAATCCCTGATTCACCCCCCAATGGGCCAGAACCCATGAGCCAAGGATCATGATGCCAGCCACCCACCACGCGGAAACCAGAACCTGCCACAGCACGGGATCCCTGCCCCAGCCGAAAACCAACGCCCTGACCGGCCAAAGCGGCAGCCAGGCGCTCATCAGAGACAGCCCCTTCAACAGCAGCACCTCGAGCGAGCGCAATTGCATGGTGAAAAGCGGCAGCATCATCAGGGCATAACCCACCCATGAGATCAAACCCAGCACGGCCCCGCGCGAGCGGGATGACAGGCGCAACATGATGGAAATTTCCATGGCCTTGTTCAGGCAGGAGGCCGCCACCGCAAAAGGGATGCCGACCAACAGCCCGCCTATCAGCCCAGCCGCGATCCCATGCGCCATACACAGCAGCACCATCCAAAACGCCGGTGATGCCAGATAGATCGGATTCGCCACCATCGGGCCTAACATTTCCGCGGCAAACGCCGCCAGCGGCCTGACAGGATGACTGAACAACCACTCCCACATCGGGTGCCTCCGCCTCTGGAAGTCCAGATCCAATGCCTCTCCCTGACAAACGATCATGATCAACCACCACATCAACATGAAACCGATAAATGGAATCATCACCGGTGGTAGCGTGTCCGGTCGGGCGAAACTCGCATCGGACAATTGCTTGTCGGCGACCAAGCCCTTGCATCCGTATTGGTGGAAATGGGCCAAGACCCGCTCCTTCTGTTGTTTTTGGGTGCCGCCGACGACGAATTTCCTCGAAAATGCGGCGTCATTTGCCAGGGACACCGCATCATTTTCGAGCTTGATGCGGAGATCGGCCAGGGATTTGGAATCCGCTTGCTGGGGATGCAAGGCATCGCCACCCATCTCCCTGATGTTTTGCTCGGTGCGGGCCATACGTTCCAATAGCGAACTGTCGTACACGACCATGCGTCCGCTCCTCTCCATCGTAAGGATTTGCGCGGTCTCTACGGTGCTCATGACCATGTAACCCAGCGCCAAGTGGACGAATAGTGCCAGAACTGTCATGGAGACTGTCGCAATGCAGCCCATGGCATTCGATCCGCTGCCTGTCTTCTTGCGCATTTGTTGCATTTTGCGCTTGCGCCGCCCCGCCTCGCGCTTGCGCACGGTTTTCCATAACAACTTCATCGTGGCCCAGTTGGATGTGGGCTGTGGAGGCAGGGAATTCATCAGGAAACAGACTGGGTCAGTTGCACAAACACCTCCTCCAAACCGCGCCCGGCGCAGATCTCCTCAAGACTGCCCGAGGTGATCAGCCGACCCTCGTGAATGATCGCCACATGACTGCACAAGCGCTCCACCTGATCCATCAAATGGGTCGAGAACACAATCGTGGTCCCCGCCGCCGCCAACTCGCGCATCAAATCGAAAAACAAGCGCGTGGATTCCACATCGAGCCCGTTGGTCGGCTCATCTAACACTAATAATGGCGGCTCGTGCAGCAGCGCCAGCAGCAGACCGAGTTTCTTCTTCATGCCGCGCGAGTAATCATCGGCGAATTGCGACATCGCCTCCACCATCCCCAACCGCGCAATCAAGGGTTGGAGCCGCCGAATGGCCTCGGACACGTCCAACCCGTGCATGCCCGCGCTCAACTCCAGCACCTCCTGGCCGCTCAAATAGGAATAAAATACCGGCTCGTCGGGCAGGAAACCCACCAGACGTTTCGCGATCACCCGGTCATCGAAACAATCGTAACCCTGAATCGTCATGCGCCCCTCGGTGGCCTTCAGAATCCCCATCAACAGCCGGAAGAGCGTGGTCTTGCCCGCCCCGTTCGGACCTAACAAACCGCTGATCCGCCCCTTCGGAAACGACCACGAAACATCCCGCAGCGCCACCTTGTCGCCAAAACTCTTGCTGACCCTCACAATATCGATCAGCGCCTCGGGGTTGCTCAAAACTGCGTCAGTCATGCGCCCAGAGCCTGCGGAACTCCCCGCCTGATTGCAAGACCCGCCATGATACCGTGAAATGAACGGAGCACTGGGCAATTTTAAGCACTAAATTTTAAGTATTAAATTTTAAACAGAAGAGGAAGAGACCGCGGAGCAAGGTGGCGCGCTACCGCCGGGAGCGCAGACAGTGCGAGGCGCAAGGATGACGCAGTGCGGGCGGAACGACTGCCACTTGGATTGCTCCGCGTTTCGATTCCTCATCCCGATAAACGGACGAGACGTCCGTTCCCCCTATTTGGAACAAGCCGCTCCTCATTCACTCCGCGTTCCCTCTGCGACCTCCGCGCCTTTGCGTCTACGCGCGAGCCCCTTCTCTTCACTTCAAAAATCACAAATCAACAATCATCACTCGTCAATCTCTACCCTCTGCGACCTCCGCGTTTCGATTCATTATCCCGATCAACGGACGAGTCGTCCGTTCCCCCTATTTGGCACAAGCCGCACCTCATTCACTCCGCGCTCCCTCTGCGACCTCCGCGCCTTTGCGTCTACGCGCGAGCCTTCTCTTCACTTCAAAAATCACAAATCAACAATCATCACTCGTCAATCTCTACCCTCTGCGACCTCAGCATTCCTCCCTCAAAGAATCATCCCTGGTGAATACGCGGCGGCGTCCGGATGTGCGGCCTCGAGTTTTCTAACAGCATCTGCGAACGCGGCGATCTGCGCCTTGGCCGCACCGGATTCCGATACCCCCTGTGCGAGGATGGCGTCGAGCGTTCCGCGGGATACTCCGAGGCGGCTATCCTTCGCAAGGCGCTCCATCAGATTATTGCGGAATGCCTTTCCAGTGCGCAGGTCGTTGACGGTTTCCAGGGCATGATCCTTGATCGCCTTGTGCGCGGTCTCGCGCCCGACACCGGCCTTCACGGCTTCCATCAGGATGGTGGTGGTCATCAGGAAGGGCAGGTAACGGGCGGTCTCGGCGGCGATCACCGCCTCGAAGGCGTCCATCTGGCCGAGAACAGTTAGAAAGGTCTCAAACATGCCGTCGGTGGCGAAAAACGCGTCGGGCAGCATGACGCGGCGCACCACCGAGCAGGAGACGTCGCCCTCGTTCCATTGGTCGCCCGCAAGGCCGGCGGCCATGCCGAGGTATCCTTTCAATATCACATGAAATCCGTTCACGCGTTCGCACGAGCGCGAGTTCATCTTGTGCGGCATGGCGCTGGAGCCGGTCTGCCCGGGGGCGAACCCCTCGCCAGCCGTCTCATGCCCAGCCATCAAACGCAGCGTCTTGCAGAACGACGACGGCCCCGCGCACAAGTCAGTTAGAGCGGCGACCACGCGGAAATCCAGCGACCTTGGATAGACCTGGCCGACGTTCGTCCACACGGCGGGCATGCCGAGGTGGGCGACGACGCGGTTTTCGAGATCCGTCACTTTGGCGGCGTCGCCAGCGAAGAGCGAAAGCTGGTCCATCTGCGTGCCCACGGCGCCTTTCAGCCCGCGCACGGCATAGCTTGCGATCAGGTTCTCCAGCACGAACAGCGAACCTAACAACTCCTCGCCGAACATGGCCACACGTTTGCCGAGGGTCGTCGGCTGGGCGGCCACATTGTGGGTGCGGGCGGTCAGCACGAGATCGCTCCATTGCTCGGCGCGCTCCCGCATGTGGCGCAGGGCGCAGACCGTTTTGTCGCGCACCAGCAACAGCGAGCGAAACACCTGGAGCTGCTCCACGTTTTCTGTTAGATCGCGCGAGGTCATGCCCTTGTGGACCTGCTCGTGTCCTGCAAGGCTGTTGAACTCATCGATGCGCGCCTTCACATCGTGGCGGGTGATTTTTTCCCGGGCCATGATCGATGCGGTGTCCACCTGGTGCATGACGCGCTCGTAGGCGGCGATGGACTCCTTGGGAACATCGAGGCCGAGATCGCGCTGCGCCTTCATCACCGAGATCCAGAATTCGCGCTCCAGCACGATGCGCCCCTCGGCGGACCAGATGGCTTGCAAAGCGGGCGAGGCGTAGCGTTCGGCGAGGACGTTGGGTATCACACGCGCAGTTTGCGCACCCAACACGGAACTTTCAATGCGAAATGCTGCATTGCAGGGGTGGAGTTGCAGGGGCGGATCGGGAAGAGGAACCACTGATTACGCTGATTACACAGATTTCAGAAAGTATTCCTGGGGGGTTCGGTTGTGTGACTCACCTCAAGGGTATGAAACACCCCCTATTTGATCTTTTAATAATCAGTTAAATCAGCGTAATCAGTGGTTTCCATCCTCCTATCACGGCCATGCTACGACGCCTCAGATCCTGCCTGCCGCCTTGATGTCAAAATACCGGTTCGCGAGGGCGATGGGGAAATCCCTCGCTGTGCAGTCGAGGGTCAGAATCCCGGAGGCACCGAGGCTGGCGAGGATTTCACGGCGTTCGTTGACGTAGCGGCTGGCCGCCAGATATTGCAGGGCGGAGGGAAAGGAATCCACCGGTTTGGAAATGGCGTTCTGCACCACTCCTTCGCGCATGCTGGCAAGCAGCACCAGGTGGCGGGAATTGAGCACCTGCATGGCGGGCAGCAGTTCCTTGCCATCCTCACCGCGCAGATTGGTGAGCAATATCACCAGCGAACGCCGCCGCTGGCGTGACATGAGTTTCTCCACCGCTCCCGAAAAATCGCTGGGCGCGGGCGTGGTCTGATAGTCATACAGATGATTCAGCAACACCGGCATCGCATGGCTGCCCTTCATCGGCGGCAGCCACCGGTCCGTGCCACCGAACGACTTGACCGATACCTGGTCGCCCTGGCGCAGCGCCACATGCGCGACCAGCAACACCGCGTTGAGAATATGGTCGAACTGCGGCACCCCGTCGTCCAGCGCACGCATCCGGCGGCCCGTATCTAACAAGAACACCACCGACTGGTCGCGTTGCTCCTGATAGTCGCGGCTGATGAGCATCTGCCTGCGCGACGAGGCCTTCCAATCGATCTGGGCAAGCGGATCGCCATCGCGATAATCCCTGAGTTGGTGGAAATCCCTGCTGGAGCCCGCGCGCGGACGGCGGACGATGCCCATCGGACTCTCGCGGTGTTGCATGGCCAGCAGGGCGAAACGGACCACCGGCTCGTAATTCGGATAGACCTTCACCGTCTCCGCCGCGAGATGGGAGCTTTGCCGCGACCACAGGCCCATGGGCGAGACCCGACGGACCTGCACCGGACCAAACACCGCCTCCCCGCGCTGGGTCAGTCTCACCGGATAGATCACCTTGATCTCCCGCAGGGCGGGCACCTCTCCGGTCCATGGCAAACCGTCCGCCTCGGAGCGCTGCGGAATGCCGTCGAACAATGCAATTCCGGCGCGGTGCCTGCCCTCGTTACGGACTGTTAGAGCCACCTCGCCGGGTTCACCCAGCGCGAAGCGCCCGGGCAGGCGCCGCCGGACTTCCACGGGTTTGTAACACCACACCCACACCGCGTCCACCAGCATGAGGTGCGCCACCGCGATGCCCAGCCACCTCCATGCGGTTAGAAACGACGGCAGCGCTGCGGCAACCGCGGCTAACAGCAACCACGCCGCGGCAATCACAAGGAAGCGGTAGGTCGGACTCATCCTCGTGGGGCGGGAACGCTCTCGACAATCGCCAGCAGCACCTCATCCACCTCCTGGCCGCTGATCGCCACCTCAGGCGTGAGCTGCACACGGTGGCGCAACACCGGCAGGGCCGCGCGCTTGATGTCATCCGGAGTGACGAATCCCCTGCCCTCCAGCGCGGCGTAGGCTTTGCCTATTCTAACCAAACTGATCGCGCCACGCGTTCCCGCACCCAACGAGACCGCTCGCGAGTCTCGCGTCGCCTGGGCCAGCGCCACCGCGTAGGCCACCACATCCGGCACCACCCGCACCGCAGCCGTCGCCTCCTGCGCGGCCACGATTTCCTCCGGCCCGCAGACCAGCGCGACGCCGTCGCCGAAGCCGCCCGGATTTTCGGCGGACGCGCGGGTGACGATTTCACATTCGGCCTCGCCCGCGGGATAGCCGATGAGCACCTTCATGATGAAGCGGTCGAGCTGGGCTTCCGGGAGCGGATAGGTGCCCTCCTGCTCGACCGGGTTCTGGGTGGCCAGGGTCATGAACGGTGGGGATAGTGTCAGGGTTTCGCCATCGATGGTCACCTGGCGTTCCTGCATTACTTCTAACAATGCCGCCTGGGTCTTGGCGGGAGCGCGGTTGATTTCATCAGCTAACAGAAGATTCGTGAACACCGGCCCCCGCCTGAGCTGGAAGGTCTGGCTCTTCATGTCGAAAAGCCGGAAACCGGTGACGTCCGAGGGCATCAGGTCCGGCGTGAACTGAATGCGTCCGGATGCGCCCCCGAAGGTTTTGGCCAAGGTGCTCACCAGGTGGGTCTTGCCGAGTCCGGGCTTTCCCTCCAGCAGGATGTGACCACCGGCCAGCAAGGCGGCGAGCACCTGGTCGATCACGGTTTCCTGACCGAGGATAACGCGGCGGATTTCATCGCGCATGTGTTGGATCAGATCCGCGAGGGTGCGGCGAGGCGGAATTTCCCGGGGAGTCATGGTTTCGGGTTGCTCGGTGTCTGGTGTCATAAGCGTGCGGGGTTGTGGTGAAGGACTTTGTGCAATTGTTGGAGATCGGCGGCGGTGCGGGTCAGTTGCGCCGCATCGGCGGACTGTGATTCAGCCAATGCCTGATAGACGCGCTCGCACGGCAGCCCCGAGCGGTCTGCTAGAAACTGATAAAAATCCCCGCCGCCCGGACGCACTCGCGCGGCAGCCCGCTGACCGAGATCCGTGACTTGCGCGCGCAATGGCGCCAACAGCGCGGCCCCGTGGTCGAGACGCCATTGGAAATCACCCAGCGCCTCCAGATGGTGATCGTAACCGCGCGACAAGGGCGGCGGGCTGTCCGCTTCGAGCGGTCCGAAGCGGCTCAGGTTTTTCCAAAGCCAGAGCAACACCCAGACGCCGAGTGCGATCAGAACAGGCGCGAGGTATTGCCTCAGCATGGCCCACAATGAAACATCGGAACCGCGCATGAATCCGACCGCCCCCTTTTTTCGGGTCGTCTCGATCAGGGCCACCAGCAAATCCGCGTGCTCGAGGTCCCCAATCCACCGGTTGCGCAAGATCCTGCCATCGGTAAGCACGGTGATGCGCCCGCCTCCCCGGGATGCGGATGCGAACACTCCCGGATCTTTACCATTCCGATAGACTGTTAGTATCGATCTGGCCTTCACCTTGAAAACCCGTCCTTCAAACTTGATTTCCCCGCCTGTGGTTTCACCCACCGTTGCGGCCTTCTTTTCGATATGGATTCCGGCCCGCTCCAGCATCGGGTGGAGCGCGGGGCCCAATGCCGGAGTGATGGAAAAATCAAACCAGTCATTGGTTTCGGAATCCGCGTGTTCTACTAACAGAACGAGATGTCCGCCCCCGATCACCCATTGTTCCATCCTGCGGGTGAAACTCTCGTTGCCCAGAGTCGCGGCGGGCATGATCCACACCGCGTCGGTGGACACCGGAGGGGTCCATGACATCACCGAACGCACGGACCCGCCCATGCCTTGCACAAAGCGCTCCGCCGCCAGCCATGGTTGGAACCTTGCCCGGCCCTTGTAGCCGGTCTCACGTTCGACTTCCTCATACTCGCATGCGGTTAGAGAAAGCGCGGTCACAATGAGCAGCAACCCGCGCGTCATGGCCTCCTCCTTTCCTCGAACGGCCACTGGCGGCACAAGCGTTCAACTTCACCATCGTCCGGGCGGCAACCCGCATAGGCCATGCGGATCCACACGCCGGTAATGCCGCGGAAATATTCCGGATAGGCGGCGGCCCCGGCGCGGTTGACCCTCCGCACGCAATCACCTTCCGTATCGGATTCCTGGATTTCCACAACTCCAGCGTCCATCACACGCGAGATCGCACCCCGATAGAGCAAGCCCAGCGCCTCCTGATACCTGCCCTGCCTCCAGAGATCCATCGCCACCATGGGTAGGTCCGCAGGCAGCGTTTCCGGGGAAACATCCATTCCCATGACGACCCGCGCCCTCGGGGGAATGGCGGGTTTTCCGCCGCCACCGCGCCACCCGATTGCATGGCGGTTGGCCCACACCAGCCATGAAACCAGTCCTATCAGAACGGCCATCGCGCCCGCCACCAGCACATATTCGATGCCCGCCAACCACGTGCCGTCGAAATGCAGCCAGTCGAGGTTCAGCCCGTCAAACGAGCGGGAGTTTCCCGTGGTCTTGGCCACTTTTTCCTTGATGGTATGGACCTTGAATTCCGGCGCGGCCTTGACCTCGCGGATCACCTGCGCGGCCCGGGACTCGTCCGCAGCGCGCACCGGGCCCGGCATCAATGCGGTTAGAACCAGCAGCACGGCCAGCGCGGCCTTGGTTAGACGCATGGCCAGGCGTTTCAGCGCCAACTCCACATCCCAGCCCTCGATCCAGGTCCGATTGTTCAGATAGATTCCAAAGCCGGCCCCCGTTGCAAACATGTCAGTAAGAGACAACGCGAGCATCACCGCACAGACCATGGTCCGCATGACCAACACGGGAACTTCAAACGGGCGGTCGGAATCCCAGGTTTCACACGCCGCCCGCCACGCGCTGTCCTGCCCCTCGGGCACGAATATGAGCAAGAGTCCGAGAATCGCCAAACCGAACCAACAGGCTGCCGGGATGGAGGCGAAAAAGATCCACGTCACCGCCCCGCCGCCACGGCGGGTCACCTGGACACAGCGTTGTCGATAGAGCGGGCCGCGAAGTCCCTCCAGATCCTCCACCGCCAAGGTCACAGGCAGCCACGGCGACAGACGCGTGCCGACAAAACGATGGAAAAACCGCCGCGTCCATGCGCGCGGAATCTCACGCAGGCTCGTCCGCCACGACGGACGCTCGCCAAACAAACGGCGGCTCAACTCGAACAACACCATGCGCGAACCCATCGGCTTCCACCACCAGAACCACATCAACCACAAGAACGGCCACTCCCACAAACACCAACCCGCCGCCGCGGTCGGCAGCAGCATCGCCAACCACCACACCGCGAAACAACGCCAGAAATCCCGCCGCACCAGCGCCAGCCCGAGATCGACCGCCTCCCAATCGCCGCGCGGGCGTATCTCAGCCGTGACCGCGTCAAGCTGCATCCGCCTCCCTCCTTCCGGCTATCAGGAAATACACCGCAAGCAGCACCCACCCGGCGGTGCCGAAGGCATATTTCGCCTCGGCAGGAATGTCCTGCGCGGACCAAAACCCCTCGATCACGGCGGCAAGGGTGGTTAGAACCGCCGCACCATAAATCAATGGCATCGCCTGCTTGGAGGCCACCACCAGCGCCCGCACCCGCGGCAGGCGCCCGGGCCGCAAGATCGCCAGGCCCAAACGCATCCCGGCCATGCCGGACATGATCATTCCTAACAACTCAAACGGCGAGTGGCCGCTGACAAACGACCAGAATGATTCCGGATTGCAGGCATGGTTCACATATCCCGCAGCGGCGCCCATGTGCAGTCCGTTGAACAAGAGGAAAAACAAGGTGCCGAGTGTCGCAGCCATGCCCCCCGCGAAGATCCGGAAGTCGATTGACACGTTGTTATAGATATAAAAGCAGAACATCCTGAAGTTGGACCCGTATTCCGCGCGCAAGTGGGCGCTCGGGTTGTCATGTCCGCTGTACATCCGCTCCATTGATGCCATGCCATCCGCTCCGAGCACCGCCTGGGTCCAGCGGATGTCGTGACCGGACGAGATCATCATCAGCAACATCGGCAGCCAGAATACCAGATTGCACAACCCAAACAAACGCCATTCGCGCCGCACCGCCCGCGGAAACCCGGCCATCAGAAAAGCTGACACGTCGTGCCAACCGCTGCGCTGCGTCCGATAGATGAGTTCGTACCCGCGGATCACCAGATCGTTCAGGCGGCCGGTAACGCGCGACCCATACATCCGGGCCTCGGCCAGCGACAGGTCCAGGCAGAGTTCGCGGAAGCGCCGCGGCATTTCCCCCGCCTTCGGGTCGGGAGCACCCTTTTCCAGCGCGCCCACCATATGCTCGTATTCCTCCCAGCGTTTCTGGTTCCGGTGTTCAAAATCTCCTGAGGTCATGGCCAATCGTCATTTCTGGAACCAGCCATGCGGCAGGACCCTCGTTCCATCCCCGCAGCGGCACGCCAGACGGCACCATGGAGCGCGTTCTGTCAATATTGGATGCCGGGACCCCCTGCAATACCCGCCCGGCTGATCCTGAGATTTCAATTGCCCTCGCCCGATCTTCGCCTAGGGTTTGCGCCAATTCCAATGCAGTCGCTCATCCTTTCCCTCATGCTGGCAAGCATCACGGCGCTGGTCGCCGAAACCGCCCCCTCCGAGGTCTATCGCTCGGTGCTGCGCATCGAAGTCGCCACCCAGGTCCCGGACTATGAAACCCCATGGAATTCCGGTCGCTTCGACGGTGGCATCGGCACCGGCTTCATCATCGGGAAAAACAAGATCCTCACCAACGCCCACGTCGTTTCTAACGCAAGGCGCATCCTCATCACCGTCTATGGCAGCCCGGTCAAATACCCCGCCAAGGTGGATTTCATCGCCCACGATTGTGACCTCGCCCTCCTCTCGGTGGAGAATTTCAAGGATTTCGAGGCGTTCCCCGCATTCGAATTCGGCGAAGTGCCACGCCTCGAATCCCAGGTGCGCGTGATCGGCTATCCGATAGGCGGCGACCGCCTTTCGGTCACCCGCGGCGTGGTCTCTCGCATCGACTTCCAACCCTACTCGCACTCGCGGGCGGATTCCCACCTGGCCGTGCAGATCGATGCCGCCATCAACCCCGGCAATTCGGGCGGACCCGTGCTGCAGGATGGCAAGGTCGTGGGGGTCGCATTCCAAGGGCTGCGTCAGGCGGACAACACCGGCTATATCATCCCCACTCCCGTCATCAACCGGTTTCTCAAAGACATCAAGGACGGGGTTTACAACCAATACGTCGACCTCGGCATCAGCGAGTTCCCATTGCACAACCCGGCCATGCGCAAGGCGCTCGCTCTAACGGACGATGGCAAGGGCGTGCTCATCACCAACGTCACCGCCACCGGCGCCAGCGACGGCCTGCTCCAACCCGGCGATGTCATCACCTCCATCAACGGCTACTCGATCGACAGCGCCGGAATGGTCAACATCGACGGCGAAAACATCAATCTCAACGAAATCGTCGAACGCAAGTTCGAAGGCGACAAGGTGGCCGTGAAGTTCATCAGGGAGCGCGTGGCTAAAGAAGTGGAAATCACCTTGAAACCCCTGTTATGGGCACGGATGTATGCCATCCAGTATGAGAAAAAACCACGCTACATGGTTTTTGCCGGGCTGGTTTTCCAACCTTTGGACACCAACCTGTTTGCCGCCGCGAAATTCAACGATCTAACAGTACGCCGCCTCTACGCCGACTACGTTCCCAAGGGCTTGTTCCGCAAACGCAGCGACATTGTGGTCCTCTCGCGCGTCGAGAGCGACCCCTTGACCAGCCAACTCGGGAGTTTCGAGGGCTTCGCCGTGGACAAAATCAACGGGGTGGAGGTGACCGATCTCAAACAGGCCTACGATCTCCTGCACCCAAAGGTGGCCCCGGAATTCCACGTCATCGAGTTGTTCGACGCCAACCGCCCGATCATCATCCCCTCCGCCGGGGTCGAGGCCGCTAACAAACGCATCGCGGAAACCTGCGACATCGCCGAGATGGAGAACCTCACGGAATGACCATGCCCCGCGCCGGCATCGCACTGGGCTCGAATTTGGGCGACCGTCTCGCCCACCTGCGGGCCGCCCACGCCCGCCTGCGGGACATCGCCACACCCGGTGCCCCCGTGCTGACGGCTCCGCTCTATCAGACCACCCCGCGCCTCTGCCCGCCCGGTTCCCCGGACTTCCTCAACACCGTCGTCGAGACCGGCTTCGAGGGCGGCCCGCTTGAATTGTTAGAAATGACCCGTGCCATCGAACGGGAACTCGGACGTGTTCTGTTTGATGAACGCAACGCCCCGCGCCCGATCGATGTCGACATCCTCTATCTGGGAGAAACCCGCTTCGACAACGGCACCCTCATCCTGCCCCACCCCCGCATCGGCGAGCGACGTTTCGTCCTGCAACCGCTTGCGGACATCCGCCCGGACCTCGTGCTGCCGGGCCATTCCCGCACGGTCGCGGAATTGTTAGAGCAACTGCCCGCCAAAGAACCACCTCTCACGGAATACCTGCGGAATTGGGTGGCTGCACCCCGGTAGGGACATCTTTGGGCGACCGTCAACGGATTTTGACATCGGACCGGCCGATGTGCCGGCAGGGATCGGCCCCGAGCGATCCTGATTGTGAAGCATTTCCTCGATACATCTCGCGCTGCCATTAAATTGGCTGATTTGTGAAGTTTTTCTTGCAAAAAAGACGTCCAGACGTCTTCATAGCCGCATGCGCTACCCCATCGGCAAAGCAAAGAAACCTGGAACTGTGAGAGACGCCATTATCCAAGTTCTGGAAGAGGCATCCTGCCCGCTCACGTCAAAACAAATTCATGAAAGGGTATCATTGAAAATCGGTGATACCCCGTCCTCGTCAGTCCGCTCGTATCTCCAAAATAATCGAGATACGGTTTTTACCAGAAGCGAACGCGGGAAATACGCGGTCCAAGAACCGACAACCGAATATCGTTGCCGCGATCTCTTCAGAACCATCTCAAAACCCGAAACTTTCAATTCTGAAAACGCCCGGGTCATTCTTCAGGATTGCCTGACATGGCTTGAACATGCACCCGAAACAAGCATTCATGCCGTTGTAACCGATCCACCCTACGGGCTGGTAGAATACACCACGAAAGAGCAGGAAAAACTCAAAACCAGCCGCGGCGGAGTCTGGAGAATTCCTCCATCTTTCGATGGACACACACGATCACCACTTCCCAGGTTCACCACTCTGACCGAACAGGATCTTTTCAACATCGGCGAATTCTTTAAGATATGGGGAAAGTTGTTACTGAAAGTATTGGTCCCGGGAGCCAATGTCGTCGTGGCCTCGAATCCGTTGGTTTCCCACATCGTTTCCATGGCTCTGACTAAAGCCGGACTTGAGAGACGGGGAGAAATCGTCCGTCTCGTCATGACCATGCGCGGTGGAGACCGTCCGAAGGCCGCGCACGATGTAT
Organism: uncultured Luteolibacter sp.; assembly: GCA_964458895.1. Taxonomy (GTDB): domain Bacteria; phylum Verrucomicrobiota; class Verrucomicrobiia; order Verrucomicrobiales; family Akkermansiaceae; genus Luteolibacter. Next base: position 2,407 of record CAYWLC010000054.1, on the reverse strand, counting down.
TCAGCGAAGTCAGTGTTATGCCTAGATCCATGTGGGAACCTTGGTTGGTCTTTCGTCGCCCTATCGAAGGTCGCGTACAGGACAACCTGCGCAAGTGGAAAACCGGAGGATTCCGCCGCCCTAGCGAGGAACGCCCGTTTGGTGATGTTATTCGCTCAAGCCCAACGCACGCTAGCGAAAGAAAAATAGCCCCACATCCGAGTCTCAAGCCTCAGGATTTCCTCCGTCAGTTGGTTAGAGGAGTGTTGCCACTGGGTGAAGGAACCATTCTCGATACGTTCTCCGGCGCAGGATCCACTTTGGCAGCCGCCAACTGGATTGGCTATAAATCACTTGGATTGGAGATAAATCCCGATTACTTTGAACTGAGCAGGAACGCAATCCCGGCGCTCAAAATGCTGAAATAATATATTTTGCTAGGATCGGTAAATCCAGTTCATGCGAAGTTTCCGAATCCCGTCCTTATGCAAAGTGGCGGTTCGAGTGCCCAGCTCGCCCCGCGCGTTTTTTCTGAAGTCCCCGACTCCAACTTGCCCCAGATAAACCTCAGTGAAACGCATCGCGTTTCTCTCAAGCGCAGGCTGCGTCGCATTGTCCACCTCATAGACAAACACGCACATCCACTGCGATCTCGCCCCATGGGTATCCACGGCCCCACCGGATTTGCGCGTTGCCTTGATTTCAACACCTTCCTCACCCGCCTTCACCGCATTTCCTGAATAAACCCCCTCCACAATCAAATCAGGATGACCGTTGAAATAGGTATTGATCGTTAGAGTTCGCGAGTGATTCGCTAGACTTGATGTCAGAAGATCCGATAAGAAGCCGGACATCATTGCCGGGCGGAGAATGTCATCAAGCCTTCGAATCCGCTTCTCTGCAAGGTTCGCGTTCACATCGTGGAAAAAGTCATAAACATCCTGCATCGCCATCTCGAAGTCGGACAACCTCAACGCATACGGAAGAACTGCATCTTGATTGAAATTTAATCTATCGACAGTTGCAGGGACAATGCTCATGGCTGGGAGATTACTAATCGGCTTGTTGCAAGTGGCAAGTCAAAATTCCAGTCAAAATCATTGATGCCAAAACCAGGGGGGAAAGTTCGTAAAATGCCCGTGGACAAAACGCCATTCCCGGGCGAAATATCGCGCGGAATGAGAACCCGCCCGCGCCATGCCAGAACTGCCTGAAGTTGAGACCACGCGCCGCGGCATTGAACCGCACCTGCGGGGCATGACCGTCGCGGAGGTGCTCGTGCGCAGGCGCGACCTGCGCCAACCGGTTTCCAAATCCATTGTTTCCATCCGGGGCCAGGCCTTCACCGGTGTGCGGCGTCGCGCGAAATACCTGCTGTTGGATGTCAGCGATGGCAGCACCTTGCTCATCCACCTCGGCATGACCGGCAGCCTTCGCATGGCAACCCCCGCCGACCCCTGGCGAACCCACGACCACCTCGGCATCACTCTAACCAACGGCAGGCAGCTTCGTTTCCACGATCCGCGGCGCTTCGGGCTGGTGCTGCGCCTCACCAGCGACCCGATGAAGCATGTCCTGTTAGCAAGCCTCGGGGTGGAACCGCTGGAAGAGGGATTCACCGCCACTTATTTGTTAGAATCATGCGCCAAACGCGGCACCGCCATCAAATCCGTGATCATGGACGCCAGGGTGGTCGTCGGCGTGGGCAACATCTATGCATCCGAGGCCTTGTTCCGCGCGGGCATCCTGCCGCGCACCCAGGCCAAACGTCTGTCAAAACTCCGCATGCAAAAACTCGTGGCGGGCATTCGCGACGTTCTAACATCATCCATCCGGCAGGGCGGCACCACATTGCGCGATTTCATCAACGCCGACGGCGCGCCCGGGTATTTCAAACAACATCTCGCCGTCTATGGCCGCAAGGGCGAACCCTGCCGCGTTTGTGACCACGCCATCCGCCAATCCGTGATCGGCCAGCGCATGACCTACTGGTGCCCGCTCTGTCAGAAATGAAGCCGGGGATTTCGGTGGAATTTCTGGTGAACAGAGCCGTGGGTCCTGGGATGACGGACTCTAACATTTCACCCGGGGTGTCCATGAACGTAGCGCGGAGCAAGGTGGCGTGCTACCGCCGGGAGCGCGGAGCAAGGTGGCGCGCTACCGCCGGGAGCGCGGAGCAAGGTGGCGTGCTACCGCCGGGAGCGCGGACAGTGCCAAGGCGCAAGGTCGACGCAGGGCAGGGCGGAACGACCGCCTCATGGATTTCACCATCACACCTCTCAGGCATGCGCTCCCGGCGGGAGCGCGCCACCTTCGTTCCCGGCCTTTTCATGGGTTGGTGCAAAAAAAGCAGCAAAATTCACGAAGAACCATTTGAACCTAGAATCCGCAGTTGGGAAGAGGATGGAGAGGAGCAAGAGGGTCAAGT
>CAYWLC010000053.1:0-18513 GCA_964458895.1 uncultured Luteolibacter sp. | reverse complement strand
CCAAGGCCAGATCCGGCAGGTGTACGGCAAGGGCGGCCGGGTTCATGGCGACCAACGCGTCCGGCTCGTCGCCGGGTGTTAGAACCTTGCGCGACCCGAAGTGGACCTGAAAGGCGGACACCCCGCCAATGGTCCCGACCGGTGCGCGGATCTCGGCCGGATAATCCGGGAAAGTGGCGATCGAATTGGGAACCGTGACACTGGTATCGGTGAAACGCTCGCCCACGATCTGCATACCGTCGCCGGAATCTCCGGCAAAGCGAATTACCACTGTTTTCATCTCGCGGAAGCCGGGCATGGATGGGGTCATGAGGATGGCAATGATGGGGTGTTGGGGGCGGAAACTAAAGGGACGAATCCAACCACGTCAATGCCTGAGGTGGATATGCACACGAATTTTCCCGAATCATCCGAGCGGGAGGCACGCCACAGACCTTCGCTCCATACCACGGCGGCGCACTCCAAACCACGGCGGTTCATCGGATTTTGCCGAAAGCCGCGCTTCGATTTGCAGGGTTTGCGGCGGGGGTTGACGCCAGAGGGGCGAGCGTCTGTAATGGTAATGGATCGCAATGATCCGACGTAACCACCAACCCATCTAAAAACTCCATGAAAGACTTCCGCGCTCCAGAGATCCGCAACTTCGCGGTCACCGGCCATGCCTCCACCGGAAAAACATTGCTCTGTGAGGCCATGCTGGTTTGCGCAGGGAGAATCACCCGTGCGGGCACCATCGAGCAGGGCAACACGGTTTCCGATTTCCACCCGGATGAAAAACTCCACCAGCAATCGGTGCATGCCACCGTCATGGCCGCGGAGTGGCTGGGCCGCGAACTCAACATGATCGATTGCCCCGGCACCCCGGATTTCATCAGCGAACCCCTCAGCGCCCTGCGCGTCGCGGACTCCGCCATGATCGTCATCAGCGGCGTGAACGGCGTGGAAACCGGTGCCGACGAGGTCTGGGCCGCCGCCGGAGATTATGACATCCCGCGTTTCCTGGTGATCAATCTGTTAGACCGCGAACGCACCCGCTTCGACGAAATCCTGGAAGAAGCCCGCGAACATTACGGTGCCCGCGTCTTCCCCATGACCCTGCCCGTCGATGAGGGTCCGGGATTCAACTCGGTGCTCGATGTGATGCGCTCCGAGGTGATCACCTTCGCCGCCGATGGCAGCGGGAAATACACCGAAAAACCCGCCGAGGGTGCGCTCAAGGACCGCGTGACCGAACTGCACCGCCAGTTGATCGACATGGTGGCGGAGTCCGAGGATGAGTTGTTAGAAAAATTCTTTGAAGAGGGTACCCTCACCGAGGACGACCTGCGCGCGCACGTCCATGTGGCGGTGCAGAAGGGCCTGGTGGTGCCGGTCTATGCCGCCTCCGGTGTGAAAAACGTCGGCGTCTCGCGCATTCTGGATTTCATTGCCAAATACGGATCCTCCCCGGTGGACCGCGCCACCGTGGCGGCCAAGCGCCCGGACGGCAGCGATGTGGACGTCGCGCTCAATGACGGCCAGAGCGTGGCCTATGTCTTCAAAACGATGCATGAAACCCACGTCGGCAATCTATCATTTTTCCGGGTTTACAGCGGTGACGTGACATCCGGCTCGGAACTCATCAACGTCAACCGCGGCGAGAACGAACGCATCGGCCAACTCTATCGCGTGAACGGCTCCGCCCGGGAACCGGTGCCATCGCTGCATGCCGGCGACATCGGTGCCGTGGTCAAACTGCGCGCCACCCGCGCCGGTGACACGCTCTGCCTCGCCGCCCGCCAGGTCACCCTGGCGAGCGTGGATTTCCCCGCACCTAACACCCGCGGCGCACTCGTCGCCAAGTCCCGCGCGGACCTCAACAAACTCGGAGAGGGACTCTCATCGCTGCGTGAGGAGGACCCGACCTTCGATTTCCACTTCGATCCCGCCATCGGCCAGACGATCGTCTCCGGCCAAGGCTGGCTGCAGTTGGAAATCATGGCGGAGGAACTCAAACGGCGCTTCAATGTGGACGTCGAACTGGTGGAACCGCGAGTTTCCTACCGCGCCACCATCTCCGGCCGTGGCGAATCCAAACACCGCCACAAGAAACAAACCGGCGGTGCCGGCCAGTTCGCCGAAGTGTGGATGCGCATTGAATCCCTGCCCTCGGAAAGCGGCGTGGTCTTCACCCAATCCCTGGTCGGCAGCAATGTGGACCGCGTGTTCGTGCCCTCGGTGGAAAAAGGCGTCAACACCGCCTGCGTCCACGGCCCCTATGGCGGCTTCCCCGTCACCGACGTCAAAGTCGATTTCTACGATGGCAAACAACACCCGGTGGACTCCAAGGACATCGCCTTCCAAATCGCCGGCAAGGCCGCCTTCAACGAGGCCTTCATGATGGCCAAACCCAAGTTGTTAGAGCCGGTGATCGAACTGCGCGTCAAGGTGCCGTCCGACGCCGTGGGCGGGGTGCTGGCCGATCTATCAGGCAGGCGCGGCCGCATCGTGGGCATGGAATCCGAGGGCCGCTTCGAAGTGGTCGTGGCCCAGGTCCCGCAGGCCGAGCTCTATCAATATTCCAGCCAGCTGCGCGCCATCACGGCCGGACGCGGGCGCCACAAGGAACGCTTCGACCGCTATGAGGATGTGCCTCGCGATCAGGAACCCAAGATCATCGCCGAATACGGCCGCAAGGCGACCGAAGAGGAGTGATTCTAATCATTTGATTTTTTTCGCGATCCGGATTAACAGGTGGACACTATGGAACCACCCGTTGATCTGGACCGTCGTCAATTTGTCATCATGGGAACCCTCGCCGCCGGGGCTGCGCTCGCGCCCGGCCGGACCCGCGCTGCGGATGCGGGAGTCGCCGCCACGCCCACCGCCCATACCGTGCCGCCGCTGCCGTACGCCACCAACGCGCTCGAACCCCACATCGACGCGAGAACCATGGAAATCCACCATGACAAACACCACGCCGCCTATGTCGCGGGCCTCAATGCCGCCCTCGCCAAGGCCCCGGACCTCGCCGGCAAACGCCTCGACGAATTGTTAGGCAACCTGCCATCCGTGGGCGAGGAATCCCTACGCGCCGCGCTGCGCAACCAGGGCGGCGGCCACTGGAACCATTCGTTCTTCTGGAAAACCCTCGCCCCGCCCGCCAAATCCGGCGAACCCTCGGAAGAACTCGCCGTGGCCATCCAATCCGCCTTCGGCTCGATGGACGCATTCAAAAAATCCTTCGCCGAGACCGCAACCAAACGCTTCGGCTCCGGCTGGGCATGGCTCGTCGCCAGCTCTGGCAAACTCCACATCACCAGCACCCCGAATCAGGACAACCCTCTGATGAAAGGCCTCGTGCCCGAAGCCGACCTCGGCACGCCGCTGCTCGGCCTCGATGTCTGGGAACACGCCTACTACCTCCACTATCAGAACCGCCGGCCGGATTACGTCACCGCATGGTGGAATGTGGTCAACTGGGCGGAAGTCTTCAGGCGACTGACGGACGCCGGCTGAGCGGTTTCCCGCGGGTTCTTCCCGCTTGACGTCCGGTCCCGCCCTCTCCTAGCTTCCTTGACCGGATCGCGTCCGCATGCGGGCGCTTGATTCATTGATATCCAAGCAACACCCAACATCCTCCCACCGTGGACCTCCAGGAAATCCGTAAAATCGTCGAACTCATGAATGAGCACGGCCTCACCTTGTTCGATCTCACCAAAAAAGACTTCCACCTCAAATTGAAAAAAGGCGCGGATGTCGATGACCTCCGCGGCCTTCTGGCAGGCCTCTCCCAGATCCCCGCCGCACCGCACGCACACGCACCGTCCAGCGTCGTTCTAACAGATGCGGCCACGTCGGCCGCCGCGGAAGGCGCTGAAATCACCTCGCCCATGGTCGGCACTTTCTATCAAAGACCTTCCCCGGACGCGCCTGATTTTGTCGAGATCGGCTCCACCGTTTCCATCGGACAAACCATCTGCATCATCGAGGCCATGAAGGTCATGAACGAGATCAAGGCGGAAAAAGCCGGCACCATCTGCGCCATCGTCGCCGAGGACGGCTCCCCCGTCCAATATGGCGACGTCCTCTTCCGCATCAAGTGACACCAGCGGTCCTCTATCAGAAATTGGGAATTCTCAATCCATCAGTGTAATCAGTGTAATCAGTGGTTCATTCTCACCGCTCACCCTTGCTGCTCCGAATCTAGCATTCTAGACTACCACCTAACACTTTCCATTCATGTTCAAACGCGTCCTGGTCGCCAATCGCGGCGAAATCGCCCTCCGCATCATCCGTGCCTGCCGTGAACTCGGCGTCGAAAGCGTCGCGGTCTATTCCGAGGCGGACGTCGATTCGATGCACGTCCAGCTTGCCGACCTGGCGGTCTGCATCGGCCCCGCCGCGAGCAAGGATTCCTATCTGAAAATGGACCGCATTTTCGCCGCCGCAGAGATCACCGGTGCGGACGCCATCCATCCCGGCTACGGATTTCTATCAGAAAACGCGCGCTTCGCCGAGATCTGCGAGTCATCCCACCTCACCTTCATCGGACCCTCCGCCAGGGTGATCCGGATGATGGGCGACAAGGCCACGGCCCGCGCCACCGCAATCGCCAACGGCGTGCCCATCACCCCCGGTTCCGACATCATGCCGGATGCGGAATCCGCCTTCGAACAGGCGAAAAAGATCGGCTTCCCGGTCATGATCAAGGCCACCGCAGGCGGCGGCGGGCGAGGCATGCGCCCGTGTTTCCGCGAGCAGGATTTCATCCCGCTGTTCCAGGCCGCCTCCAGCGAGGCCATCGTCTGCTTCGGCAACGGCAGTTGTTATCTCGAAAAACTCGTGATCAATCCGCATCACGTCGAGTTCCAGGTCATCGGCGATTCCCACGGCAACTTCATCCACCGCGGCGAGCGCGATTGCTCGCTCCAGCGCCGCAACCAGAAGGTTGTCGAGGAATGCCCGTCACCGCTTCTAACACCCGAACTCCGCGCCCGCATGGGCGAGGCCTCGGCGAACCTGATCCGCAACATCAACTATCAGAATGCCGGCACCATCGAATACCTCGTGGATGAGCACGCCGAGAACTTCTACTTCATGGAAATGAACACCCGCATCCAGGTCGAACACCCGATCACCGAGGAAGTCATGGGATGCGAACTTATCAAGGAACAGATCCGCGTGGCCGCAGGACAAACGCTTTCAAAACACGTGCTGGAAGCCACCCCGCGCGGCCATGCCATCGAATGCCGCATCAACGCAGAAGACCCGTATAACAACTTCGCCCCGAGTCCGGGCACCATCGAGTTGTGGTATGCGCCCGGCGGCAAGGGCGTGCGCGTGGACACCCACGTCTATTCCGGCTACACCGTCCCGCCCCACTACGATTCAATGATCGCCAAGCTCATCGTCAGCTCGGCCACCCGCGAGGTCGCCATCGCCCGCATGCGCCGGGCACTCGGCGAGTTCATCGTCCGCGGCATTAAAACCACCATCCCCTTCCAGTTGGAAATCATCAACCACCCGGATTTCATCAGCGGAAAATATGATATCGGCTGGGTGGCAAGGTTCCTGGAGGAGAGGAAGAGCTGAAAAAGAAAAGTCAATGGTCATCGGTCAACGGTCATTGGTGAATATGCTCCGCCCGATGCCTGCTCTTTACCCATGACCCATGACTCATGACCATTGACCCGAAACTCTACGCCATCCTCGACCTCGGCTACACGCCAGAGGCAGCCGCCGCGACCACCACTACCTCTTTGTTAGAAGGTGGTGCCGCCCTGCTCCAGCTCCGCGCGAAACACCACGACCTCGCCACCATCCGCCGCGTCGCGGAACAGCTGATCCCCCTGTGCCGCGCTGCGGGCGTGCCCTTCATCCTCAATGACCACCCCGTCCTCGCGGCGGAACTCGGTGCCGATGGCGTGCACCTCGGCCAGGATGACGGTCCGCTCGGGCGTGCCCGCCAGCTCATGGGATCTAACAAACTCATCGGCCGCTCCACCCATTCACTCGACCAGGCCCGCGCCGCGCTCGCCGAGGGCTTCGACTACATCGGTTTCGGCCCCCTGTTCCCCACCCCCACCAAGGCGGGCCGCCCGGCCATCGGTCTGTTAGAGATCGCCGCCATGGAACACGACGTCGGCTCGCACATCCCCGCCTTCTGCATCGGTGGCATCAAGCGCGCCAACCTGGCCCAGGTCCTCGCAGCCGGCGCACGCAGGGTGGTGATCGTTTCAGAGCTGCTAGTGGCGGTAAACGTGCGACAAGCCACGGCGGAGATAAAGGCCATACTCAATGCGGAGCGCGGTAAGCGCAGTGGGGAATATTAACCCGAACTCCGTAGTTGAAAACTTGGATTCGATTTTGAAACCACGGATTATACGGATTTAACGGATTTTTTCAGATTGGATATTGGCACCATTTGCAACTTCTCCGAAGTTACAAATGGACCCTGTTTAATCCGTAAAATCCGTTTAATCCGTGGTAATCGACTCTCAGTTATCAGGATTAAGGCTTCCAATCCTGCGCCCTTGGCTCTTCACTCCGCGCTCCGCACTCGTCATCCCGCACCCCACACTCCGCACTCCCATGCCCACTCCGCATCCCATCCTCATTGGCGGCACCATCGCGATCGACCATGTCAAAACCCCCGACGCCGAAGCGGCCAACCTGCTCGGCGGTTCGGCCGCTTACGCCGCGCTGGCAGCCTCGTTCTTCTGCCGCCCGGTCGATCTGATCGGCATCATCGGCCGTGATTTCCCCAACAAACATCTTGATATGTTAGATAACCATGGTGTTTCGCTGGCCGGCGTCGAACGCTCGGAAAACGAATCGTTCACCTGGTCGGGCGAATACCATGCCAACATGAACGAACGCACCACCCACCGCGTCGGCCTCAACGTACTCGAAAACTGGCAGGTCAAGGTGCCTGCCGCCGCTGCCGCCGCACCCGTTGTGGTGTTGGCCAACATGTCGCCCGACAACCAGATGGAAATGCTCGGCCAGTGCGGGATCGGGGTGAATTCCAATCTCAAATCTCAAATCTCAAATCCCAAACCCCAAACCCCCTCCCGCTTCGTCATCGCCGACACCATGGACCTCTGGATCAATATCGCCAACCCGCGGCTCCATGAGGTGCTTCCCAACCTCGATCTCTTCGTCCTCAACGAGGGCGAGGCCCGCGATCTGGCAGGCTCGTCCAACCTCGTGCGGGCCGGCCAGATTTTGTTAGAAAAAGGCCCGCGCAATGTAGTCATCAAACTCGGCGAGTTCGGAGCCATGCTGTTTTCTAACAGAGTCAGGGCGGATGGCCCGTCTGTCCCATCAAGCCCGGAAATCTTCCGTTGCAGCGCGTGGCCGCTCGAAACTGTGGCCGATCCCACCGGCGCGGGTGATACCTTCCTCGGAGCCATGGCCGGCTATCTGGCGGCCCAGGGCCCGCCACCCTACACCACGGACGCCCTGCGCAAGGCCGTCGTCCAGGGGTCCATCCTCGCCTCATTCACCTGCGAGGCGTTTTCCACCCGCCGCCTCGAATCCCTCACCGCGGAGGATCTGGCGGAACGTGTGCGCCTGTTCCGCCAGGCAACCGATTGGTGACGGAACCGCCGATGCGCTGTTAGAATCAGGTCAATTTCGGCTCCCAGCCGGCGCGATAGACGCGCTTGATCATGGCCTGCACCTCGGGCATGCCGCGCGCTTCCATCTTGAGCATATCCCAATCGATCCGCTTGCCGGTTCTAACCGCAAGGTTGCCAGCCAGCACCATTTCTGTTAGCGGTCCCGAGTGATCGACGAAGTTGGACACGGGCTTGGGGCCATCGCCGCGCACGGCACGGCTGAGTTCCTGGGTGGGTCCGCCCTTCACGCGGTCATAGACCTTCTTGATCTTGCGCGCCTTTTCCCTGAGCGCTTCCGGGAACACCACGGGTGCGCTGCCGCAATAAGCATCGTTCACGTAGAAGGTGCCTTCGGTGCCCACAAACACCTGGCCGAACTGCTTGTTGATCGGCATGTCCGCCGGAATGCCGGGCGGGCGCACGAACTCCTTGTCCGTGTTGGCATCGACAACGCCGTCCTGCCAGACCACCTTGACCGGCCCGCGTTTGCCCTTGGCGGGAAATTGATAGACAAGGGTCGCGCGCTTCGGCGCGGTCACCTCATCGAACTCGCTGACCTTGCTGGACTCGACGATGAAGTCGCCCCCGAGATCGAGCGCCCAGAACGCGGAGTTGAAACTGTGGCAACCGATGTCACCCAGCGCGCCGCAGCCATAGTCCCAGAACGCGCGCCACGCGAAGGGGTGGATCTTCGAGCTGTACGGGCGCTCCGTGGTGCAGGTGCCTTGCCAGACATTCCAGTTGATAGACTCCGGGCAGCGTTCGGCGGGGAACTGCAGGCCCTTGCCCTGCGGCCAGTACGCGCGGTTCGTCCAGTAGTGGACTTCCTTGACCTCGCCAATCAGCCCGGACTCTATCCACTCGCGCAGCACGCGTGTGCCCTCATTGGTGGCCCCTTGGTTGCCCATCACGGTGAGAACGTTTTTTTCCTTGGCATAATTGGCCAGCGCGCGCGCTTCCCACAGCGTGTTGCACAGCGGCTTTTGCACCATGACCGGCTTGCCATGTCTGATCGCCTCCACGGCGACGGGAAAGTGCATGTGGTCGGGCGTGGAAACCGTGACCACGTCGATCTGGTCCGCCACGCTCGCAAACATTTCACGGTAGTCGGAAAAAATCCGGGCATCGGGGAATTTTTCGGCAACCTCGTTGATGCGGCTCCTGTCGATGTCGCAGAGGAAGGCAATGCGGTTGCCGTCGGAGATCTCCATGATGTCGCTCAAGCCCTTGCCGCTGCAACCGACGGCCGCCACGTTGAGTGGTTTGCCGGCCTTATCCCACCCTAACAGAATGTTCGGAGCGAAGGCCGTGCCAGCCAGCGCGGCGGTGGTTTTGATGAAATTGCGGCGGGAGGTGGTTTGCATGGAATGAATGGGTGAGGTGCGGTATGTGGGAAGCGATCAGAACAGGCAGGAGTTGGAGAAGCGTAGGACCGCCACGGCATATTTCAAGCGTGCGGCGGATTCGTGGGGGAATCCGCAAATTTCCCGGCTTGCCCGGGCTCTGGTTTGGTGCAACGCATGCCCGGTTGGCAACTTGGTCATTTACCCCCTAGCCCTTCGCACCAACATGCCGTGTATTCACCCCTTCCCATCATGGATCGGTGTGGAAGACTCTTAAACCTGCAGGGTCCAGAGTGATGAGATGCGGACGGCTCGGAGATCCGTCCCTGCCCGCCTTCAACAACACCCCAAGCGTGTTCTGCACGATGCAATCAACGATATAGGGCGGCGTGTCAGATGGCGGTCATCTTAGTTCGGAGTTCCGCGTTCACGCGGTCTTGGCGAATGAAAGACCGCGTGAACGCGGAACTCCCAGCACGTGAAGAAGCGACTTAAATAATTCGTCGGTCCTACTTTTCATGACATAGGGACGGACGAATTATTTATTAGATTGGAGGCGGGACGCCAAAGCCACGAGGCGCCCGAACCTAGCAGGATGCCAATTCTTTTCCTGCTTTCCTCATTCAACACTTCTGATTGCACTCAAGCTGATGAACGGACGAGTCGTCCGTTCCCCTTATTGGGCACAAGCCATCCCTCATGCACTCTGCGCCTCCCTCCGCGGCCTCTGCGTCTCCGCGTTTCGATCCATCACAGGGGAAAGACCGCGTGAACGCGCAACTCCCAGCGCGTTCTAACATATGGCTGTTTCCCTGCTTGTTTTGCACCGGCAACAAAATCCCGGTTAGCCCCGTGGCCGGGATCTAAACGCAATTGGCTTGCATTTATTCCGGGGGATCTCATCCTGCTTTGCATGAAGCGATGGATTTGCGGATTGATGGTATGGGTGGTGGGATTGTGGTCCGCAGCGGGGGGGCCGCTGCGGGTTTCGGCGTTGCATCCGTTGATGGGGGATTTGGCGCGCCAAGTGGGCGGGGCGCGGGTGGAGGTGTTTGATCTGGTGGCGGAAGGTGGGAACCCGCACCGATTCGAGCCGCGTCCGGCGGACATGCGACGGATGCAGGAATCGGCGCTGGTGCTGGCTGCGGGGAAAAATCTGGAGTCCTATCTGGGGCGGCTGAAGGAGAGCCTGGGCGGGGTGACGGTGACGGAGGTTGGACTTACAATTCCCTCGCTGACGCTGGGCCGGGACGAGGTGCCTTGCGACGAGCCGCAGCACGCGGAACATCTGCCGAACCACGCGGAGGGTTTGTTAGACCCGCATTGGTGGCAGGGAGTCGACAACATGCGGCGCGCGGCGCGTGTGGTGGCGCAGGCCATGGCGGGCAAAGATCCGGCGGGCAAGGAGGAATTTTTGAAGAACGCCGAGGCCTACGGCCAGCGGCTGGAGGCCTTGAAAAAGTGGGCCAAAGGCGAATTGGCCAAGGTGCCGCGCGGGCAGCGGAAACTGGTCACCGCACACAATGCCTTCGCCTATTTTGCCAAGGAGTTCGGGTTTGATGTGATCGCTGTGGCGGGACTCAACCAGGAGCAGAACACGACTCCGCAGGAGTTGGCGCGCACGATCGATACGGTGAACAAAACCGGGGTGCGCGCGATGTTTCCTGAAACGCACACCAGCGCCAAGGCAGTGGAAGCGATCGCCGCCGCCACGGGTGTCAAACTCGCCACGCCCTTGATCTCCGATGGCAACGGCACGGGCAAGGACGCGGGATTCGAAGGCATGATCCGGCACAATGTGGACGCCATCACCCAGGCCCTCGGCGCGCCGTGAGCGAGTCTAACCCGCATTGGACCGTTGCAGGCCCGGAAAGTCGTTTGGCACCGTTGAGGCACTCCCGAGTAACATCTGGATTTACCGCAAAGCCGCTAAGATCGCAGAGTTACGCAAAGGATGATTTTGATTCATCATCGCAGCCCATGCCTCTGCGTTCCTTTGCGACCTTTGCGACTCTGCGGTGAGAGATAGAAAGTTACTTGCCTTGCCACACCCGGTCACGCCAGGTTCCGGTGCTAAATTCTAAACCAAACAGCGCGCCGATGGCGCGAAATGCAATGTCTCACTTGATCTAACCGTCCTGTGCTTCGGGATTGAGGCGGATGCCGCGGGCTTCGATGAGGATGGCACCTTTTTTGAGCAATGCGCCGACGGCTTGTTTGAAGGTGCGTTTGCTGACGCCGAGTTCGTCGTGGATTTCGGCGGCTGAGCTATGGTCGCCGATGGCCCAGAATCCGCCGCGCGCGCGCAGTTCTGCTAGAACACGCTCCTCCAGGCCGGCCACCCTAGCGCGGCCGGGGGCATGGAGCGTGAGGTCGATTTTGCCGTCCTCGCGGATGGCGGCGATGTAACCCTGGGTACGTTCCCCGGGTTGGAGCGGCTGGAACACGCCTTCGGTGAAAAGCAGGCCGCTGTGGGTGCCGTTGATGATGGCTTTGTAGCCGAGCGCGGTCTTGCCGAAAATGGTTAGATCCACCTCATCGCCGGGTTTGAAGTCGTGCGGGGTGAGGTCGAGCTGGCGGGCGATGCGGGTGGAGGCGATGATGCGGCCCGACACCTTGTCCACGCGGACGTGCACCAGATAGGATTTGCCGACTTCCATGCGGGTGCCTTGTTCGCGGAACGGCACTAACAATTCCTTGGCGAGTCCCCAATCGAGGAAGGCTCCCACCGGGGTCACCGCCACGCATTTGAGGCGGGCGAACTGGCCGGGCATGGCCATGGGCGTCATGAGCGTGGCCACCGGACGGTCTTCGGAATCCTTGTAGATGAACACGTCGAGCGATCCGCCCAGCACGTTGTTAGATGGCACCTCGCGGTGGGGCAGCAGGACTTCGCCCAGATCGCCGCCGTCGAGGTAGAGCCCGAAGGATTTCTCGCGGAGGATTTTCAGGGACGCGCGTTCGCCGATATTGGCCATGTGCGAGTGTGGACCGGGATCATGCGGGAGTCGATGGCGTTCTCAGGGGGCAAAGAGCGAAGGAAGGGGGGAATCGGACGGATCGGGCGGATCAGACAGATCTTACTAAAATCCTCTGCGCTCTCTGCGGCTTTGCGGTTGGCATTCTTCTCCAGCATAGCTGGCCGCTCTAACGGAACATCTCATGGGCGCTGAAGGCCATGCCGATGGCGGCCGCAGCGTCGCCACCGAGCGCCCACTCGAAGCGGGTGGAGATTTTATCGTGGTCCAGCGGGCTGAAGCGGTAGGCGGGCCATGCGCGGTCGATGAAGCCTTCCAGAATCCACTGCATGTATTGGTCGCGGAACGATGTTTCGGCGAGGCCGCCACCGATCACAACCAGGCCGGGATCAAAGACTCGGACCAGATCCGCCGCCATGAACCCGAGGATGAACCCTTGTTGTTTGAAGAGACTCACAGCGAGTTCATCGCCTTGTTCGGCGAACTCGCGCAGGCGGAAGGCCTTTTCCTCGACGGGGCCGTCGCCGTGATTGAGCGGATGTTGCGCCCACCGCGTTTTGGCAAGTTCCACTTTCAGCCTGCGGCGCAAGGCCATCAGGGAAACCCACGCTTCCGAGCAGCCGGTCAAGCCACAGGAACAGGGTGGCAGAGAGCCATCGTCCTCGCGGAATGGCACGCTGATGTGACCGACCTCCAAGGCGAGTCCGTTGACGCCTTCGTAGATCTGGCCGCCGGGCAGCACCAGGCCGCCACCGAGTCCGGTGCCTGGCGCGATAAGCATCAGGCTGCTGTTATGATATTGGCGCACGGCATATTCGCCGAGGGCCGCCGCATTGCCGTCGTTGGTCATGAAAACCGGCAGGCCCAGGCGTTCTGACAAACGCCCGCGGATGTCGGTCCCTAACCAATCATCGCCAAGGTTGGCACGGCCCCAGATCACGCCATTGCTGCTCGGTGCCGGCACGTCAAGGCCGATGCCGGCGATGGCGGCGCGGGTGATGCCGGCGGCGGCGGCGAGTTGATCGAGCGCGTTTTCCAGTTGGGCGAAGGTCGCCTCGTAGCCGTCTTTCACCTGGCTGCCGACTTCCACGAGTTTGCCCGCCTGTTCGGCCCCGGCATCGACCAGCACGGCCTTGACGGTGGTTCCTCCGATATCCAGGCCGGCGAAGAATGACGCGTTCTGATTCATGATAGTGGCGTGTGCGATCCGGCGCGGCGGATGGCGGGCCGGTCCGACGCGGGTATGATTTTGTTAGTATGCTAGATCAACCGGCGGTTCACCCGGGTTTGTTCACGGTGGCGTTGCGGACCTGGTCGAAGGTTCCTTCGATGAGTTTCTGCCCTTGGTCGCCCAGGTTGTGATAGATGGTGGCCATCGTCTGGATGACGCTGGCGGCGGGGCCGGCGAAGGTGAACTCGCAGTTTTTGACCTCGCACTTGTTCAAGGCGAAGGCCCCGTAACCGAGCACGACGAAGCGGCAGTTGGTGAATTCGCAGGTATCGTATTCGTGGAAATCGAGGACGACTTCCTCGTTGTTGAAGCTGTTGTTGCTGATTTTCATGGGGATTTTGGTTCTCGGGGGTTCCTGGATGGATGGCGTCAGGCTTGTCCTAACGACGGCATACTGAAAGCGTATTGCCGCGTCCGTGGCAACACCTTTGCGCGGGAATCACGGGTATCCGGGGCAATTTGCCCGGCTGTCCAGTTGAAACACCTGCCCGGACGTGTGCGGCAGGCGGTGATGCAGGAAACGGATGAATTCCGCAGTCTCGTGGCAGGTGTTGAGGCGCCCGAGCGCGTGATCCATGAGGATTTCCGCCTTGCGGCGGGCGGTGACCCCTGCGGTCATGCGGGTTTCGAGGAACCCGGGGAGGATCGCGTTGACACGAATGTTAGATGAGCCGTGACGGTCTGCGAGATCCCGGACAAGGCCTAACAACGCAGCCTTGGCGGCGGCATACGCGGCTTGGCCGAGGGGCGGATGCAGCGCCGAAAAGCTCGAGATGAAAATGATGTGACCGCCTTTTCCATGGATCATCCCTGGCAGCACGGCGGCGGCACAGGTGGCCGCACCGTGGAAATTGACCTCCCACGTTTCGTCCCAGGCGTTTTCGGTGAGCCGGAGGAGCGGCGCGTCGCGGATGATTCCGGCGGCACACACCAGCAGATCCACAGGACGCTGGTGGAAATAACGACGGATGGCGGTTTCATCGCGCATGTCGAGTTCATCGCGGCTGGGAGTGGCCACCGAGCAATCCGGCGACTGCAACGCCAGCGCCACGGCTTGCCCTAACAAGCCGCTGCCTCCGGTGATCACGGCGTGTTGCATGTCTTCGCGCAGGTCTGCCCGAGGATGATCGGGTAATTGAGGGCGACGGGCAAGATCAGATCGTATGGCGGAGTTGTTGCGTGGCTTATAGGATTATAGGACCAATGGGACGGATGGCTCAGCCCAAGGTCAAATCAGATCAAAAATATCAAACAACATTGCCGGAACGGCACAAATTGGGAGGGGAATTCCTGCCCTACACGGACCGCTCCAAGAACTTGCGAAAGAGCTGCGAACAACTTCCGAATGAGCGGGAAAAGACCTCGGTGAATTTACCGATAAGGCCGGTTATCCTGAATCCAAAGGTGTTCCTGCCCAAGTTATTATTGCCGTGGAACAGCGCGGTTTATCGTGAGGAACGGCCCTTCGCGGGACTTGTTCGCACGATGATGACGAAGATCTTATAAGGTCAAAAAATCACCACTTCATCAAGAGATCCGCGCGCGTCCGGAACAGACGAGCAGACAGCGTTCACGATGTACACGCAAGACCCTGAGAGCGTCCATTCGCTCACAGGAGCATCAAGGACGGCTGTTCGATGAGTTTGCGGAGTTCAGCGAGGAACTGTGCTCCAGTGGCTCCATCGACCACCCTGTGGTCGCAGGAGAGGCCGAGGTTCATCCGCAGGCCCGGGACGATTTGGCCCTGTTTCACCACGGGTTTTTCGATCGCGGCACCGACGGACAAGATGACAGCCTGGGGCGGGTTGACGATGGCATCGAAGGATTCGATTCCCCATGCGCCGAGGTTGGACACCGTGATTGTTCCGCCATCGAATTCGTCCGGGCGGAGTTTTTTGTCTCTTGCCCGGATGGCGAAGTCCTTGACGGCCTTGGAAATCGCGAGCAGCGAGCGGGTTTCCGCCTCCTTGATGACCGGCGTGACGAGGCCGTCCTCGACGGAAATGGCCACCGACAGGCCAACATGTTTGAATCTAACAATGTGGTCGCCTGCGAACGAGGCGTTGACCGCGGGGATGGTGTCGGCTGCGTTGACGACGGCTTTGAGGATGAAATCGTTGATGGAATATTTGTTGCCGTGGGTGTTTTCCGCCTGCTCGTTGATTTGTTTGCGCAGCGACAGGAGCGGAGCGGCATCCACTTCGATGTGCAGATAGAAATGGGGAATGGTGGATTTTGCCAACAGCAGACGGGCGGCGATGACCCTGCGCATGGTGCTGAGCTCAATGATCTGATCCTCGGCTCTGGCAACGGGCATCATGGCTTGGGGTGCCGGAGCCAGCGGGGCGACCGGGGCTGGAGCGGCCTGGGCGGGCGTTGCTTGGGCAGAAGCTGCCGTGGTCCTGGCTTTGAGTGACGCGCTGAGAGCGGCGGCAGCAGAGGCCTCCGTGGAAGGTGGGGAAGATATGGGGTTGACTGGAGCGTTAGCCGCGGCCTCCACATCACTGCGGGTGATGCGGCCCGCCGGCCCGGTGCCGGTCACGGTGGATAGATCCACGCCAAGATCCGCCGCGATCTTGCGGGCAAGTGGTGAGGACAGCGTCCGGTCTCCGCCCTCGGCGGCGGGGAGTTTCGTTGGAGCGGGCGCGGTGGGTTCCGCAGATTTGTTAGATGCGGCGGGTGGTGGCGCGGAAGCAGGAGCCGCCGGGGTGGCCGGAGTGCGGGACGTGGCGGTTGCCGCGCCATCCAGAACGGCGAGGATCCCGCCGATCGGGGTTTTCTGGCCGGCCTGGATCCGTATTTCCGTGAGCACGCCTTCATCAAAAGCTTCCATTTCCATGGTGGCCTTATCGGTTTCGATGTCCGCGAGGATGTCACCGATTTCGATGGTGTCACCGACGTTTTTGTGCCATTTGATTAGGGTTCCCTCGGTCATGGTGTCCGAGAGTTTGGGCATTTCGATGTTCACGGGCATGGGAGTGGGGAGTGCGGATAGGATGTGAAAACCGGGCGGGAATTCCAGTCTAATTAAACGGGGTGTCTGGGACGAAAAAAGCGCGGGGAGAAGGGGTCTCCGCCGCGCTTTTGGAAATTACGTTTGCCGATGGCTCAGGGAGCGATGGGTTTCATCGTGGGAATGAGGCCGAGGTTGGGGCTGCCCGAGGACCCTTGAGCGGTGGAGATCACCAAGGTGGAGGCCGAGGTGGTTCCGCAGTTGTCTTTTCTCGGGCAATAATAATGCACGCACTGGTCGCAGGAATTGCGGACCTTCTTGGTCACCGTTCTATAACGGGGCACCTTTTCCTCGATGGTTTGGGTCATACCGCCCTTGCCGCTTTTCGCATCACCGGGTGTGACGACTTCGCGCGTCACGATATCATATCCGCAGGTCTTCACCTGGCGGGTTTCCATGTGGTAGTTGGACTCAGTGGTGTGCGCGCCAAACATCGGACAGCACGAAGGAAAGCCGAGGGAAGCAACGGCGAGTGACAGGATCAGGGCGAGTTTTTTCATGATTGGATGGATGGGTGGATGGGCCAGATGTTAGAACAGGCAGCAGCACGAATTCAGGACCAAGGCGATCCCCGTGGCAACAACAGCGAATAACAAACGTGACGACATGGCCATGAGCGTAGAAGGGCGGGTCCGCTTGGCAATCAAAAAGAAAGCAAAAACCACCGGAAAAATCGTTTAGCTGGCGCTTTGGGTCGCATCGCGCAGCCAAGTGGCGAAGCTTTCTTCGTCATGGTCGCCGGCTGCGAGGACGAGAAAGTGCGGGTATTTCAAGTCTTCACCGATGGTAAAAAATCGTCCGTTCAGGTTGAGAAACAGCTCGCATGCGATGGCGGCCGTGCGTTTGTTTCCATCGAGAAATGGGTGGTTTTTGGCAATTCCATGGGCATATGCCGCCGCAAGTGTGCAAAAATCCGGGGATGGCTTGCCGTAATGCCAATGTTGTCGGGGTCTTGAGAGGGCAGATAACAAAAGACCCTCGTCTCGAATTCCATTCAGGCCACCGTGTTCTGCAAGCTGGCGTTGATGAAACCTCCTGACGGTCTCGACTTCGATCCATTCAGGTTCGTCGATCATTCGGCAAGCTTTCTCAGCATGTTGCGGTTTTCCCTCATGATGCGCTCGGCCACTTCCATTTGGGTTGATACCTTGTCATCATAGGGACTCAGTTGCACGCCGTCCGGAATTTCAGTCACGGTTAACGTGTCACCTTTGGAAACGCGCAATCGCTCTAACAGGTCTTTGGGCAGAATAATGCCACAGGAATTGCCGATGGGGGTGATTTTGACGGTGGTGGTCATGGGTGGATTATAACCCATGTTCGAACATGCGCAAGCTAAGCCCTGGGGCTTCAGACGGTCAGGCCATCGAAAGCACCTTCGCAACAATCCGCTTCGGATTGGGAAGTTGCTCGTGTTCAATGTGCGGTGAATAAATCGCAGGGGCATCCAGCGAGCACACCCGCTGGATCGGCGCATCCAGATAGTCAAAGGCGTGCTCCTGAATCAAGAGGGCCACCATCGCAGAAACGCCGCCAAAAGGTTTGGATTCGTCCACAAGTACCACCCGGTTGGTTTTTATCACGGTTTTGAGGATGGCGTCCAGATCGAGGGGGCGGATGGAGCGGAGGTCGAGGACATCGGCGTGGATACCGTGGACGGCTTGGAGGGTATCGGAGGCGGCGAGGGCATGGATGACGGAGCGTCCGTGGGCGATGATCGAGATATCCGAGCCCTCGCGTTTGAGGTCGGCCAGGCCGAGGGGGACCACGAAATCGCCGTCGGCGGGATCGGGAACCTCGCCGGAGTTTCCGTAAAGCAGGGTGTTTTCCATCACATAAACCGGGTCGTTGTCGCGGATGGCGGCCTTGATCAGGCCCTTGGCATCGGCGGGGGTGGCGGGTGCGCAGACTTTGAGGCCGGGGAAGGCCGCGAACAAGGCTTCCGGGACATGCGAGTGGGTGGCACCCACGCCGGTGCCGCCATTGGCGGGGCCGCGGACGACAATCGGACAATGGCACAAGCCGCCGGACATGTAACGCATGCAGGCGGCATTGCTGACCAGTTGATCGAAGGCCACCGAGTGGAACGACCAGAACATGAGTTCCATGACCGGGCGCACGCCGAGCATGGAGGCACCGATGCCCATGCCGATGAAACCAGCTTCGGAAATGGGGGTATCGACGACCCGTTTGTCGCCCCATTTTTTCCAGAGGCCTTCGGTGACTTTGTAGGCGCCGTTGTATTGGGCGACTTCCTCGCCCATGAGGACGACGTTGGGGTCGCGCGCGAGTTCCTCATCGAGGCCTTCGCGGAGGGCTTCACGGTAGGTGAGAATGCGGGACA
>CAYWLC010000052.1:0-18879 GCA_964458895.1 uncultured Luteolibacter sp. | reverse complement strand
CGCATTCGGGAAGGTCGAAGGGCATGCGGTTGGTTTCGGCGAAGATCGAGATGGTGAAGATGACGAAGGCGATGAAGGCCGGGATCCAGAACAGCGCGGTTTGGAGATCGGGCAGGCCGAGGTGGCCGTCCTTCCATAACGGCACTAACAGCCAACCGTGGTCCGCCTGCCGCTGGACGATGGTGCCGAGGTTGAGATCGCCGAAATAGAGCAGCACCGGAATGATCGAGAGGCCCAGCGAGATTTCGTAGGAGATCATCTGGGCGGACGAGCGGATGCCGCCGATGAGCGGGTATTTCGAGTTCGACGACCAGCCGGCCAGGGTGATCCCGTAAACCGTCAGGGACGAGACCGCGAAGACAAACAGCGGGCCGATGTCGATGTCGGCGATGACGAGTTTCACGGTGTGGCCGCCGACCGTGATCGGCGAGCCGAAGGGGATCACGCAGACGGTGATGAGCGCGGGGGCGACGGTGAGCACGGGTGCCAGCCAGTAGAACGCCTTGCGGACGTGGGCCGGAGTGAAGTCCTCCTTGAGGAACAGCTTGACGCCGTCGGCCATCGGTTGGATCAATCCGAAAAAGTGGAAGTCCTTTTTGAAACCTAACAAGGTGAACGGGATGCCGGTGCGGTTCGGGCCGACGCGGTCCTGGATGATGGCGCAGAAGCGGCGTTCGAAATACACCGAGATGGGCACCATCGGCAACACCACCACGAAGGTGAGTGCGATGATTTTGAGGATGAGGATGAGGATTTCCATCAGGATGGAAGTTATACGTTATTCGTTATACGTTAGAAGTTATTAGGGATGGCCTACCCATGGATCAGCCCGGCCGCCTTGCGGGCCCGTTCCCGGGCGAGCAGCGGGATCTGATAGCCGGTGTCCACGACGGGGGTGCCCTGGTGGCCGATTTTGGCGAGGGTGAGGCCGTGGAAGGCGGGCACGGTTTCGGCGAGGGTCTTGAAAACGTCCTCGATGGTGGGAAGGGTGGCGGTTTCCCCGGAGATGGCGGCGGCGAGGTCGCGGAGGATTTGCCAGTCATCGCGGGCCTGGCCGGGAGGCTCGGTCGCGCGGTTGAGGCGTTGGAGGCGGCCGGCGAGGTTGACCATCGAGCCGCGTTTTTCGGTGAAGGCGGCGGCGGGGAGCACCAGGTGGGCGGCCAGCGCGGTGGGGTTGGCGAGAATGTGGGATTGGAGGAGGAAATCGAGTTTCGCGAGATCCTCGAAGTGGAATCCGGCATCGGTGATGGGATCCTCGCCGAACACGAGCAGGGCTTTGAGGGTGCCGTCACGCACTCCTTCGCGGATGGCGTCGAGTTTGGCGGACGGGTCATCGGTTTGGAGGATGAGTTTGGCCCCGGTGGTGTTAGGGTTGCGGTCCGCGGCGACCAGCAGCGCGTCCGCTTCGGCGACCCGCGGGACTAACGAAATGTGGGAAGTGCCGATTCGCGCGGCGAGCGCGCGGGTGAGGATGAGTTCCTCGTTGGTCATGCGGCCGGAGGCGATGATGGCGATGTGTTCCGGCGGGTGGGCTTTGAGTCGGGCGGCGGCGGATGCCAGGGCATCCGGCCAGCCGAGCGGGGTGTGTTGCGGGCCGTCCTTGGCGAGCGGTTCGGTGAAGCGGGCCACGCTGTCGAGGGCGTGGAAATTCAGGCGGTGGGAATCCGGCATCCAGCACGAGTTGACGTCGTTGTTTTGGCGCGGGGTGATGCGGTGGATTTTATTGCCGCGGGTCCAGACGCTGATGTTGGTGCCGGTGCCGCAGTTCACGTCGATGGTTGGAGTTTCCTTGAGGAACCAGACGCGCATTTGGAATCTGAAATCGTTGGAGGTCAGCGCGCCGACCGGGCAGATGTCCACGGTGTTGAGCGAGTAATTCGAGTCGAGCAGCCGGCCCGGATAGGCTGTTAGAGTGGTGTGAGTGCCGCGCTGGGTGAAACCGAGCACGGGATCGCCCGCCACCTCGTCCATGAAGCGGATGCACCGCCCGCACAGGATGCAGCGTTCGTCGTCGAGGCGGATGCGCGGGCCGATCTCGACATTTTTCGGTTTTTTCACTTTGTCATCCACGAAGCGGGAGCGGCTGTTGCCATGTTCGACCGAGTGTTCCTGGAGGCGGCATTCGCCGGCCTGGTCACAGATCGGGCAATCGAGCGGGTGGTTGATGAGAAGGAATTCCATCACTCCCTCGCGGCATATTTCCACGAGTTCACCGCCGGTGCGGATGCCCATGTTTTCGGCCACCGTGTTGGCACAGGCGATCACCGGGCGAGGCACCCAGCTGATCGGTTCGTAGCCGTTTTCGTCGCGCTGGGGTTCCTGGCCGGGTGCCGGGCGGGGTGGCATGCCCATTTGCACGAGGCACATCCGGCAGTTGCCAGGTGCGCTGAGTTTCGGGTGGTAACAATAGTGCGGGACGATGGTGCCCGCGTTCCGGCAGGCTTCGATGATCCTCGTCCCCTTGGGAATCTGGTGCCAGACGCCGTCAATCTGCACGTTGACCATGCCCTTTGCGGCTGCAAGGTCTTTTGGCAAGGTGGGTTCCGCAGTCGCCGAAGGTGTGTCGCTCATGGCTGAAAATGAAATCCGGACGCTTTAATCTTCAACATCCGGCGTGTCGCGGAAGACTACCTGCCCCACGGGCAGCGCGGCAAGCGTGCTTTTTACCAAAATTAGGCCCCGCTTGGCAATTTTACGGGATGCCAAAAGGTCTTGCTGGAAGGGGAGAGAGGAGGTGCCCGCCCCGTCAGATCCGTCGGCTCGGCTGATTCTTCCCATTCGTCACCTTTGCCACCCCCCATTCGGGCAATCTCATTTGTTGCTAAGCACTTAAATAGGCGATATTGCTACTTGAACTTTACAAAATGTACGGTTATTTAGCATTTTATGTATCTCAAACGAATCGCCGAACAACCTTTGAAGGACATTCTCGCCAGCCACAAGGTAGGGGTCATTCTCGGTGCGCGTCAGGTCGGTAAGACGACTTTGGTGGAGCACGGATTGGCTGGGCAGTCGGCGGTGTTCCTGAATTTCGATATCGAAGTGGACAAGGCCCGCTTTCGAGCTGCCGCCACGTTGTCACCCGTCGAGGGTTTGCGTTCTCTAGGTAATCCGTCAGTGTTGGTCATTGATGAAGCGCAGCGGCTACCCGAAACGTCTCGCATCATCAAAGGCTGGCATGATGCACGATTGCCCGCAAAGTTTCTCCTTCTCGGCTCTTCCTCGTTGGATTTGCTCGATCAGGCGGCGGAGAGTCTCACCGGTCGCAACCGTAAACTGGTGCTGCCGCCATTGCTCTTTTCAGAGGCCCTGGGCACCCAGGCATGGGCTGGTGAAGGCTCCGCAGACCACTTGTGTCGGCACTTCTCACCGCAACTGCGGGTTTTCCTGATGCAATGCATGGCTTTGGGCAGCTATCCCGAGATCGTGACCAGCGATCAACCCACGCAATTGCTACGCGAATTGAGTTCGGATTACCTTTGGAAAGATGTGCTGCAGGCCGGTCTGGTCAAGACGCCGGACGTCATCAAACGGCTGCTGTTATTGTTAGCCCACCAGACCGGTTCGGAGGTGTCGGGGAACGAACTGGCCACACAACTCGGGATAGCACGGGCTACTGTGGATCGCTATCTGGACCTGCTGGAACAGACCTTCGTCATATTCAGACTGCCATCATTCAGCACCAATCCCCGCAAGGAAATCGCCAAAAGCCGGAAAATCTTTTTCTGGGATACCGGCATCCGCAACGCTCTGCTCAATGCCTGTTCGACAGATGCATTCCGGCCCGACATCGGCGCATTGTGGGAAAACTGGGTCATCGCCGAGGTGGCCAAACAGAATGTTCTGTTAGGTTCGCCTGCCGAGTTGTTCTTCTGGCGCACTCGGGCGCAGTCGGAAGTGGATCTGGTCGTGAAACAGGCGGATGGACTGCACGCCTATGAAATCAAGTGGTCGTCCCGCCGTGTCGCGGGCAGGGCCTTCCGCGATGCCTACGGCGTGGCGGTTCAACCCATTTGCCCGGACAATCCCTTCGCCGTGGACATCTTCAAGGCATAGCGGAAGATTGGAGGCGGGACGCCCCAACACGGCCTGCGGCGGGGACGCCGCAGCCACGACGCGCCTGAATCTATCAGAATGTCTAATTTTTTTATCGCGTTCCTCATGCAATACTCCTGCCTATCATGAACAGGGGTAGACCGTGTGAACTCGGAACTCCGAGCGTACGGGGTCGGACGAATGATTGATCCGCTTCGTCGGTTCAAATCCCGCCGAGGGTCGTTAGACTTCGAATATTTCAAACATTCTTTTTTTGGAGCGCTGACTCCAACTCAATATACTCCTCGAGATCTCGCAACGACTGGACATTTCAGATGATCTTGAGGCGGGCCAGATCCTGGGTGTCGATCAGGCCGACGGGCTTGCCCTGTTCATTGAGCACGACGATATCGTCGATGCGGTTTTGGCCGGCGGTTCTCAGGACCTCGGTGGCCAAGGCATCCGAGCGCACCGTGATCGGGTGTCGGGTCATGAGGGTGGCCACCGGTTTGCCTCCGAGCAGGGGATCGGCACGAAAACCGCGGGCGAAATCGCCGTGGGTGAAAATTCCCACCAATCCGCCGTCCGCGCCGAGAATGAGGCAGGCCCCGGCGCGGGCACGGTTCATCGCATCCAGGGTGGCGAATACATCGGCGTCTTCCGCCACGGTTGGCAATTCCGCATCCGAGCGCATGATATCGGAAACCCGGGTGAGCAAGGAGCGCCCGAGCGAGCCGCCAGGGTGAAAGCGCGCGAAGTCCTCCTCGGTGAAACCGCGCGACTCTAACAGAACCATCGCGAGTGCGTCACCCATTGCCAGCATGGCGGTGGACGACGAGGTGGGCGCGAGGTTGAGCGGGCACGCTTCGCGCTCGACCGAGGTATCGAGCGTCACGTCGCTCAGGCGGGCGAGAGTGGAGTTGAGGTTGCCGGTCAGCGAGATGACGTTGACCTCGAAGCGTTTGATGAACGGCATGAGGTCGAGCAACTCGCGGGTCTCCCCCGAATAGGAAAGGGCCAGCACTGCATCGCCGTCGGAAAGCAGGCCGAGGTCGCCATGCAGGGCGTTCTGGGAATCGAGCACCACGGCGGTGCCGCCGGTGGAATTGAGGGTGGCGGCGATTTTTTGGCCGATGTTGCCGGATTTTCCCACGCCGATGACCACGATTTTGCCACGGTGGTCGAGCGTGTGGTGGAGAATATTCACGGCTTTGATGAGATTTTCGTCGAGTCGGCCCGACATGCGGCACAGGCCCTCAATCTCGGTTTCGATGACGAAGCGCGCCTTTTCCAAATAATCCATGCGCCATGACAAGCGTGAATCCCGTCGTTTGGCAAGCGCGGAGCGGCGCTTCTTTATGGAGACTATCGAGCACGGAGCAAAATCATCGCCATCATTGAAACCACGTCCTTAACAAAAATGCACGCGAAGCCACGAAGGTGCGAAGGAAGATAAGATACCCAAAGTGAATGGGGCGGCTCCCGCGCTGGGAGTTCACGTTCACGCGGTCTTGGCGAATGAAAGACCGCGTGAACGCGGAACTCCGACCAGAAGAAGATCCGCCCATAGCCGTATAATATTCATCCCTAACACAAATTTGATTTTGAGGCGCCACCCGCTTCTGAATATGAAACCCATGTGAAAGGAATGGCAAGAAAAGCATCCATGGCACTTGCAAGCCGTGAGTGGCATGTGTAGGGGTGCATGGAGACATGCCCACCATCCATTTACCCGAACGCTGCGGTGTGATGCTGCTGCCGGATTGCACGCTTTTCCCTCATGGCGGGCTGCCGCTGCATATTTATGAGGCACGTTATCGGTCCATGCTTGCGGATGCGCTGGAGACGGATTGTTTTTTTGCGGTGGCGCGCAGGATCGGCAAAACGGAAAGCCATCCGTCCGAGTGCGTGGCGCCGGTGGGCACGATCGGGTTGGTGCGGGCGTCGCGCGAGCAGGAGGACGGGACGTCGCAGTTGCTGCTGCACGGGGTGATGCGGGTGCGCTTCACGGCTTGGCACGACGACCGGGTCTATCCATTTGCCGAGATCGTGCCGGTGATCTCGGTGTTTGCGCCTGAAAAGCAATCCGTGGCGGCGATGAAGACGCTGCGGGGAGCGGTGGAGGATGCCATCCGGCCATTGCCTGCGGAGGTCCAGGCCGGAGTGTTCGCATTGTTAGACCGCGCGGATGACCCCGGGTTGATGACCGACATCATCTGCCAGCAGTTCATTCACGAACCAGACCTGAGACAGAGCCTGCTGGAGATGGAATCAGTGGGTGCGCGCATTCCTGTGATCTGCGCTTATCTCCACAAAGCCAGCGAGGCGACCCAAGGGTGAGGGGATGAGGAATGCCGAATGCGGAATAAGTCCTATGGGTCCTATAAATCCTATAAGTCCCATCCCGCCATCTCCTGTGACGGAACTGGCACACAATTAAAGCGTTGAAAAGCATGCCCATGCGATGGATTATCACGCCGGAGGCCCGGAGGATTCCCGGAAATTTATGAAAATCGACATCGTGACGGATACCTACATTCCGGATGTGAACGGGGTGGCCATGACCTTGGGACATTTGGCCGGCGGCCTGCGCGAGCGTGGGCATCAGGTGCATGTCATTCATACCGGAGTCACCGCCAATGCCAATGAGACCAGCGCCGCTGCGGTGCCGTTGCCCGGCTACAAGGAGGTGCGCGTGGGCCTGCCGAAACCGTTCGAACTCAAGGCGCGGTGGACGAACACCCGGCCGGACGCCATCTATGTGGCCACCGAAAGCCCGCTCGGAAAATCCGCCGTCAAGGCGGCCAACGCACTGGGCATTCCGGTGGCTACTGGATTCCACACCAATTTCCAGGACTACATGGGGCAATACGGCATGGGCGTGCTGCAACCGTTGGCCATGGCCTATCTGAAACATTTCCACCAGCGTGCGGATTGCACGCTGGTGCCGTCGCAAGACATGTTAGACAGGCTGGCGGCAGAGGGCTTCAGGCATCTTCATTTGTTAGGCCGCGGGGTGGATACCCGCCTGTTCTCTCCGGACAAACGCAGCGACACGCTGCGCGCGGAGTGGGGTGCCGGGCCGGATACCCCGGTCGCCATGATGGTCGGCCGCGTGGCGGCGGAGAAGAATTTCGATCTCGCCGTTGCCACTTTCGAACGACTCCGCCGGGAACGGCCCGAGGTTTGCTGCGTGGTGGTCGGCGACGGGCCGTTGCGCGCGAAACTTGAGGAAATCCACCGCTGGATCCGCTTCGCCGGCGTGCGGACTGGTGAGGATCTGGCGCGGCATTACGCATCGGCGGATGTGCTGGTTTTCCCCAGCGAGACCGAAACGTTCGGCAATGTTTTGTTGGAAGGCATGGCCGCCGGGTTGGTGACCGTGAGTTATGATTACGCCGCGTCATCGCTGCATGTTAGAAACGGAGTGGACGGCCTCAAGACCCCCAAGGGAGATGCCGCCGCCTTCATCCGGCACGCGGTGGACGCGCTGGCCATGCGCACGGGCCACGAACTCCGCCTTGCGGCCCGTGCCACGGCGGAAAGCCTCGGCTGGGAAAAGGTGATCTCGGTGTTGGAACAACGCCTTGGGGAAATCGTGGACGGCGAATTCAAACCGGCCGACCCGAAATCCGGAAAGGCCAAAGTGGCGACACGCGACACCCGCAAACGCAAACGCAAACTTTCCTGCCGCACGGTTTTTCTATCAGACGTCCATCTGGGCACGTCCGAGAGCAAGGCGGACGAGGTGGTGGAATTCCTCAAGCACATCCGCTGCGGAAAGCTGGTGCTCAACGGCGATATCATCGACGGCTGGGCGCTCAAACGCGGCGGGCGCTGGACATCGCGCCATAGCCGCGTGATCCGCAAGGTGCTCAAGATGACCGAGAACGACAACACCGAGGTGATCTATCTGCGTGGCAACCATGATGAAGTGCTTGAGCGGTTCCTGCCGATGGCCTTTGGCCGCGTGCGCCTGACCAAGGAACACATCCACGAGACACCCGATGGGAAACGTTATCTGGTCGTGCACGGCGATGGATTCGACAGCGTTTCCACCCGCCACAAGTGGCTGGCGTCGCTCGGTGCGGTGGGTTATGATTTCCTGTTAGGAGCAAACCGGGTTTATAACAGCTACCGGGCATGGCGCGGCAAGGAGTATTTTTCATTCAGCAAGAGGATCAAGGCCAAGGTGAAATCCGCAGTCTGTGCGGTGGACCGTTATGAGGATTTGTTGCAGGAACTCGCGCGCCACCGGAAATGCGACGGCATCATCTGTGGTCACATCCACACCCCCGAGGACAAGATGGTGGGCGACACCCACTACCTCAATTCCGGCGACTGGGTGGAAAGCCTCACCGCCATCATCGAGCATCACGACGGACGCATGGAACTGGTGCGCTATCAGGAGTTTCTCAATGCCCTCGCGGAAAGCGTGGAAGAACACGCCGCCGGGAATCCGGCGCTGATCGAGGGCATCGTCTAGGTGCTCACCCAGCAGTCCGATTACCAAGCCGCCTGGAATGAGGTGGAAAGCGCTGGCGGTGTCCAGAAAGTGCTGAGCGAGATGAATCCGCCAGCTAGACAGTTAGAAATGATTAGGGTGTCATTTACGGCTCCACGTGGTCACTTGTCCGATGCGTTTTCAATCTGGGCGAGGAGTTGTTCCCTGGTGGGGCCGGTGGCGTGGGTGACGAAGAAGGCGGTGACCGCATTGGCGATGACGAGGCGTTCTTTGAGCGGTAGATCGCCGAGGGATGCGCAGAGGAATCCGCCGTTGAAGCTGTCTCCCGCGCCTGCTAGGCGGATGACATTGCTTTGGCGATCTTGGATTGCATAAGCTTCACCTTCTGTTGCGTTGGATGCGGCTGCAAACTCTGGAGTGTGGACCACCAGTTCATCGAAACCGATCTTTTCGCGGACGATGGTCAACGCGGCGGCAACCGCCGCCGGTGTCAGTTCCGGGCGCGGGACTCCAACTCTTAAACACAATTCCAACACCTCATGTTCGTTCAGGCTGAACGTCATGGGCATCTTCTGGTTGAATGATTTGATCAACTCCAGGCTTTTGATGAACGACTCACTGGACTTTTTCTTGATGTCGGCGAAGTCGAAGAACATCCTGCGTGGCGGCGTGAGTGTTTCATATTGCCTCATGAAGCCTTGGAAGAGGTCGTCAAAGTTTGCAGTGAGCGACCAATAGCCAAGTCCCAAAATATCGACACCGGAGAACATTTTTTTAAGTTCCTCCTCACCGAAGTGCGTTTGAAATTGTTCCCATGAAAGGTTGGAGACGGCCTCAAGGTTGCTCATCAAGACCTTCCCGTCGCTGAACTCCAAAGCAATCGTCAAGGCAGGGTCGCCGAGGGAAACCAGATTACAGGTTTCCTCGAACTCATGATAAGCCGGGTCGATGGCCTGGCTGCCATAGAGGCCGGGCAGGCAGGGCTTCAGGCCCAAACATGCGGCCACCCGACCGGTGTTGATGCCAAAGCCACCTTCGCAACGACGCTTCGGCACGAGTTCCACACCGACACCCCCGTCAGCCCGTTCAACCAGCAATTCGCCGAATTGCTTGAGGTTTTTCATCGGAGTGAACTCGTTCTGACTTCTTCTTACCTCGACAATTTCGTAAGTTTCGTCAACGAAGCCGTCACAGCCGAGCAGGATTTTGCCGCTCATGTTTTCAAGGAAGTCTGCGTATTTTTTCATGGTGTTGCTGATGGGTGGATTTGGACGTTGGGGGGTTATTGGATGAAGTTGGCATCAACGGCGTGATCGATCTGTGCGCCGCTCGCGGAGGTGAGGCGGACGCCGGTGCTGGTGCGCTCGATGGTGCGGACGGAATCGAAACCATCGACCAGAGGGGCGACGCCCATGAGGTATGGGATGCGGGTGCATTTCTTGCGGCCTAGGGCAAGCGAGGTGGGCACGCCTTTATTTTTCCACGGATTATCCGCCAGCGATGCGCCGAGTCCGAGGTGGAAATAGGCGGTGACATCCTCGACGCCGAGCACGCCGCGATGGCGGCCGTTCCATGGGGCATAGTGGCGACCGCCGTTGGAGTGCCACAGCACGGTGGAAGCGAGGTGTGCGGGGTTCTTCAGCGAGAACCAGACAAACTTTTTCTCCGGGAAAACCACGGCGGACCAGGCGAAGTCGGACGCGTCCTTGTGGTGGATCATGACCAGATCTTCGAAGCCTTCGCGGGCGGGAAAGTGGCTGAGATCGGTCTTCCCGCCATCGGCCATCGGCACGTTGTCGAGTTTGCGGAACCATGCGCCCGGCTTGAGTGAAGAATAACCGCCATCGACTGGGTTCTCAAACAGCGCCGGGAGAACCTGCGCCAGATGGATTTTGCTCGTGGAGAGGATGCCCGGGCCGTTGCGTTTGAAATCAAGCATGGCATGGTGTCCGATGCACATGTCTCCTTTGAAATCCTCCAGCAGGTGGGTTTGGTAAAGGTTGGTCTCGCCTTCGCGGGCTTCGATGATCTTGGTGATCTTGCCGGTCCTGACGCGTGTTTTCAGCGTGGCGACAAGGCGCCCTGGTACGGATGGCTCCACTTTCCATGTGCCATTGGCGGACTCGCCGTGGGGTGGATGCGCCTCCCCGCGCCATGTGGGGCCGGCACCAAAAGGAGCACAGAAAAAATCTCCCCTCAATTCGCGGAGCAGGGGAATGAGCTTTTCAGCGCCAGGTTTGTCACACCACGGAGCGGTAGAGAAAGGCTCCACGGTATTGCGTCCGATGCGGAATTTAACCGGGCCAAGTTGCCCGCCGATTTTAGTGAGGTCGAAAGTGACGTTCATGGGGTTGAAAAAATTGTGAATAATTGTTACGCCAAGAGACGAAGGAGTCAATACTAACTGACTACCAGGAAATTGCTTTTGGGGTGAAGGCCGTTGTTAGTCCCGGAGACTGTGGAAATGACTCGTTATGGACTCACCAGCGCTTCGGCCCAGATGAAGCGCCGGGCGTTTGCGCCACCAATCGTCACAGAGTCCAGAATCGCGTGACTTCCGGCACCAACGAAAACGGTTCCTGAGGCGGCAACCCACGGTCCGGCCCCAGCCTTGACAGCAAGGACTTGAGTCTCGGTGCCAGCAGTCGGGGCGGCGGTGTTGTTGAGCGGAATGTTCGAGGCAATCACGCGCCCTGTGACATCGGCCCGATCCGGCGCGAAGTTGGTGAAGGTGATGCCCGGTCGTTTGTCGCCCGGGATTCCGGGAGTGAAGTCATGGACACCTAGCTGGATCCTCTCGCGGTAAGCCAAAAGTCTCCGAATGATCACGCCGTAACGACTCACTGCCATCGCGAATGAATCCGAGATGCTCTCAGCACACCCGCAGGGTTTTCAATTCCAAGAGGCGGCCGAGTTTGCCGCCGGGTTGCTCGATTACGGATAGGAGGGTGACGGGGCCGTGTTTCACTGACATTTCGACGGAGACTCCGCGACCGACCTTGCCGTGGTACACCTCAAGCGGACGGACTTTGGTTTTGCCTTGCGCGATGGCAATGTGACCCGGGCCGTCATGACCCATGAGCACCACGTCGTCGGTGAAGTCCATGGCATAGTATTCGGTGAACGATCCGCCCGCGCCGAACAGATCCATGATCTTGATGGCTTGCACATTCTTCACTTCGTATTCACCGGCTACCAGGATTCCGCGTGCGGTCAGTTGCGAGGTGCCGAGAATATGGAGTTGATCACGGCCTCGTTTTCGGCCACGCCGGTTCCCTTGTGGAAATAGGCCAGCGATCCTAACCGATAGTCCGCAGCCAGACGGTCGAGCGCGACGGCCGTGCGTGCGGCCTCCTCAAGGTCTTCCGCCTGACAATCGGGCACGCGAGCGGCGTCCACCCATGCGTCCACCTCGTTCCAGCACCGCAGGTCATGATCCAATACGCCGGTGATCTGGTGAAAGGGAATGCCCGCCCGCTTGAAAACATTGGCGATCACCGGCACCTTGGCCCGCCTCACCACCGGCAGCACGGTGGACGACAAGGCGTATGTCGTCACATGCAGAAAGATCAGATCCACATCCGCGCGGCGAAACTCGCGGCCCGCCTCGAAGGCGCGGTCCGGGTTGTCCACGAGGCCGAGGTTGATGATTTCCACGCCATCCCGGGCGAGCTTGGATGCCACCCGTGCGACGTATCCTTCCAGGCGTTCCTTCAAGCCGGGGAACTGCGGCCAATACGCGTCAAGACCAATGCCAAACAGGCCGATGCGCACGGGGCTTGCGGTGGACTTACTTCCGGAGGGAGAGGACGGATGATTCATAGGTTTTAATGTTAGAAACCCATGAGTTTCCTGCGGGCACCTCCTGGCGGCGGCAGTGTTCATCCCAGACCAGACCCCAGGGCAGGGACTTGCATTCCTCCATCAGCGCAAGCCGCCCGGTGAAATCCCCGGAATCCTCCAGTTCGCGCAATTGGTCGGTGGGTTCC
Source organism: uncultured Luteolibacter sp. (assembly GCA_964458895.1). Taxonomy (GTDB): domain Bacteria; phylum Verrucomicrobiota; class Verrucomicrobiia; order Verrucomicrobiales; family Akkermansiaceae; genus Luteolibacter. Next base: position 6,390 of record CAYWLC010000052.1, on the reverse strand, counting down.
AACAGGGCCAGAAGCAATGCCTTCAACGTGTTGCGGGCACCGATGACCCACGCGGCCACGCGGTTGATGCTGGCATCGAAATAATCGAGCCCGATGTGGGTGCGGGCCAGGAAATCGCCGCGCACCAGTTCCTGCATCAACTGGATGGTGGGGTCGTCTAACAGGACAACGTGATCGCTGTCCCAACGCACGCCGCGGGAAACATGCAGCAGGATTTCCGGCACGAACTGCAGCACCGAGGAGATCTTGTCCGCGAGGTTTTCGGTGGGATGGAAGTGACCCGCGTCCAGACAGCAGAGGATCCGGTTTCTAACAGAATAACCGAGGTAGAACTCGTGGGAACCGGCCACAAACGCCTCGGAGCCGATGCCGAAGAGTTTGGATTCCACGGCGTCGAGGTTGTGCTGTGGGTTGATTGTTTCCGCAAAGATCGCGTCGAGCGAGGCCTCGAGGCGCGCACGGGGGCCCTTGCGGTCCGCCGGCAGGTCTTTCGAGCCATCGGGAATCCACACGTTGGTCACCGCCGCCGTGCCCAACTGCCTTCCCATTTCCGCGCCGATGCGCCGGCAGGCCTTGGCGTGGTCGATCCAGAACGACCGGATGCCCGCGTCTGGATGTGTTAGAGTGAGTCCATCGTCCGCCTTGGGATGAGCGAAAAAGGTTGGATTGAAATCCAGGCCCAGGCCGTGTGATTTCGCCCAGTCGATCCAACTTTGGAACTGGGTCACGGTCAGTTGGTCGCGGTCCACCCTGCCCGCGCTGAAATCCCCGTAGCAGGCGTGAAGGTTCAGGCGATGGTGTCCGGGGATCAGCGAGTAGGCCTGCTCGAGGTCGGCGCGCAGTTCGGCGATGCTGCGGGCTTTGCCTGGGTAATTGCCAGTCACAGCCAGCCCCCCGCCGGGAGCGCCTGCGGTTTTTTCGAAACCACCGACATCATCGCCCTGCCAACAATGGAGGGATACCGGCGTGTTGGAGAGAGTTTGCAGGGCGGATTCGGTGTCCACGCCGAGCGCGGCGTAGGCATCCATGGCAATGGGATAGGGAATCATGGGATTCACGGGTGGGGTTTTCGAAATTATATTCATGTGTTATATAGCGGAAGAAGCGTTTCATTCTCTGGCCCCTGGCCGCTCAACCAAGGCTTTTGAGCCAGGCGCCCACGCCGATGATGATGGTGGAGAGGATCAGGGTGGCGATACCGCTGAAGATCAGGCGCTGCGCTTTTTTGCTAGAGCCTTTCCATTCATAAAAAATCCAACCCCAAATCGTGCTGAAGATGATGATGCTGGCCATGTGCAGGGACCACGAGGTGAAGCCCAAATCGCCGATCTTCATCTTCGACTCACCCATGGAGTAGAAGAAAAACTGGAAATACCATGTCGTGCCAGCCAGCGCACAAAACACATAGTTGCGAAGCATGGGAATCTGAGGGTTCCGGAAATCGGTTGTTCCGGGGTTGGGTATGACCAGTTCTTCGGATGGCGCGTCGATGGGGTTTTCTATCGCCTTGCGGTCCTTGCCGTGGACGGGGTGGCGCTGTAGCGAAGCGAGATATTCATAGCCGCTGCCGTTGCGGATGTTGAGCCCGATACACCAGATGAAATTGGTCGTGAAGCCGCCCAGCATGACCACAATGAGTTTTGGCAGGCCGGACCAGATGGGATCGGTGCCGAGGGCCTCCGAGGCTTCGGCAATCGGATTGCCAGTCGTCAGCCCGAAACTGAAACACGCACTCATCACTCCGGAGAAAGTGGCCACGAGAATGCCTTTCTTGAAGTTGAATTCGGCGATGGTCTTTTGTTTGTCTGCGGTCGGCATTTCCTTCTCCTTGGTAGCTCCGGCGAGCGCGGCGATGTAGATTCCGATCAGGCAAACGGCCACGCCTGCCAAAGCGACCATGCCCGACGAGGTGGCTGCGATCTGCGAGATCGACTCCGGCACCTGCACCTTGGGGATCTGTGGGAAAAACTGTTTGGCGACCGGTGGCAGCAAGGTGCCGAATGCCGCGCAGTACCCGAGCGCGATACCCATGCCGAGCGACATTCCAAGGTAGCGCATCGCAAGGCCGAAGGTCAGACCGCCAAAGCCCCACAACACGCCGAACAGGTATGTCCAGCCGAGCGTGGCACCGGACTGACTGGTTAGAACGGCGACCGGATCCTTGGTCAGAATGCTCGCAAGCAGCCAAGGGCAGAAGATCCACGAGAAAAACCCGCCGACCAGCCAGTAGGTTTCCCATGACCATTTTCTAACACCCTTGTAGGGGACATAAAAGCTCCCGGAGGCCAGGCCGCCGAGCCAGTGGAAGATCACGCCGAATATCGCATTGCCGATCATAATATGGGTTGGGTTGTTTGCTTGGGCAGTTCTACCTGTCTTCTGCGGACAGCACAAGGGGGATCGCGCTGGAAGTCCGGAGCACGACCGGACTTAACAGTCCGGCCTCGAGGAGTTTGGAATCCTTGTGGAAGTAATTCCATGTGGCGAAGGTGCGGCGGCCTGCGGACGGGCGGGCCTGGTGTTTGAGAATCCATTCCGGGAACTCGGCCAGCGCGCGGCCCACCGCCACCGCTTGGCCGTCCGGGCCTTTCCATGGCGAGGTGGCTTCCATGCCCCAGATGACATCGTTGGGTTCCTGTTCGTCGCCGATCATGCGGTTGGCCCAGGTGTTGGTGACCACAATTTCCAGATGATTGACGCCGGGTTTCATGGCCTCCGTCGTGTCGATCTGAAATGGCGGATGCCAGAGGATTCCAAGGTTTTTCCCATTCACCGTCACCTCCGCCATGTCCTTGACCATGCCCATATCCAGGGTGAGCCGCAGGCCCGCCTTGAGCAGGGCTGCGGGAACCTCGATGTCCTTCAGATATCGGGCGGACCCTGAAAAATATCTAACACCCGGATCTGCGGATGTGCTCCAAGACTCGAGTTGTCCAAAGGTGGCGTGTTCCGGTGCCCCCACGCCGGGGCCGAAACGGAGCTCCCACGGCCCGCCGATTTCGAGGGGTTCCGGCAGGGTGGGGACGTCCACTTTCAGGGTCATGCCGGTGGAGGTGTGTGTTTGATAGATTCCCGGGCCAGGCGCGAGCAGTTCCGCCCGCCCACCGGGGCCGAACCCGATGGTCGCGGGTGACGGAGTTCCGCGAGATCCTGTTAGGGTGACGGCGGTGACATGGTTTTCGGCCCCCATGGGTTTGCGGAACACCACAAAAACCGCTTCCGTGCGGGCGAGGCTGAGTTCCACTGCGGTGCGGCCGGGTTCCTCGCGCCAGATGCCGGCCGGGGTGTGTCGTCCGGTTACCGGCAGCCAGATTTCCGGTGTTTTGCCACTTATCCGGAACGATGCGGTGAGTTGGACGGGGGCGTCGTCAAGATTGGCGACAAAGTAGATGTCCGCATCGCCGTCACGACGGTGGGAAAATCTAACATTATGACGCCCGGGGTTGTTGAAGTTGACGTCCGGGCCGGTTCCCAGATCCGTGAGGACCTGTTGCGGGCTGCGGCCGGCAATGACGCGGCCCTTTCCTAACAAACGTGTTCCGCTGTCACTGGGCCAGAGTTCTTCGCCGATCATGCGCACCTCGCGGTCGCAGTCCGGATAGTCCCGCAGGCTGGGCGAGCGGACCGGTTTCGACGGCCCCACGACGAGCGTCGCGCCGTGGACGACCAGTTCCTTGAGCTTGCGTGCGACCTCCGGGAGCATGTCTTCTCTATTAGGTAGATAGAGGAACGGGTATTTGCGTCCGCTGTTCAGAACCCATTGACCGTCCTTCACCGAGAGTTGGTGGAGGAGCATGCTGCGAGGGATGAGATCCGCGTTGTTGGCGGGACTCTCGAGGCAGCTGAAATCCGCGACCGCCTCGCCACGCTGGAGCAGCGCCTGGCAGCGGCCCAGATAGGCGAGCCATGCCTTGCCGGGCTCGAACCATGTTTGATTCCGCCCGAAATGGGTTCCCCACCAGCCCATCACCATGCCCGGTTTCAGATCGTCCCCGAAGGGTTGATGCACCCAGTGATGCAGAATCAATCGGTTCACGCCGCCACAGTAGCCGCCGTCACCAGTGGTCTTGAGTGCGGCGGGCGTTTCCGACCAGCGGCTGTCCTGCGGTTTTCCTGTTAGAGCCTCCGCAGCCACCACCCTGCGGCCTGCGGCCTGGGCGGGGCCCGTTACCTTGGGATCGACCGCGCCCGGTCCGCCGGTCCAGAACTCGACCATCGGCAGATCCGCAGCGAGCGTGGCCTCTGTTGTGTCGAAGGGTCCGGTGTAAGGTTCCAACTGCATTTGCATGCCTGCGGAATGGATCATGCGGTTGGCTTGCATGAAGTTGTTCTCCACAAACAATTCGGAAATTGTGGTTTGAAAATCCCACTTGAAACGCGCGGTCATGGCGGACTCATGGATGTTAGATCCGGCGAGCGCCGGCAGCCATGGTAAGGGATCGTAGCCGCGGCGCTTGTGGAATTCCTCGCGGAAGCCTTCGGTCCAGTTCAGGTCGCCCGCCTCATAGCTGTCGAACAACAAATGCCGGAACGACGTGCCCACCATGGCACCCAGATGGTCCTGAATCGGACCGATCACCTGATCCATGTGATACTTGGAATGATCCGCGCTCAACTTGTCGCACTCCAGAGCCTTGACATCCTCCGGTTGCGGGCTCGGCGCGGCTCCCGTGGGCGTGTAGCCGAAGCGATACAAGGTCCACAACCCGCCCGGCGCATCCCAATCCAGCCTGCCATCCTTGTCCATGTGTGCCGATACATCCACGGCGCCCGTTGGTCTAACAGAATCTCGCGAGGGAACCGCCACCACGGCGATGTCACGGTACCAATCCAGATTTGCGGGCGGCTGCTCTAACAATATTGAAATCCTCCTTCCGCCGTCGATGCGGGATTCACTCCAGACGACGCGTTTCATTCCGCGTTCGGGCGTGATCCACGGGCCGCCGCTGGCCGAGTAGCCGACGCAGTTGTGCATGCCGATTTCCAGGCCGAGCCGCCGCGCCTCGCTGGCGGCATGTTCGACCAGCGACCACCAGGACTTGCTGCGGTAGGTGTTTTCTGGCCACGGGGTGTTGCGGATGGGGACCGGGCCTGCCTGCACGCTGGATGTTAGATTGAAGATCGTCGCGCCGCCGATGCCCGCGCTTTTCATCGCCTCGAGGTCCTTGGTGATGCCCTCCCGGGTGACATTGCATCCCATCCAATGCCACCACACGTAGGGCCGTGCCGCCATGGGCGGATTTTCAAAATCCTCCTCCAGCGAGTCGGCCCGGGCGGCGGAAAATGTCGCCGCGCCCGCGAGAATGAGAAACCCGGCAAACACGCGGGAGCAGACATGATCTATCAAACGCAGCCGTGCGGACATGTGGACATGTCCCCATAATCCAATGCCCGTGGGCAAGACAAATCACTCCGGAAGCGGGATTCGAAGCGCCAACTCACTTGCAAAATCCTCCGCCGTGTCCGGTGAGACGACCACGGTGCGTCGGTGGGGGAATTCTAACACCACCGTGCGATGCAGGTCGGTCACATACGCGCGATAGGCCCCCAGAGCCTTGTTGCGGTAATGGCCGGTGAAGGAATACAAACCGCCATTGCCCCAGGTGCGGATGCTCCAGCGCATGGCATTCGGCACGTGGCGTGCGGATTGCAGCCCGGCCAGGGGCAGGAGTGTCGTCCAGAACAGGCGATGGATGAGCAGGGCGTCATCAGTGATCGTGTAGCCGCGGATGGTGAACAAGGCCGCACCCATGAGGAGGGCCAGCGGCATCACGGCGGGCCATGACGGAAGCGATGGGGTGATCCAATGCCGTCCCCCGATCAAGCCCCCCGCAAGGCCCGCGCACAACAGGGTGGTGAGCGAGGAAATGATGAGGAGCGAAAGGCTCCACGGGGCTTTGTAGGTTTTCATCTGTGCTCTTTGTGGTTAAACCACTCTTAACAGCTCACCTCCGGCACTTGTGCAGCAGACCGGCGAGGAAGCGTGTGATCTGGGCGAGCGCCTCGGCGTGCACCGAGTCGCCGAGCGGGGCGAGGTCCTCGCGGCTCTGGGCCAGCAGGTCGAGTGCGGTGTCCACGGCGCTTTCGATGGCACCCTCGTATTCGGCGATCCCTAACAGCACCGGCAGGTCGAGCGGTTCCTGGGCGAGGATGCGCTTGTTGAGCTTGATGCGCTGGGTTTCCGAGGCTGTCTCTAACAGATTAAGGATCGGCAGGGTGAGTTTGCCCTTGACGAGGTCTGTGCGCAACGTCTTGCCGACGACCTCCTCGGAGCGGACGAGGTCGAGGCAGTCGTCGTAGATCTGATAGGCGGTGCCGAGTTTCATGCCGTACCCGGCGAGGCGATCCTCGGCGAGTGGGTCGAGGCCGGAGAGTTTTCCGGCGAGGCCG
>CAYWLC010000051.1:0-18919 GCA_964458895.1 uncultured Luteolibacter sp. | reverse complement strand
TGTTTTTCTCACTGCGGAACTGCGTGGTGCCGGCATCGGGCCAGGTGTTGTAGTGCGGGCCGTTGTCGGTGGAATACTGGACGAGGGTGTTATCCGCGAGGCCGAGGTCGTCGATAACCTTGAGCAGTTCGCCCACCTGCATGTCGTGTTCGACCATGCCGTCGCTGTATTCATCCTGCCCGGATATGCCGCGGTGCTCGGCCTTCACATGGGTGCGGAAGTGCATGCGCGTGCCGTTCCACCAGCAGAAGAAGGGCTTGCCGTCCTTGGCTTGGCGCGTGATTAAATCCTTGGCGGCAGCGATGGTTTCGTCATCGATGGTCTCCATGCGCTTCTTGGTGAGCGGGCCGGTGTTTTCAATCTTCTGGCCGCCCTTGCCGTCGGCCCAACAGTGGAGCACGCCGCGCGGGCCGTATTTTTTCAGGTACTCCGGGTTCTTCGGATAGTCCAGGTTCTCCGGCTCTTCCTCGGCGTTGAGGTGATAAAGATTGCCGAGGAACTCGTCGAAGCCGTGCATCGTGGGCAGATGCTCGTCGCGGTCGCCCTGGTGGTTCTTACCGAACTGGCCGGTGGCGTAGCCCTGGCTCTTGAGGACCGTAGCCATCGTTACATCGGTCTTCTGCCAGCCTTCCTTCGCGCCGGGCAGGCCGACCTTCAACATGCCGTTGCGCAGCGGGCAGGAGCCGCCGATGAAGGCCGCGCGACCCGCTGTGCAGCTTTGCTGCGCGTAATAGTCGGTGAAGGCCACTCCTTCCTTGGCAATGCGGTCAATGTTGGGCGTCTGGTAGCCCATCATGCCATGGCTGTTGTAGCTGATGTTCTGGTTACCGATGTCGTCACCCCAGATGACGAGGATGTTGGGTTTCTTGGCAGCGGCCTGTGCTGGGGCGATAGCGCCAAGCAGCGCCGCGCCAGCCGTCAGCAACGACAAGCTGATTTGGTGTTGTTTTGTTTTCATGTGGTTTGGTGGTTCTGTCAGTGGAGTTAATCGATTGAGTCCATCCCGCGTCACAGTTCAGCCGTTAGCAGCAGTGGCGTCGAGCATTTCAAGCGGATTTTGTCGAGATTTTTTGTTGAGACGGCCAAGCTTCCGCAGATCGCTCGATCACCGCGGCCTCCGGCGCGTTTGCCTCGGATATGAACGAATCCCATATCCAATGCGGCCTTTTTCACAATCCCTGCCAGCATGGGCATCAATATGGACTCCCGCGCCTCCATCCTCGATGACCCCGAAGGCAACTCGTGGGTCATGGTGATAATGATTGATCGCCGCCGTCAATGGACCATGCTTGCCGCCATGTTCCTGATCATGAAATCGGTCGAACCGATCTGTCTTTCCCGCTGGCGGGGGGCGCAGGCATCATGCCGGGCGATGTGCCTGCTTGAGATGGAGGCGAAGGATGCGGCGGAGCTCGGCGATGGTTTCGGGCAGTTCACAGGCACCGTGCGGGCCGGGGACGATGCACTCGGATTTCGCGGCCTTCTGGTGCGAACTCCAGTATTGCACGACGCCGTCGGAGCTGTTAGGTGTGTCGCCCTTGCCGCGGTCGCCCGCGATGGTGTGGTATTCGGCTTTGATCGGATGCCGATCCAGGACCTTGAGCATGGGGTTCTTCGGGGAAAGCCCGGTCACGCTGTTAGGCATGCGGTTTTGGGCGCCGGTGGCGAAGCTCAGCGAGTTGCCGACCGTGCTGGTGATGGTGGCGGTAATATCGAGGGGCAGGGAAATCAGTCGCATGCCGAGTTCCCCGAGGCTGCCTAGGGCCATTTCGCTGCCGCGGTGGGGAGTGCAGATGAAAATGATGCGATCAATCATCGGATTCGCCTGAAAAATGGTGGCACGCTCGATGAGTCCGCCTTTTTCGGCTTTTGCGAAAAACTTCGCGGCAGCCTCCTTGCCGACGATATCCCAGGATTGACGGTTCACGGTTGTAGCCTGCATTCGCGAGACCAAGCCGCCCATGCTGTGGCCGACGAGGACGTAGTTCTTTGATCGCGGATAGAGTTGGTGGACCTTGATGAGTTCCTCGCGCAAGCGCAGCGCGGAGTAGGCCGGAGGATTTCCGGTGGGATAGCTGAAGGCCCAGCACTGATATTTTCCGCGCAGCAAGGGGTCTGTTTCAATTTCGTTGATGACATTTCTCCACATGCGCGGGGTGGAAATCAGGCCATGCACGAAAATCAGCGGGATGCGGTCCGGATCATAGGGTTGGAGAATGTAGAGTCCGGTGGTGCTCATGTATTTCGAGACACGGATGGCACCCATCAGCCCTTCCCACGTTTCCGACTTCTGCGGATAGTAGGCGAGAGGCGCGGAGAAATCCGCCTCCAGAGCAAGTTCGCGTCCGGAAATGCGGGATTTGGTTCGCTCCGCCGGATCGATGAGCGAGAGAGTCACCTCGCTACCCTTGAAATCAAGCACTGCGGTGACCGGCGCGGTGACGCCCACGCGCGGCGAGAACGGTTCCAGCGGATTGGTTTTGCGCACGCCGACAAGGGCCCCGCCGATGCCTTCCACGCGGTTGCGGTGTTTGATGCTTTTGAGATCCACTGTGGCTGACGGCACGAAGGAGGTGAATTGATGCGGACCCCAAACTCCGTCGCGGGTGCCTGTGGCAATGTGCAGGTTGTAGGTGATACCGCCGGATGTGACGGCAAGCGGGTGGTTCCACATGGCACCGTTGCCTGAGGTGCGGAGTAGCACGGTGAGATCAGCGGCGGCCTTGTTGTAAATCCGTCTGGCCTCGTTACCGGACTGCGGGGAGACTAACAGTTTCTCCGCCTTTGCGGCGGAGTCCAGATAGAGAGCGACGCGTTGTTCGTCCGGCGTGGTTTTCACATCCGCCTGGCTCAGGCTCAGGGCCGCGGCGTGGTGTGGGGCCGTTGCGGGTGGAAGCTGCGAGTTGACACAGGAGCTGACAGCGAGCGCAATCCACAGGAAGAGGATGAGTTTCGGTTTCATGGATGAAATTCAGACGACTGGAAGCATGGCAATTCTAACGACCGCGTACAGAAACATTGCGATCGCGAAGGCCAGCGAAAACTGTCTCACATGCCGCTGGTCGAATTTTCCCGCCGTTCCGGCGAAAAAAAGCACGGTCGCAAAGGTGACGGTGTTGCCCAGATAACTGCTGGCATTGCTTCCGGCAATGTTAGAAAGAGCTGATTTTTTCACGGATTCGGCATGGGCGTCGCGGATATCCTGTTCAAAGCGCGGGATATAAATGCCGGGAACGAAGGGATGGGGAGGCGCCGAAGGGTTATCGAATGGCTTGAATTCGCCGCCGAGGCGATCCTCGTAGAATTTCAAGGCCTTGTCCTTTCCCTCCAGGCGGGCATCGACCAACTCCATGAAGACGCGGGTTTGCACGGTCTGGACCTGTTGGGATTCCAGATGCATGGCGATGGCCCGTCGCTCGAGTCCATCGGCCTGTGTGCCCAGGTCGCTGCTTTGACCACTCCAGCGCGAGCTTTGGTAGGAGCACCATGCCGAACCAAGCGAAGCCACCGCCATGAGAATGGCGGTGGTTGGGTTCGAGCCAACGTCGCTTGGACTCAGGCATTTCCGTTTGCACGGTGGTTTCTAAATCTTCCATTGCCGTCGGGGTGTCTGTTAGAATTTGTATTCGTAACCCAGCGCGGGGCAGAGGGCGGCGAGTAGTTGGGTCGCGCGTCTAACATGAGTTAGTTGGACAGGGCCCTTTTCATGTCGGTCTCCTTTTTGGCGGCATCCGCCTCCGCCTTGACGGCAGCGCCAATGGGTTTCACATCCAAGGTGACCTTGAGGATCCTGCCCGTGAAAGCGTTGTCGCGTTCCGGGTAATCCGTGGTGACTGGCGTGGCATCATCCACTCCAACGCCTGCCGTCTCGTCCGCCGAGAAGATCGCCATCTGAGTGCGTTCGATCCGGCCACTGGCAACCTTTTCGCCGTTGACGAGGAGGGTGGCCATGCCGCCCTTGCCGACACCGCCGCCATCGTAGTCGAAGTTCATCCGGAGGGTCGCCTTGCCTGCGGCAAGTGCCGTGGGGGCGGCGACCTTATATTCCTGGAGTCCGAGGAAGTTGTAACAATACGTCGGTTTGCCATCCTTGAGATACAGGCTCCAGCCGCCGAAGCGGCCGGCCTGGGCGATGACCACGCCATTGGCCCCGCCCGCCGGTATCTCCACGTCGGCGGTGACCGAGTGCGACCGGTTCTTCAGGTTGAGGAAGACATTTTCGCTCATGCCGCCCATGCCCTCGGAGAGGGTGAGCGAGGTGCGGTGCCCCATCACATCCGGTCGTCCGGCGGTTTCCGCGATCATGCGTTCCATCAGGCGGTCATCAATGGGCAGCACGCGATACTTGCTTGCGTCCCTCATGAAGATGTCCTGCAGTTCCTTGAGTTTGGCCGGATTGGCGGCGGCGAGGTTGTTTGCCAGGCTGAAGTCGGCGCTCGTGTCGTAGAGTTCCCACGGGTCCACCTGCAGCTTCTGCCGGGAGACTTTCTCCCACGGCGCGCGGTGGACGGTGCCGGCGAACCAGCCTTCGTGATAGATGGCGCGATTGCCGAAGATCTCGAAATACTGGGTCGTGTGCGTGCTCTTCGCGTCGGGCTTGTCGAAAGCGTAGAGCATGCTCACGCCTTCGATGGGCGATTGCACGGTGCCGTTGACGCTTTTGGGTTCGGGCAGGCTCGCGGCTTCGAGCACGGTGGGGGCGACGTCGATGACATGGTGCCACTGCGAGCGCACCTGATTGGTGGCTTTGATACCCTTGGGCCAGGAGACGATCATGCCATTGCGGGTGCCGCCGTAGTTGGAGGGCATCTGCTTGGTCCACATGAACGGCGTATCGCCCGCGACCGCCCAGCCTGCAGCCATGTGCGGGTAAGTCGTCGGTCCGCCCCATTCGTCGTAGTGCTTGAGCATTTCCTGCACGGTCTCCTGCACGTTGTTGAAGTAAGTCATCTCGCAGAACATGCCGCTCATGCCGCCCTCGGCGCTGGTGCCGTTGTCGCCGAGGATGTAGAAGATGAGGGTGTTATCCAGCTCGCCTGTCGCGCCGACGGCATCGAAGAGGCGGCCGATCTCGTTGTCCGCGTATTCCCCGAAGGCGGAATAGACCTCCATCTGCCGGGCGAAGAGCTTCTGCTCGTCGGCTGTTAGTTTTTCCCAGTCCTTGATGTCCTTGGGCTTGTCGGCCAGTTTTGTGCCCTTTGGCACCACGCCCAGCGCGATCTGCCGCGCCAGCGTTTCCTCGCGCAGCTTGTCCCATCCCTGGTCAAAGCGACCCTTGTTCCTGGCGATCCATTCTTTCGGCACATGATGCGGCGCATGGGTCGCGCCCGGTGCGAAATACATGAAGAACGGCTTGTCCGGCGTGAGCGCCTTCTGGAATTTCATCCAGGAGATGGCCTGGTCGGTCATGTCGGTCATGAAGTTGTAGCCGGGGTAATGCGGGGTGGGGACTCGAGCCATGCCGTCATAGAGTGTGGGATTCCACTGGTCGGTCTCGCCGCCGAAGAAGCCGTAGAATTTATCGAAGCCCGAGCGCGTCGGCCAGCGGTCGGTCGGGCCGGAGACGCTGACCTCCCAGGGTGCCGTCTCATGGTTCTTGCCGAAGAAGGCGGTGCTGTAACCGTTCAGGCGCAGCATCTCGGCGAGTGGGGCGACCCTGTTAGGCCGCTGCCCGGTATTGCCCGGAAAGGCCGTGGCGGTTTCAGTGATGCTGCCCATGTTGTTCATGTGGTGGTTGCGTCCTGATAGAAGCGCGGTGCGCGTGGGCGAGCAAAGCGCGGTGGTGTGGAACTGGTTGAAGCGCAGTCCGGAAGTGGCGAGGCGATCCGCCGATGGCATGCGCACCGGTCCGCCAAACGCGCTGGGCATGCCGAAGCCCATGTCGTCCACGAGTACGATGAGCACGTTGGGCGCTCCCGCCGGTGCCTTGACCTCGAAACGCGGCGGGGCCTTGGCATCGCGGGCATCGAGCACCGTGCTGCGCGGGTAGTCAGGCTCGGCGATGGGCAGGCTCGTGCGGTCGAGTGGATCGGCCGTCTTGTCTTGCGCTACCGCCGCGGGTGTGAGAGCCACGCCCAGCGCAAGGCCGAGGATGGCGAGTGTGGTTTTCGTTTTCATGGTATCTTCGTTTCCGTGATTGCCGTTCCCGGCTGGCTTCGTTTTCTCAAAATCCGACTTTAATAAATCGCGGGTCGCCTCGGATAGACAACCCACACGCATTTAATCGATTTTGATTTTTTTTGCAAGGTTCGCGTGCGGAATGTTGCCGGTGGTGGTGCCCACGCGGGAAGATTTGGCGTTTTATCCCAAAATCCGCGGATAAATCTGCGGATTTTGGGAGTTAATGGTTAATTGTTATATGTTATTAGTTATTAGTATTTATTGACTACAATCTGGCTGTTTTCCCGCCATGGAAACAACTCCCAACGGGTGACCCCATTGCGCCTGGAAGGAAGGAGTTCCATGCACTTAGACATGGTCGAGCCACCAATCATCCCGGAGTCCATTTTGAGCCGCAAAGAGGCGCAAAAAATACGCATAAAAAGAATCAGCATTTTTCGAGTTTTGTGCATTTTTGCGGCTAAAAAATCCACAGTCCCGCGTGCTGCCAGACGAACAGCCGGGACGGCTGTAAACCGTGACAGCCGGGACGGCTGTCTTCCGTTCAAAACCCTATCCTTCTTGGCGGGGGGGGCGAGAATCCGCAAACGCGGTCTTGCGGGATCGTGCGGGTTTGCTAGGACTGTGGCGTGACCCAATCCGGCAACCTGCGTGAAGTGCTGCAATACATTCCCCAATTCCGGGGGAAGGTGTTTCTGGTGCTCATCGAGGCCGGGATCCTGCCGGAGCCGGCGGTGGCGGAAACCCTGCTCGACCTCGCCGTGCTCGAAGACCTCGGCGTGAAACTCGTGCTCGGCGTGCTGGGCGGCGACCTCAAGGATCTCTACGATTGGACCCTCGAGTGCGAAATCATGGCCGCCAGGGTCACCCGCCCGATCACGGATCCAAATTCTGTTAGGGAAACCCTGGACATCCTCGCCCGCGGGCAGTCCGCCGTGGTGGACGCCTCTGCCACCGGCCCGCTGGACGCGCCGGTGGTCGCTTTCGCCCGGGGGATCGGCGTGGCCAAGATCATCACATTGTTAGAGGAGGCCATCCTGATCGACGGCGCGCCCGCCCATGCGATCCGCGCCGCGGATGCGGGGTCGCTGGCATCCCGCACCAATGCCACGGGGTCCGCGTTGTTGCACGCGGCGGCGGATGCCTGCGCCCGGGGCGTGCCGCGCGTCCACGTGCTCAACGGCCGCCGCCAGGGCGTGCTGGTGGACGAATTGTTTTCCAACGAAGGGGTGGGCACCATGATCCACGCCGACAGTTACCGCATGATCCGCCCGCTGCGCGAGGAGGATATCCCGGAATTGTTAGGAATGATCGGCCGCTCGGTGCGCCGCACCAAACTGGTGGAGCGCACCTACGAGGACATCCAGTCGCACCTCGGGGATTTTCATGTGATGACCATCGATGACAACGTGGTTGGTTGCGTGGCGCTGCACGAGTATCCGGCGGAGGCGTGCGCGGAGGTGGCCTGCCTGTATGTGAAGCACGCGCACGAGGGGCGTGGTTACGGCATCGAACTGGTGCGCCATGCGGAAGCCATCGCCAGCGGGCGTGGCATTCCGCGCGTGTTCGCGCTGAGCAACCGCGCCGCGGATTTCTTTTCCGGAAAACTCGGCTACACTCCCGCCACGGTGGACGCCCTGCCGCAGCGCCGCCGCCAACAATACGAAGCAAGCGGGCGCGATTCCCTGGTCTTCTCACGACAACTCTGCTCTCACAAAAATGAAGATTTTTCAACCGCAGATGGACGCTGATGGACGCGGATCAATCATTTGAATGGCTGAATCACCAGTCTCTTCATCTGCGTAAATCCGCGTCCATCTGCGGTTCCTTTCACTAGTTTTGATAGAACATCACACCAAACCATGAAACTCACCTTCTGCGGTGCCGCCGGCACCACCACCGGTTCGCAACACCTCCTGGATGTCAATGGTAAGAGGATATTGTTAGATTGCGGTCTCTATCAGGGATCGCGCAGCCATGCCTACGAGGTCAACTGCTGCTTTCCGCACTTTGATCCCAAGTCCATCGACGCGGTGATCCTGTCCCACGCCCACATCGACCACAGCGGCAACCTGCCCAACCTCGCGCGCCACGGCTTCACGGGCAACATCCACTCCACCCATGCCACCCGCGACCTCTGCCAGATCATGCTCGCCGATTCCGCGCGCATCCAGAAAAGCGACATCGAATGGCTAAACAAACACCGCCGCAGGGAGGGCCTCCCCGACGTCACCGCGCTCTACACCGAACAGGATGCCGAACACTGCCTGCGCCAGTTCGTGACCATCACCTATGACCGACCGATGCAGGTCTGCGACGGCGTGACCGTCACCTTCATCGATGCCGGCCACATCCTCGGCAGCGCGCAGGTTTTGTTAGAAATCGACGACCATGCGGACGGCCGCAAGAAAAGGTTCCTGTTTTCCGGCGATGTGGGGCGCGGCCACAACGAGGTCCTGCGGGATCCGGTGGCGGTCAGGGATGTGGATTTCCTGCTGATGGAAAGCACCTACGGCGGGCGCGAGCACGAGGCTCCTCCGGGCGTGGGTGATCATTTCGGTGAGGTCATCCGCCAGGCGCTGCGGCGCGGTGGCAAGATCCTCATCCCCGCCTTCGCCGTGGAGCGCACCCAGCAGATACTCTACGTGCTGCACGAATTGTTCGAACGCAGCGCGATACCCGACATCCCGGTCTATGTGGACAGCCCGCTGGCCGTGAGCGCCACCGAAATCTATCGGCTCCACCCGGACGCCTTCAACGACGAGGTCTATCAATCGCTCTTTGAGAAAGAAAACCCGTTTGGATTTGAGAACCTCACGCTGGTCCGATCCGTCATCGGTTCACGCGGACTCAACGACCTCGAGGGCGTGGTCATCATCATCTCCGCCTCCGGCATGTGCGAGGCCGGGCGCATCCTTCACCACCTCAAGAACAACATAGGCGATCCCAAAACCACCATCCTCTTTGTCGGCTTCTGTGCGGAAAACACTCTCGGACGCCGTATCTGTGACGGCGAAAAGGAAGTCCCCATTCTCGGCGGGCGCTACAAGGTACGCGCCAAAATCGAAAGCATCGATTCGTTCTCGGGCCATGCCGACCACTCCGAGTTGTTAGACTATTTCGACCGCACCACCGGCCCCAAGAACCGCGTCTGGCTCGTCCACGGCGAACCCGACAAGGCCGAGGCCCTGCGCGCCGCCCTGCAACCACGCCATCCCAACCCGGTGGAGGTCGCAGTGCTCGGGGAAGTCGTGGAGTTTTAAGGAGAGAAAATTTCCACTTGATGAACCGGGGGGGTGCATCCCATTTTTCCGCGCATGGAAACATCCGAACATTTGTCACCCAGCCCCACGGATTTGATCGACTGGTTGAATGGTGAGGGATTGCTGGATTTGGACTGGGATTTCCCTGAAGACGGGGACCTGGTGGGCGCCGGGCTGAATGCCTCGGTGGTGGCGCGTCTGGTCATGGCGGTGGCGGATGAATACGGTGTGGAACTCGAGACTGCGGATCTGACTCCGGCCAACCTGGCCACTCCGCGCAGCCTGGCCACCTTGATCACGTCGAAAAGCCGGTGACATCCATCGCCGACGCGACGTAAGGCAGTGCCCGATCACGGCTCCTCGACGTTGCCGTCCATCACTTCATCATCCTGCACCGGGATGGCACGGGCGGGTTTGGCTTTGGATGCTTGCGCCTTGGGTTCAGGGTCCAGTTCGGGGTCCATGGGATCCACCGGGATGGCCTTCAGCGGCGGTTCGGCACCTTCGGTTTTGTTAGAATCCGCGCCGCCCTTCTTGTTTTCATCGACCACCACGAGCGCCTTCTTGGGCGGAGCGATGGTTTCCTTGATGTCATCCTTGATGCCCTCGAAAAACTTGCTGACCATCGGTGCGGACATGCGCCCGCCGGAAACGGTCTCGCCCGGGCGGCCTTCATATAACACCGCAAAGGCATAACGCGGGTTGTCATGCGGCAGGAATCCCGCAAACCACGCCAGGCGCTGGTTCTTCGACGGGGGCCCCCACTGGGCGGTGCCGGTTTTCCCGCACAACGTGGTGAAACTGAGCGCCGCGCTGCTGCCGGTGCCGCCCCCGGAGTTGACCACATCCGACATGCCCTGGTGTACGATCTCGACGGCTTTGGGGTCCACCCCTAACCAGTTTTTCTTTTCGGGGATGGGAGCCACGGTCACCCGTCCGCGCGTGTCCTGGATCTGGCGGATGAGCTGGAGTTTCGGCAGCGCACCGCCGTTGGCGATGCCAGCCATGGCCTGCGCCACTTGCAGCGGCGAGGCTAACAATGTGCCCTGGCCGATGGATAGATTGGCGGTGTCGCCGTCGAGGATGCGGCGTTTTTCGTGAACCAGCATCCATTCGTCGTTAGGCACCAGGCCCGGGGTTTCTCCGATCAATGGCAGGCCGGTGCGGTCGCCGAAGCCGAGGCGCCGTGCCAGGTTGAGGAAGGTGGTGGGCCCTACCTTGATGCCGACCTGATAGAACCAGGTGTTGCACGAGCGGGCCAGCGCGCGCGTCACGGTGAGTTCACCTTCGGGGTTGGGGTTCCAGTTGTTGAACACGGTGCGACCGATGGTGATGGCGGCCGGGCAGTCAATGGTCGAGTTCTCCGTCACGGTGCCGTTGTTGAGCGCGGCGAGCGCGACGATGGGCTTGAACGAGGATGCGGGCGGATAACACGATTGGAAGGCCCGCCCGAACAGCGGTTGGGATGGATCATCGCCGAGCTTTTGGAATTCGGCATCGCTGATGCCCGGGATGAACATATTCAGGTCGAAGGACGGACGGGATGCCATCACCAGCACCTCGCCCGTGATCACATCCACCACCACAAACGCTCCGCGTCGGCAACCATTGCGCAGGGTTTTCTCCGCAAGGAGCTGCCACTTGTGGTCGAGCGTGGTGACAACCGTGCCGCCGGGCCGGGGCCGTTTGACCTGCTCTTCTAACAACTTGTTGCCGTTCTCATCGAACAACAGTTTTTTCATACCCGGTTCGCCGGTGAGCTGGGTGTTGTAGATTTTTTCCAGGCCGGCGCGGCCTTCGGATTCCTCCCACAGGGGTTCGTTGAAATTGATGGGGCCGGTCGGCAGTTTCCCGACGCTGCCTGAGTATCCAATGACATGGGCGGCTATCTCGCCGTCTGGATAGAACCGGCGGTAGATCGGGGTGAGCACCAAGCCGGAGGAAAGTTTGGATTCCAGCGTCCGCGCCTCTTTTTCATCGATCTGCCCGGTCACCAGCAAGGGCAGCCAGCGGCGGTTGCGGTAGTGATCATACAATTCCTCATCGGTTTTGGGCACCGGGCATTGGGTGAGGATCCGCAGGGTTTCCAAGCGGGTACGCCCCCAATGGACCACGTAGTCGCGGTCCGCCTTTTCAAATTGCGGAAACTGGAGAGCCACCTGATAGACCACCTGGTTCTGGGCAAACGGCTGGCCCTCCCGATCCACGATCATTCCACGCGGTGCCGGGATTTTAAGGGTGATGGTGCGGGCGTCCCGGCGGGTGCTGATCGCCCCCTCCGAAGCCCCGCGGGCGGTCGTTGATTCGGCGGGCGCGGCGGTATTCGCCAGCGCGGGTGCGGGCGGGTCTTTGGCACAAACCTCCCCCGCCGCAAGCAATGCTGCCGACGACAATCCGCCCAAAAACGTGGTTTTCAACATGCGCTGCCGGAAAGCCTAAGCCGTGGATGCGCCCCGTTCAATCCCCAAAACATTCTCAAAACATCTGTCGGCACCATGATCTGCAAATGGAATATTTGGCTGCAAAAAGGCGCAAAAAACAGGCTCTTCGTGAATTCCGGTGGCCTTTTCCTTCAAGCAATGAAGAGGCCGGGAACGAAGGTGGCGCGCTCCCGCCGGGAGCGCATGCCTGGGAGCTGTGGTGGTGAAATCCAGGTGGCAGTCGTTCCGACCCGCGTCGTCCTTGCGCCCCGCACTGTCTGCGCTCCCGGCGGTAGCGCGCCACCTTGCTCCGCGCTCCGTTCATGGACACCTCGGGCAAAAAATGTTAGAGCCGGTCATCTCAGGATCCACGGGCTTTCTTACAGGAATTCCCACTGAAATTCACCAAGAACCTCATTGTTTTGCGCCCATTTTGCGCCTTTTTGCGGCTGAAATTCTCCAGACCCATAGGGGGCTTGCCGCGCGCCGCTTCCCATGCATGATGGCCGTGATGAGCGATTGGAATTTCCTGACGGTGATCATATTGGTGTCGGTTTTCGCGCTTTGGAAACTGGATTTCATCGCCACGCTGCTCAACCTGAAAGCCTTCCCGCAGGAGGTGCCGCCGGAACTTTCCGACGTGATGGACGCCGCCAAACTCGATCACTCCCGCCTCTATCTGACAACCAACGCCCGCTTCGACATCCTGCAATCATCCGTGTCGCTCGGCGTGCTGCTCGCCTTCTGGACCATTGGTGGCTTCGGCTGGCTCGATGGTACGGCCCGCTCGTTCGCCGCATCCGACGTCCCGGCCGGTCTGGTTTATCTATCAGCCATTTTTCTCGGCCAGTCCCTGCTATCCCTGCCGTTTTCAATTTATGAAACCTTCGTCATCGAACGCAACTTCGGTTTCAACCGCATCACCCCCGCCACCTTCATCATGGACCGCGCCAAGGGGCTTCTGTTAGCAGCTGTGATCGGCCTGCCGCTCGCGGCCGCGGTGCTGTGGCTTTTCCATAACGTCTCCCACGCATGGCTTTGGGCCTGGGCCGTGCTCACCGCCTTCCAACTGCTGCTCGCATGGCTGGCCCCCTCGCTCATCATGCCGCTCTTCAACAAATTCACCCCCATGCCGGATGGCCCCTTGAAACAGGCGATCGAAGCCCTCGGCGACCGTTGCGGCTTCCCCCTCGACGGCGTGTTCGTCATGGACGGCTCAAAACGCTCGACCAAAGCCAACGCGTTCTTCACCGGCTTCGGCAAACGGAAAAAAATCGCGCTCTTCGACACCCTGATGGAAAAAAGCAGCACCCCAGAGTTGTTAGGTGTGCTCGCCCATGAGATCGGCCACTTCCGCTGCGGCCACATCACACAACGCCTCGCCGCCGGCATGCTCCAGACCGCCGCGGTCTTTTTTCTGTTAGGCATGGCCACGGATCCGGACGGCCGCTTCTCCCGCCTGCTCTTCGACGCCTTCGCCGTGAAAACCATCTCCCCGCACGTCGGACTCGTTTTGTTTTTCATCCTGCTGGATCCGGTCAACAAATTACTCGACGTGCTGATGAACGCGTGGTCCCGCCGCCACGAGTTCGAGGCGGATGCCTACGCCGCACAAGCCACCGGCGACCCCGCACCGCTCGCGTCCGCCCTGAAAAAAATGACCTCCGACCACCTGTCTCACCCCACCCCCGCCGTCCTGCGCGTGTGGCTGGACTATTCCCACCCGCCGCTGCTGCAACGGCTGCGCGCGCTCACAAATAGGCTAAATAGACAAACGCATCCTTGAAATTTCGTCCATCCTTTTTGACTGGTGGTGATTCTATTGATCTCAAGCACATGGAATTTATCCCGGAAAAACCATGAATCTAACATTATACTGAAGTCACTTTGCTTCCGGCCCATGCCGGCTTCACTTGTTCCATCATTGTCGGTGCTTGTTCGGTATGCGGTTCCATAAGAGGTGGTCTGAATATTGCGCAAAGGTAGAACATCTCCGGGCGGTCCGGGTATTTGGTAAGGACCGACCTGCGGGCGGTCCGCGAGAATGGAACGTGAATGATCGAACATGGGCGGATTACCAAGCTTTTCATGTGCGGATTCATTACCTCCCAATCAAGAGGCAGCGCTGCGGCTCCTCAGTGGCACGAAACCTTGCGCAGGATGCGCAAGGTTGCACGCAAGATGCGTGCGCCCCCCTTTTTCCAGACAGCCACATAGCGCGCAGTTCGGAACACAATCGTCCCGGTTGTTCGTCTGTCAGCATGTGGGGCTGTGGATTTTTTAGCCGCAAAAAGGCACAAAACTCGAAAATATCCTCATTCATTTTTGCGGGTTTTTGCGCCTCTTTGCGGCTCTCAAAATGGACTAGAGAGGTGGACCCCGAAAACCGGGCCAGAGGCTAAGCTATGATTGAGGTGTGGGCGGGAGGGGTGTAACCCCAACCACAACACACACGACAATGAAAAGAAAACGCAGAAGACACGATCCAGAGTTCAAGGCCCGCGTGGCCTTGGAGGCCCTCAAGGGCGACAAGACCATCCAGGAAATCGCAGGCGAATACGCAATCCATCCGGTTCAGGTTTCGGAGTGGAAAAAGATCATGGCGGCCAATGCCGCCACGGTTTTCGACCCGAAGGCGGCCAAAAGCGGGACCGAGGAGTTCGAGCGCGAGCGCGAGAAGTTACACGCCAAGATCGGCCAGCAGGCCGTGGAATTGGACTGGTTGGCAAAAAAGTCCAAACAACTCGGCCTGTGAGGGAACGGGCCGGGATGGTGCGGAAAGACAACCCGAAAATCAGCATGAGAAGACAATGCGAACTGCTCGGCGTGGCCCGCTCCACGGTGGATCACAAACCGGTCAGGGAGGATCCACAGGACATTCTCATCAAGCGTTTGCTAGATGAGATCTACATGAAGGACCCATGTCTTGGCCTCCGGAAGCTCGTGACTGTGCTGGAGCGCGATTACGGCATCAGGATCAACCGCAAGCGGCTCAAACGGCTACGTGAAGAAATGGGGCAGCAGACCATTTACTGCCGACCGCGCACGAGCATTCCAGACGACGGGCACCGCAAATACCCGTATTTACTGCGAAATCTGGCCATCACGCGTCCGGACCAGGCGTGGTGTGCCGACATCACCTACGTGCCAATGGATCGCGGTCACGCCTACCTGTGCGCGGTGATGGACTGGTACAGCCGCAAGGTGCTGGGATTGGCTCTGTCTAACACGATGGACGCAGGCCTTTGCCTTGAGGCTTTGAATCGGGCGTTGGAAACGACCGGGCGGGTTCCCGAAATCTTCAACACCGACCAGGGCAGCCAGTTCACCGGCGCGGAGTGGATCGGGCGGCTTGAGAGCCTGGGTGTGAGAATCAGCATGGATGGGCGGGGCCGCTGGATGGACAATGTTTTCATCGAGCGGCTGTGGCGCAGCGTGAAATACGAATGCGTCTATCTCCATGGTCACACGGGCCTCTGCGCGGGGAGCTGGCACACTGGTTCGATCACTACAACAACTGGCGCCCGCACCAGCATCAGGGCAATCTAACACCAACCCGCGTTTATGAACTCCTCACGGCTGCCGCCTGAAACGCCGTCGCCCCCGGCCGGGCGGCGGACGGTCCCGGCTCCGACGAGCTCGGCGACGGCCCATTCTCGCCGTCCCCGCCGCCGCCCGGCACCCCGCCTAACTGTGGCACCCAAAACCGCCGTCTTGACAACATCCCCATGAAACTTTACCCCTTCCTCCACACCCCGAGGTCATAGCTTATTTCGGCCACTGCGTGGCCGGATCTTGGGGTCCACCTCACACCTTTGTTTAAACCAAAACCTATGAAACCACTGACCAGCTGCGAACGCGTCAACCGCATGATGAAACGCCAGGACCACGACCGCATTCCCCGCCACGAATCTTTCTGGCCGGAGACCATCACCCGGTGGCAGGGCGAAGGCTTGAGTGGGGACAGGTCCACCGTGCTCGAACTTCTGGAGAGCGACTTTCACGACATCTGCTGGTGCTGGCCCGACGTATTTCCGGGCACTGAGAAGATTCTTTCGGAGGATGCGGAGACGAAGGTGGTTCTTGATGGGCAGGGCAAGCGGGTCCGCTATTGGAAGAACAAGAGCGGCACGCCCGAGCACCTCGGGTTCGAGTGCGATTCGCGTGAGGCCTGGGAGAAAACCTTCAAGCCGGCGCTGCTGAAAAACGCGATGCAGCTCAACCTGAAGACGACCTCGGATGCCTTCCAGGCGGGCCGGGCGGCCGGGAAGTGGACCCATTTCACGGGGGTCGAGTCCTTCGAGGAAACCCGCAGCCTGATCGGCGATGAGATCGCGCTCATGGCGATGGTCGAGGATCCGGAGTGGCTGGTGGACGTGGCCGAGACATTCACCGATGCCACGCTGCAGAACTTCGATGCGGCGCTCGCGGCGGGCATCCGGCCCGACGGGCTCTGGATTTACGGGGACATGGCCTTCAAGACCTCCACGATGTGCTCGCCGGCGATGTATCGGGAGCTCTTCTGGCCGCAGCACAAGCGGCTTGCGGATTGGGCGCATTCCAACGGGATGAAACTCATCTATCACACCGACGGAAACGTCAACGGCGTGATCGACCTCTACATCGAGGCCGGGTTTGACTGCCTGCAGCCATTGGAGACCAAGGCCGACATGGACGTCCGTGACCTGGGCCCGCGCTGCGGGGACCGCCTCTCCCTCTTCGGAAACATCGACGTCATGCTCATGATCACCAACGACCGCGACCTCATCGAGCAGGAGATCGTGTCAAAGTTTGCCGCCGGCAAGGCAACCAAGGGATACGCTTATCACTCCGACCACTCCGTGCCCCCGCAGGTGTCATGGAGCACCTACCAGTTCATCATCGATTGCGTGAAGAAATACGGGAACTACGACGCCTGATCCCGCAGCGGCGGGCACCCGCACTTCCTCAAGGCCGGCCCGCGATCCATGAGCACCGAAAAACCCGCAGGCACATTGTGTTAGAATGGTGGCGGGGGGCAGGCTTGGACTACGGTGTCGCGGTGGCGTCGCCGGGATTTTTGCGGTGTTCGTGGCGGATGTCGCGGGCTTCGTTCATGAAGACCGAGTCTTCGCCAATGTTGACGGCGAGGTCGCCGATGCGTTCCAGCGAGCGGGCGACAAAGATCAGGTGGAGGAGGTTTTCGGCCTGGCTGCCGGCGTTTTCGAGGCGTCCGCTCAGGAGGGCGAAGACCTCCTTGTGCGCCTTGTCCAGATCGGTGTCGCCGGTTTTCAGGCTTTCGCCGAGGTTGGTGTTGCCATCGGTGTAGGAGAGCAGGGCATCGCGCAGGAGTTTTTCAGCCATCGAGTAGAGCGGTTCCACGATGGCGGCCTCCATTGGATCGGAGACCTTGCAGAGTTTTTTGGCGCGTTTGGCGATGTTGACCGCGTGGTCGGAGATCCGCTCGAGGTTGTGGGCCATCTTGATTGAGACGATCACCTGGCGCATGTCGGAGGCGACCGGATGGAATCTGACAAGAACATCCATGCCGAGGTGATCGATCTTGACCTCGAGTTCATCCACTTCCGTGTCGTCGCCGATCACGGTGCGTGCGAGGTCGATGTCGCGATTGAGGAGTGCCTGCATGGAGCGCTCCAGATTCTGCCGTGTCAGGCTGGCCATGAGCAGGACATTGCTTTTGAGGCTGTTCATGGCGTTGTCGAATTCCTGGAAGATGTGGGCGGACGGGTTCATGGGAATTGAATATTGGATATTGGATATTGAATATTGGAGGCGGGGCGCGCGGTCTTGAAACTTGAAACTTGAAACTCTATCCGAATCGGCCACTGATATAATCTTCGGTTTGTTTGAGGCGAGGATTGGAGAACATGCGTCGGGTTTCGGAGAATTCAACCAATTCGCCCAAATAGAAGAAGGCGGTGCGGTCGGAAACGCGGGAGGCTTGCTGCATGTTGTGGGTGACGATCACGAAGGTGTAGTCGCGTTTCAGGTTCCAGATCAACTCCTCGACTTTGGCGGTGGCGATGGGGTCCAAGGCGCTGCACGGTTCGTCCATCAGCACGACGAGCGGTTTCACGGCGATGGTGCGGGCGATGCAGAGGCGTTGTTGCTGGCCGCCGGAGAGTCCGAGGGCGGACTCCTGGAGGCGGTCCTTGACCTCGTCCCAGAGGGCGGCGGCCACGAGGCTTTCCTCAACGGTCTGGCGGATGACTGATTTGTCGCGTTCGCCGCGCATGCGCAGGCCGAAGGCGACGTTTTCAAAAATGCTGCGGGGAAAGGGGTTGGATTTTTGAAAGACCATGCCCACGTCGCGGCGCAGCTTGACCACATCAACTGACGGGTGATGGATATCAATGCCTTCAACGTGGATGCCTCCGCGGGTGATGTGGGTGCCGGGGATTTCGTCGTTCATGCGGTTGATGCAGCGCAGCAGGGTGGATTTTCCACATCCGGAGGGGCCGATGAAGGCGGTCACCTCGTTGGGCATCAGGTCGATGGTGATGTCCTTCAGGGTCTGGGTGGAGCCATAACTGAAGCACAGTTCGCGCACCTCCACCATGGCAGTGGCGGACGGGTCAGGCATGGATCGTTCTGTTAGTTCCGTCATGGGAAGAAGAAAAGTTCAACCGAAGGCACCAGTGATATAGGCTTCGGTTTGCGGGTCATTGGGTTTTTCGAAAATCTGAAGGGTGTCGCCGTATTCGATGAGGTTGCCGAGATACATGAAGGCGGTGCGGTCCGAGCAGCGTGTGGCCTGTGCCATGTTGTGGGTGACGATGACGATGGTGAATTTTTTCTTCAGTTCCATCATAAGTTCCTCGATCTTGAGCGTGGCCAGCGGGTCGAGTGCGGCGCAGGGTTCGTCCATGAGCAGGATGTCCGGCTCGTTGGCGATGGCGCGGGCGATGCAGAGCCGCTGCTGCTGGCCGCCGGAGAGTCCGAGGGCGCTGGTGTGCAGGCGGTCCTTCACCTCATCCCACAGGGCGGCGCTGCGCAGGGCGGATTCCGCGGCGGCGTCGAGGTTGGCGCGCTTGTGGGTTCCGGCGATGCGCAGGCCATAGACCACATTGTCGTAGATGGATTTGGCGAAGGGGTTGTATTTCTGGAAGACCATGC
>CAYWLC010000050.1:0-19103 GCA_964458895.1 uncultured Luteolibacter sp. | reverse complement strand
TGCCATCATAGCTTATTTTAGCCGGCCCCTGGCCGGACTTTGGGGCCCAGCTCAATTTGATCTGGTTGCCGACCGTGGTTCCGGTGGTGTCAATGGCCTTGAGTGACGTTTGGAGATCCGCTTCCGGGAAAGGAACGAAGAAGGTCTGCCGAACCGGAGGAAGTGCTGAGGCCATAGGTGCCACCGCGAGCAAGAGTCCGACAAATGTACGAGTAACGGTACGTACAAGACGTATGAATAGAGGATTCATAGGGTACTGGATATGAGGGGGAGGGGGGCGCCCTGGTTCATGCAATCAAGCAGCAGAAAACCAGCGCAATTTACGAAACTTCGGCGGACCTTTAAGACTTCAGGTCCATCAAGACAAGCAAAAAATGCATGAATATATGCAATTTTCACACGTGATCGCGTAGAAGCCCCCCCCGCAGTCCAATAAAAAAGGACCCTGCATCAGAGGGTGGAGAGTTGCCGGATGGCCTGTTTGGGGGGATTTGCTTGCGGTGGCTGTGGAGCCACACCATCCGGCGGTTTATTCCAGTTTTTGGGGGAGATTCGGAGGAAAATTTTAAATTTAGAACGGCGGGATTTCAGCAGGCTTCCGCAACAGGGAAGCGCCATCAACTGGAAAACTGCCGCGCCAACAGAATGACGGCAACGGCCAGAATCATGATTTGAACAAACTGCATCACAGTGGTCACAGGACAAGAAATTGAGGACGGTATCTAACGGAAGTCGCGGAGCCGAAACTGAAAGCCACCACGCACTGGATGTCTATCGACAATGCCCGCGAAGCGTAAGTTGCACCTTGGTATATAAAAACGCAGATCCCTAGCCGCCGCCTACGGACACAGGTTGGCGAGGAAGGCGATACGGGCCAATTCCGCCGGATTTCCGGCACCGAGTTTGCGCATGGCGCGACCGCGGTGGACTTTCACGGTGACCAGCGCGAGGTCGAGTTGATCGGCGATTTCCTTGTTGAGTTTGCCGGCCACGACCCTGCGCACGATTTCGCGTTCGCGGGTGGTCAGGGAGGCCACGCGGGTCTTGGCTTCAGCGGCCGACACCTGGCCGTTTTGGTGGAAGGCTTGGGAGCGTTTGAGTGCCTGCCCGACGGCTTTGAGCAACTCGTCGGGATCGTAGGGTTTGGTTAGAAAGGCATCCGCGCCAGCGCGGATGGCGTTGACGACCGACTGGACGTTCCAGTGTGCTGTTAGAAAAATCGTGGGCAGGTTCCAGCCGCGGCGCTGCACTTCCGCATGCACCTGGACGCCCGACATGGTGTCACTGAGTTGGTTGTCCAACAACAGGCATGCGGGAACCGCCGGCATACCCGCGTGGAAGAAGCCATCCGCCTCCGCATGCAAGCGCACGCGGAATCCTTTGGTGGTGAGCAATCTCCCCAAGCCGGTGAGGTGGGAGTGATCATCATCCAAGACCACCACCTGATGATCGTAGTCCATCATAACGCCACCTCCGCAGTGGAAATTCCGTTGCAAGATGATGGGACAGGCCACGGACATCCGACAACAGCGGAGCCGACCAGGCACAGAGGGGGGTGAGAAAGAATCACGGGAGACATCCTATCAGGAAATTGAGGCACACTGGAGTTATACCTTGGTATAGACTTTGGAAGGATCGCAGGGCAGTCGGACCATGAATGAGGCGCCGAAGCCATCCGGGTTGTTATGGCCATTGATCGAGCCTTGATGGGCGCTGATGAGGGTCCTGGAAAGGCGCAGGCCGATCCCCTGCCCCTCCTGTTTGGTGGTGAAGAACGGGGAGAACAGGCGCTCGATGACCTCCGGGGCCATCCCGGTGCCCGCATCCCGCACGGTTAACTCGATCTGCGAATCATGTGATCGGGTGGAGATGCGCACCACTCTACGCATGGGCGGACAGGCGGCACAGGCTTCGAATGCGTTGTAAACCAGATTGAACATCACCTGTTTCATCTGCACCGCGTCGGCCTTGACGGGTGGCAGTTGCGGATGCAGGTCCAAATCAATGCGCACTTGGTGATGATCGGCTTCACGTTGCAACAAGGGTAGCACCTCCGCCACCAACTCATTGAAATCGAGCAAGGACCGGGCGGGTTTCTCAGGGTTGGCCAGGGAACGGAAATGGACCACGATGTCCCGCATGCGCGTCACATCCGCCTTGATATCGTTGGCAATTTCCAAGGAGTTGCAGCGTCGCAGTTCACAAGCTTCCAAGCGGGCAATGGTGGTCGCGATGTTGGTGGCGATGGCGCTGAGCGGTTGTCCAATTTGATGAATGATACCGGCGGCGATTTCGCTGATCAGGGCCATGCGCTGGGCTTGATCGAGTTCCGCTTGCTGGGCTTTGATTTGAGCGGCCACCTGCTTGGATTGGGTTAGATCCCGAAATGCAACCACCCGGATTTTCCTGCCATCCGCGTGTCGGATGGATGCGCGGGCATCCACAGGGACGATGCTGCCGTTCTTGCACAGCAATCGGATCTCATAGGCGCCTTGGTAGTCAGTGCGCATGAGTTCTGATACCTGTGACTGTGACTCGGGTGCGATGAAATCCATCACCGGACGCCCGATCAATTCATGCGCCTCATAACCCAGCATCCTGGACATTTGGGGATTGCCGTCTGTCACGATGCCATTTTCACTGAACCCAATGCCTTCAAAGGTCGCCTCGGCCAGTTGGCGGTAGCGGTCTTCGCTGCGCCGCAGTTCCGTGGTGCGTTCGCCGACGAGACGCTCGAGATCCTGGTTCCACGTGCGGATGGTCTGTTCGGTCTTCCTGCGTTGGGAAATATCCCGGATGATCGCCCACATCGCGGATGGGGTCCCGTCCTCATCGCGAATCAAAAAGGTGCGCAATTCCACCGGTATCAGGGTCCCGTCGCGGCGAATGTATTCCTTCTCGTAAATATCCGAGAAACCTCGCTTGATAATCTGTTCCTCCACCAGGCGCGCTTCCATGGCATGCCAGGATTCCGGCGTGAATTGCACGTAGGACATGCGGCTCAATTCATCCGGCGTGTAGCCGAGCATCTGCTGATAGATTATGTTAGATTCGATGATGCGCCCGTCCATTTCCACTTTCGCATAGGCGTCCATCATGCTTTCGTGGAGGTTGCGGTATTTTTCCTCGGATTTGCTCAAAGCCGTGTTGATGGCGCTCAATTCGGCGGCGTAATGGGAGATTTCCGCCTCCGCCTGCTCGGCGTTCAGGCGGGCCGAGCGCTCCTTGATCAATTCGAGGGTTCCCTCAGCCAAGGCGATCATGCTTTCCAGCACCACCCGGGTTTCCGGATGGATGCGTGAATCATCATGCGAGGAGGCGTTGAGCGAACCCACCACCTTGCCGTAAGCCTTCAGCGGCAAGACCGCGAGCATCTCGAGACCCTCGAGGGCAAGACACTCGGAGATGGATGGTGGCAGTTCCGATCCCAGGCCGTACACCAGCGAACCCGCCCGCACCAGGCGGTTTTGAGGCGAATCCGCCGGATGATGCCTGGCTTCTCGCAGAAAGTCATCCGACAGTCCGTGATGAGATATCAAACGCAAACCACCGGTCGTTTCATCACACAGGTAAGTCCCGCCACAATCCACGCCCGGCAGACGCATGGCTGCGGCCAGAAGCACCTCAAGACATTCCGGCAGGTCCTTGCAGCGCAATAACTTGATCGCCAGATTCCGCTGGATCTCCAACAAATCCGTCATCGTGCCCGTGGGCGGAATTTCCCCTGGCGCGGTGGCCGGGCGCGGTTCCTCAACGGCACCCTCAATCCACGAGTCGCACCCCATCCCGTTGGAAACACCATCTATTTGGTTCAAGGGACTCGGGGTAACATTTCCGATTGGAGACTAGCAAGGAAATACTATCTGCTCATTACCGCCACTTCCCCGTGGGCGCGTTCGGTCGCACGGTCAATTCGGTGGATTCGTTGCAATAGGGGCAGCAAAAGGAATTCCTGAAGAGAACCGCCAATGCCACTCGCAGGCGATGGCTGCCCAAGACCGTCCGGGCATGCCGGTGTTTTGCACAAGACCGGCTGGCCATGACGGATGTCAGGCATAGCGGGCAATTCGTGTGCGTGGAAAGCAACCACTCCATAATGACCATCACCATGGGAAGTGCTAACAATCCCAGCCCAAGAACCGCCAGATCATAATGGTCGTTGAAAATGATGCCAGCCCAGATGACCATCACCATCAGGGTCACGACGTGCTTGAAACAGAATAGAAAGGACACGAACCTGAACCGGTGAATCGAGGATTTCGAGCGGAAGTAATGCACAAAAAAGATTTCAACAATCCGTCTCGATGCGATAGTTGTCCTTTGGTATTGCTGCCGACAATGCTCACAACCTGCGGACTTCACCGGCCGGCCCCGTACCGTAAAACATCCAACACCATTCCTCACCATGAAAAAATCCGTTGTCATCACCGGATGCACCCGCGGCCTCGGACTGGCAATGGCCCGCGAATTCGCCCGCCGTGGCTGGACCGTCGCCGGCTGCGGCACCAATGAATCGGCCGTGGCCGCGCTTGACAAGGAACTCGGTGGCCATCATCGCATTCTGTGCTGCGATGTCAGCGATCCAGCAGCCGTGGCCGCGTTCGCCACCGCCACGCTCAAGGCGTCCGGCGCACCCGATCTCCTGATCAACAATGCCGCGGTGGTCAACCACAACGCCCCGCTCTGGCAGGTGCCCGCCGATGAGTTCTCCCGTCTCGTCGATATCAACATCAAGGGCATCCACCATGTTTGCACGGCGTTTCTTCCCGCGATGATTGCACGCGGCTGCGGTGTCATCGTGAATCTATCATCCGGTTGGGGGCGCTCGACCGCTCCCGACGTGGCCCCCTATTGCGCGAGCAAATGGGCCGTCGAGGGGCTCACCCGCGCGCTCGCCCAAGACCTCCCTCCAGGCTTGGCCGCCGTGCCGCTCAATCCCGGAATCATCGATACCGACATGCTGCGCCGCAGCTTCGGCGAAGGCGCGGGCGGCTTCCCCACCCCCGCCCAATGGGCGGTGCGCGCCGTGCCATTCCTCGAAAACCTGGGGCCGCGCGACAATGGCAGACCGCTCACGGCTCCATGAGGTTTTCTGTTCACTTGTTCTTTTTCTTTTCCAACTTCGCGAGTTTCTTTTCCTTGGCCGTCTTGGTGGGGGCCTTCTTGCTTTCTTTACGCGTGTCCTTGGTTTTCATGGCATGATGGATTGGAGGTGAATGCCACCTGCTTGCTTGCGAGGTCGCAACTGTCTTGTATCGCAGATCCGACCCTGGAGCAATCTGAAAAGCCCGCCATAGTTTCCTATCTGAAGGGGACCACCGCGGCAGGCGTGGAGGTCGGCGGCATCAGCTGGGCGGCCAACCGCCTCGAACATCACGACGCGCGGGTGGCCACCTATGAACCCCACCTCAAGGCCTCGGCCGCCGTGGGTGCCAAACAGGTGATCTGTTTCTCCGGCAAGCGCGAGGGTAAATTATTCGTCTATCCCTTTCTCATACCACTCCATGCAGATAAACGGAAGAGACGTCCATTCCCCTGATTGGGAACAAGCCGCACCTCATTCACTCTGCGCCCCCGCTGCGGCTCCACGTTTCGATCCATCACAGGGGAATGCCATTCTGTTAATCCGCAAGCGCCCTGGCGCAACGCCGGAAGTGATGGCCATAGATGGCGAACCTGACGGCCATCGGCAGCAACTGAGGACGCCGACACAAGGTCCATGCGAGCAGACACCAGTATTGGTAGCGCTCCCGCCCGAACAAGCCGAGGCGCACCGCGGAGCGACTGAAGGCGGCTATGGCCTTGAGATCGAAATGTGCGCGCACTTTGGGCGGATGGAACTCGCGCAGGAATGTCCGCACGCGCCGGTAATACGGGCGCGGCGCGTAGATCGACGCCACCAGTTTGCGGTAACCCTCGCGCAATGCCTGCCCGTCCATGCGTGGCAGGAAATTGGTGGTGCCGTCGCTGTTGTTGCCGCTAGAAGAACCTAACAGACGCCCCTCGCTCTTCAGCCGCGCGAACAACCTGGTGCCGGGCAGCGCGGTGAGCATTCCCACCATTGCCGTGACGATGCCACTGCTTTGGATGAACTCGAGCTGGCTGCGGAATATGGTTAGATTGTCGCAATCGAAGCCTACGATGAAACCACCCTGCACTTCCAGGCCGGCACGTTGCAGGCGCCGGATGTCTTCCAGCATGTTGCGGCCGCGGTTCTGGCGTTTGTTGCATTCCGCCAGCCCGGCCTCCTCCGGGGTCTCGATGCCGATGAACACGGCATCGAACCCCGCGGCGACCATCTCGCGGGTCAGCGCCTCGTCGTCGGCCAGATTGATCGAGGCCTCGGTGTAGAAGGTGAAACAGCGCCCGTGCGCGCGCTGCCAGGCGTCGAGTGCCGGCAGCAACTGCCCGCGCAACTTGTGCTTGTTGCCGATGAAGTTGTCATCGACGAAAAATACCGGCCCGCGCCAACCGGCCGCGGCTAGCGCGTCGAGCTCGGCGATCACCTGCGCGGGCGACTTGGTGCGGCTGCGGTGGCCGAATTTCGCGGTGACGTCGCAGAACTCGCAATCGAACGGGCAACCGCGCGAATATTGCAGGCTCATCGAACCGTAGCGCCGCAGGTCCGCCAGACGCCACAGGGGAACCGGCGTATCTAACAGCTCGGGGCGATCCGTGGTTTGATAGATCCGTCGCGCACGTCCGGCCGCGAAGTCGCGCAGGAATTCTGGCAAGGTCACTTCCGCCTCATTGAGGATGAAATGATCCACTTCCGGAAAGTTTTCGGTTTCACTGGCAAACAAGGGACCGCCGGCGAGCACCGTGCTGCCTGCGGTCCGGCAGCGTGCGATCAGCCTGTGCGCCGCATCCCGCTGGGCGATCATGCCGCTGACCATCACCAGATCCGCCCACGCGAGGTCCGCATCGCGCAGCTTGTCGACGTTCAGGTCAATCAGGCGCTTTTCCCATTCCTGCGGCAGCATTGCCGCCACCGTCAACAACCCGAGTGGCGGCAAGGCCGCCCGCTTGCGCACGAATTTGAGTGCATGCTTGAAACTCCAGAACGTATCCGGGAATTCCGGATATAACATCAGAACTTTTTTCACGGTAAACCATACTAAACCCGAGTTTTGGGAATGCAAGGATCATAGGTTCTTTCAAACTCCACGGGATCGTTACTCGGGCGTTGACAGACGAAGTTTTCGCAAACGTAGGCGGTGGCTTTGCCGTCGATGGGGGTGAGGAAGCGGTAGAAGGCTGCGTGTGCCGCAAGATATTCCTGGCCCGGGCCGCCGTCGGCCAGGAGCACGACCTGGTGAGGGAGTGCGCGGCCGCGGGCGATATCTAACATCACCTGCGTGTCCGCAGCTCCGGGATTGCCGGCGATGACGATTTGTGCGGGCTTGCAGCGGGCTCTTTCAAGCGCGACGAGCATGACCGGCACCGATGGTGAGGCGCGTTCGATCTGCGAGGCGAAGGCCCGGAGGGTGCGGATGGCCTTGTCCCGACGCTCCGCTTGGTCAAGCATGGAGGCGAGGCGCAGGAGGTTGAGGACCGAGATCGAGTTCTCGGAGGGTTCCGCTCCATCATAGGACTCCTTGGACCGCATGAGGATGCTGGGGTCCCTGCCGCTGGATGCGAAATATCCGCCCGCCTTCACATCCCAAAACAGTTCGTCCTGCCGGGTCTGGAGGGCATCGGCCCATTGCAGCCAGCGGATGTCGAAGTCAGCCCGATAGAGATCCAGCAACCCTTGGATCAGAAAGGCGTAGTCGGCGGTGAAACCCTCGATTCCCGATGGGCCGTCGCGATAACTGCGGAGTAGCACGCCGCGTTCGGCATCGAAGAGGCGGGTCCGGATGAAATCCGCCGCGCCCGCGGCGCTTGTTAGATAGGCGGGATCGCCAAGGTCGCGCGAGGCGCGGGCGAAGGCGGATATCATGAGTCCGTTCCATGCGGTGAGGATCTTGTCGTCGAGATGGGGATGCGGGCGCCGGTTGCGGGCTTCAAATAGGAGATTGCGGGCGCACTTCAGATCCTGCGCCACCGCATCGGGAGTGAGGCCGAATTTTGCCGCAGCCTGCGCGTCGCTGTGGCGGCGGATGAGGGTGTTGGTGCCGGCAAGATCACCGTGAGGATCGCTGCCCTCGGGAGCGTTGCCATCGGGCTTGACGCCGAAGACATGATTGAACAACGGCGCCTTGTCTCCTAACAGACGATCAATCTCCCCTTGGCTCCAGACATAGAAAGCTCCTTCGGTTTTGTGGTCGGCATCCGGGGATTTGAGGCTGTCCGCGTCCTCGGCGGAAAAATATCCGCCCCCTTGGCGCGTCATGCGGCGGGTGACATAGCCAAGAATGTCGCGCGCGGTTTCGTGGAACGAGCCATCACCTGTTAGAGCGGCCGCATCCAGGCACGCGGTGACCAACTGGGCCTGGTCATAGAGCATTTTCTCATAATGCGGGATGTGCCAGAATCGATCGACCGAGTAGCGGTGGAAACCACCTCCGAGATGGTCATGGATGCCGCCGTCGGCCATTTTCCGGAGGGTTTCCGCACTCATGGCCAGCGCCTTGGCTCCGGTCTTGGAGTGACTGCCGTGCATTCTAGCAAAGTGGTGGAGGAAGTTGAAAACCACCGGGCGTGGAAACTTGGGGGCGTGGCCGAAGCCGCCGTAGGTCGTGTCATAGGATGAGGAGATCCGCGCGAATGCTGTTAGAATCACATCGGCCGACGGGAGTTCATCGGTTGGGTTGCCCCCGCCGGTGTTTAGATCACGGAGTTGGTCCGTCATTTGTCCGGCATGGGCACGAAGTCCCGGGTCATCATTTTTCCAAGCGGAGGCGAGTTGTTCGAGCACACGCTTGAACCCGGGACGTCCCATGGCGTCAGCGGGCGGGAAGTAGGTGCCACCGAAAATCGGTTTCAAATCGGGGGTGAGCCAGACATTCATCGGCCATCCGCCGGAGCCGGTGGTGGCTTGCACGAAGGCCATGTACACCTGGTCCACATCCGGGCGTTCTTCACGGTCCACTTTGACATTGACGAAACACTCGTTCATCACCGCAGCAATTTCCGGATCGGAAAACGATTCGCGCGCCATCACGTGACACCAGTGGCAGGTCGAATAGCCGATCGATAAAAACACGGGTTTGTTTTCCTTGCGGGCTTGGGCGAATGCCAATTCCCCCCAAGGCTGCCAATCCACCGGGTTGGAGGCATGCTGCTGCAGATAGGGGGACGATTCGTGGAGGAGCTGGTTCAATGGGGTGGTCCATAAGGATACTCCCGTATCAGGGGATTCCAAATGGAAATCCGGGCGCCTTCGCAGACCCGGCATTTGCATTCGTAGGAATCGGCCTTAGATTGTTTGGCGACAACAACGAAAGGCAGCCCATGAAAGCACTCGATCTCAATCAAGAAGAGCGGGAATTTCTGTTAGATGTCCTGAAGCGGCGCTTGGCGGAACTGGACCATGAAATCGCGCATACTCACTACACCGAGTACCGGCAGATGCTCCGCGCGCGACGCAGCGTCCTTGAAGGCATCGTCGGCAAATTACCTGCTCTCGTCGGACATGCGGCGTGACGGGACGTCGGTTGACGCAAGTCCCCACGGTCCCCGTCAACGCACGGTCCGAGTGCCGTCGGAAGATCTCGCGAAATGCGGAGATCACGGTGGCTTGCGTCCGCAGCTCCCTTTTACCTGGTCTGGCGAGTGGATCCCCGCGGCGGGACTACGGGATATCACTTATGCGGGTCTCATCATTCACGGGTGTCGGATCTCCAATTCCCCCAATAGGCGAAAATCCGCGTTGCGCTAATGTGTTCGCGTGATGACTCAGACCGTTCCCACCTGCTTTGAAGTTCCCTCCGCAATCCCCCCGTTTCGCGGCATCATTGAAGTGCCTAACAGAGCACGGTCAATCATTGTTTTCGCTCACGGTCATGACAGCAGCCACCTCAATCCGCGCAACCGCCTGATCGCCCGGACCTTGCTTCAGCGTGGCTTCGCAGTCCTGCTGCCCGATCTAACAGACTTGTCCGTTCGAACCCGGGCGGCCAACCATGGGCACCAGCGCGAAGACATCCTTCAAAGCGCCAACCGACTGATCGCCATCATCGATTGGCTGGCCGACAACCCCGCCACGAAAGGGCTGCGCGTTGGCCTGTTCGGAGCGCGCACCGGGGCGGCCTCCGCCATGGTTGCCGCAGCACTCCGTCCGGCCCGCATCCATGCCGTGGTTTCCCTCGGCGGCAGGCCGGATCTGGCGGAGGATGATTTGTTAGAATTGCGGACACCCACCCTGATGCTGGTGGGGAGCCAGGACAAAGCTCTCATCGACCACAACCGTAAGGCGGGCGAGAAAATGCGGCGCAAGCCGATGCTCGAGCTGATTCACGGAACGACGCATCGTTTCAGTGAACCTGGGAAACTCGAGCAGGTGGCGTCCATCTCCAATCTGTGGTTTCAGAGGACCCTGGCCGCCTGCGGCTGATCGGGCACTCGTTCCCTTTTGCCTTGGTTCATCCTTGCGCCCTTATCATTTTGAATGGACGCGACGTCCAGTCCCCTTGGGAGTACCCTAATGCGTGGGCGTTGAGGCCGCCCAACCCTTCCCCGTCCTGCACGCTCTGACCTCCTCGGCGATGATGCGCAGGCCGTCGCGGACCACCGCTTCATCCATGGCGTAGGAGACGCGGATGCATTCATCGCGGTGTTTCCAGCCCAGTTCGTCGTGGCCGAAGAAGAAATATTCGCCGGGGACGACGATTACGCCGCGCTGCTTGAGGCGTTGATAGAGTTCCATCGAGGTGACCGGCAGGCCGGGAAACCAGAACCAGAGGAACATGGCCCCCTCGCTGCGGTGCATGAACCACTCGCTGTCGTCGCCGAAGGCATCCAACGCGGCCTCGCGCGCATGCCTGCATTTTTCCTGATAGAACGGGCGCACCACCTCATGGCTCAGGCGCAGGATCTCACCGGACTCCAAGAGCGGCAGCACGACCTGCTGGCCGATGTTAGGATTGCTCAGACCGACGATGGCGCTCATGGAGCCGAGCGCGCGGATGATGTCCGGCGGGCCGATCACGATGCCGGTGCGCGTGCCCGGCAATCCGATTTTTGACAGGCTGTAGGTGAGAACGACGTGCGGCTGCCAGATCGGCCGGGCCTCGGTGAAGATGATGCCCGGAAACGGCGAGCCGTAGGCGTTGTCGATGAGCAGCGGGATGCCGTGGTCTTTCGCCAGCGCGGACAAGCGGTTGACCTCATCATCCGTTAGAACATTGCCGGTGGGGTTGGTCGGGCGCGACGCGCAGATCGCGGCGATGTCCGGCGTGATTTCCAGTCGCTCGAAATCCACATGGTATTTGAATTCGTGCGGCCCGCAGCGTTCGATCACCGGAGCCACCGCCCGGAACAAATCACCGTCAATGCCTTGATTCGAATATCCGATGTATTCCGGCACCAGCGGCAGCAGGATTTTGCGGCGGCGGCCACCGGCCATCCTTCCGGCTAACAGATTGAACAGAAAAAAGAACGCGGTCTGACCGCCCGCCGTGATGGCGACGTTTTCCGGCCCGATCTCCCAACCGAAGGTCCTGCGGAACAGCCCCGCAACCGCCTCCAGAAACCGCGGATTGCCACGCGGCGGGTCATACGAGGTCAGTGCAAGATCCATGCCGCCGGCCTCATCTAACAACTCCTCAAGCCGCCGCCGCCAGACCGCCTGCATGGCGGGAATGCGCGATGGCTGGCCGCCGCCAAGCATTTTCAGGCCGGTTCCCCCGCTGGCCAGGGCATGGCCGAGATCATCCATCAACTCCTCAATCCCACTCCCGCACCCGAGGTGACGGCCAAATTGCGAAAATTCAAATGACATACCCGAGCGCTGTAATATACTGCGACGCACACCATCACAACCCCAGAAACACCATGAACCTCAAAGTCGGCGACCCAGCCCCGGATTTCACCCTCGTCACCAAGACCCCCGAAGGCCCTCAACTCGTGAAGTTGAGCGACCTCATCGGAAAATCCAACATCGTCCTGCTCTTCGTGCCGATGGCCTTCACGGGCGTCTGCACCACCGAGTTCTGTGAGATTTCCGCCGGAATCGCGGATTACAACTCGCTCGATGCCAAGGTGCTCGGTATCTCCGGCGACAATCCGTTCGCCCAGGCCGCCTGGGCCGAAAAAGAAGGTATCACCATCCCGCTGCTCAGCGATTATGAACACACCGTGGCCAAGGCCTATGGGGTCGCTTACGATCAATTCCTGCCCTCCGCCAACCTGATCATGGGCGGCGTGGCCAAACGCTCGGCTTTTGTCATCGATAAAAAGGGCGTCGTCCAATACGCAGAAGTCCAGGAGCATCCCAAGGACCTCCCGAATTTCGAGGCCGTCAAAGCCACTTTGCGCACACTTTAAAGACGGATTTTGCGGAAATATGTGCTTTCCCGCCCGCACGGCGGGGCGCATCCTGTCCTGGCAGCGCCGGACCGGAAACCTCTGAATTCCTCCCTCGCTCGCCATGGTCGCTTGAATATCGGTCGGCACCCGCATGTAAACCACGCAGAGACGATCCCCATGCAATCATCAATGAATCGCCGCCGCTTCCTCTGGACCACAGGCGTGGCGGGAGTCGGTCTTGCCACCATCGCCCGCTCCCACGCCCAGGTTCCTGCGGTTTCGCCCAGTTCCAAACTCCGGGTCCTGTCCATGGGTTGCGTCGGCAGCATCGGCTCCGCCGACCGCCAAGCGGTGGCCAAACACCCTGCTGCGGAAATCGTAGGCCTCTGCGACATTGATTCCGAGGCGATCGCCCAAGCCTCCAAAGAACACCCCAACGCCTTCACCTGCAAAGATTACCGCGAGGCATTTTCCAAATACGTCGATCAATTCGACGCCGTCATCGTTTCCACGCCGGACCACACGCATGCGCCGATCCTGCTCACCGCGATGGCCCATCACAAACACGTTTACGGCCAGAAACCCCTCGTCCATCAACTCGAGGAACTCAACATGGTGGACAAGGCTCTCGCCGCCCGCCCCAACCTGGTCACCCAGTTAGGCAACCAGCGCATGGCCTTCGCCGGTCGCCGCGCCGCCGTGGAAATCCTCCGCAGCGGTGCCCTCGGTAAAGCCATCGAAGCCCACATCTGGGTGTCCTCACCCAAGGACGGCGAATATTTCAATATCAGCCGCAAAGTCGGCAATCCTTCCCCCGCCCCGGCCAATTGGGATTGGAACCTCTGGCTCGGGCCAACCCCGGTGGTCCCATTCCGCACCGGCATGGCCCCGCGCGTCTGGCGTTCATGGTGGGATTACGGCACCAACGGCCTCGGCGACTGGGGTTGCCATGTGTTAGATGTGGTGTTCTTCGCCTACGACGACCTGCAATCCGCCATCGCCGTGCAGACCCACTGCGAAGCCTCGCCCGATCCCCTGTTCCACCCGCAACCCTGCCGCTCGACTCTCACCTATCAGGTCAACTCCGACAAGTTCACCAAAAAACATTTCCCGATCTATTTCAGTGATTCCTCCCAGGCGGTCTCGCGCGCGGCCATCGGCCTGCCTCCCGGAAAATTCCCCGACACCAACATGACCGTGGTCGTCTGCGAAGGCGGCGTGCTCGCTCTAACACCCGAAGGCCGGCTTGAAATCTGGCGCGACGGCAAGATGACCCCCGGCCTCAAGATGCCCGGCCTGCCGGAGTTCCCGCCCATGAACCACTGGCATGCGTGGGTGGACAACTGCCTCGGCAAAAAAACCGAACTCCGAGCTCCTTTCAAGGATGCCGTGCGCATGACCGAAGCCGTGCTGCTCGCCGTCAAGGCCAGCCGCTTCCCCGGTCAGGAACTGCGCTGGGACAAAGCCAGTCTCACTTTCACTAACAACGAGCTGGCCACCAACACCATCGTCCGCCGCCAGTACCGCGACGGCTTCGCCCCACCGCCCGTGGTGTGAAACCCACACTTCCAATCTAGGTTGAAACATGCCCGCGCTCCGTCACGTAATGATCGCCACACACACCGTGGCCCGCCCGCTTCACAAACCCGCCATTTCCTAACAAACATCCCACAATCGATCCACCATGGACACCGAAGACACCTGTTGTTCCACCGACAAACCCTCACAATGCTGCAGGGACAAATCCGCCCATTCCTGCTGTGACAAACTCGCTCTGGTTTATGGCGCGCTGCTCCTGCGCCTCTGGCTCGCCGTGCGCGCCATCCAGACCGGCATCGAAAAATACGCCGGCACCAACCTGACCGACCAACCGGTCAAGATCGACGGCACACCCAACGCGGATGGCCTCACCTCGGCCACTGCCGTCAAGGAATACGCGCTCAGCCACTACCACGGCGTGCCGGGCGCACTGATGAAAAAATTTGAGGCCGAGCCCATCTTCATGAAATTGAATTTCGCCCTGTCTATTTACGACTGGATACTTGGCCCCATGCTTCTGGCGCTCGGTCTTCTAATCCTACTGGGAGGCGCTGTGCGCACCTCGCTCTTCCTGCTTGGCATGGTCTATGTCAGCCTCACATGGGGTCTGGTTCTCATCAAGCAGGACGACGGCGTCTCATGGCTGGGTGTCCACATGATCCTGATCGTCATGGCGTTGTGGCTCTCGGAGTATAACCGTTTCTGCTTCCCCAAGTTAGACAATATAACATCACTGATGTTTTCATTTAAAGGACGTGTTAATCTTGCGAAGTTCTGGGGTTACATGATTCCAATGTACGTTATTTATGCCTGTCTTTTGCTGCTCGCTGTGACGCCTTCACGGCTAGAGAGCCATATCTTAACTCTCCCCTTGGTGATTAGCCATATCTTAACTCTCCCCGCAGCGATTTATACTCTTGTTATGTTTTATCCAACACTCGTCGTGAGCATCAAGAGATGCCACGACAGAGGGAGAAGCGGCTGGTTCGTATTGATGCAATACGCTCCATCATTATTAATTCCAATTTGCTTTAAAATGCTTTACCGTAGTTCGGGTAGCAGTGGGCTCGAGCAGATATTTGGTATTGCACTTGCTATAATAGGCGTGTTCTTCACCACATGGTATTTTATTGATATTTACCTTCTTCCCGGCAAAAAAGGTGCAAATGAATACGGTGCCGACCCGCGCGATGAAGCTCAAACAAACACCAAATAGAGACCATCTAAGCCGTGGTAACCCCATGAATCCGGAATCCAACCCTCTCAGCCGCCGCGATTTCCTCTCGCGCACCGTCGCCACCGCCGGCGCCGGCCTCATCCTCGGCGCTCCTAACATCCTGCGCGCCGCCAATGCAGGCCCTTCCAGCGATGACATCCACGTCGGTCTGATCGGCTGCGGCAAGCAGGGCCGCGTCCTCTTCGAGGCCATGTCCAACATCCCGGGGCTTTACTTCCAGTCGGTCTGCGACATCTGGGATTACAACCGCCAGGGCGGCGTGGCCAAAGTCCGCGCCCTGCAAGGCCACGTGCCCAAAGGCTATGTGGACATCGATGACATGCTGGCCAACGAAAAAGGCCTCGATGCCGTGATCATCGCCACGCCGGATTTCTGGCACTCGCCGCTCACCGTGAAATGCCTCGAAGCCGGCCTCAACGTCTATTGCGAGAAGATGATGTCCAACACCATCGACGGCGCCCGCGCCATGGTCAAAGCCATGGAAAAATCCGGCAAACTCTGCCAGATCGGCCACCAACGCCGCAGCAATCCACGCTACCGCTTCGTCCTCGACCACCTGATCAACGGCAACAAAATCTGCGGCCAGATCGTCAACATCAACGGTCAGTGGAATCGCGCCGTGAATTCGTCACAAGACATCGACGTCGCCCCCAAGCTCACCATCAAGCAGGAAATCCTCAACAAGTACGGGTTCAAGGACATGCAGCAGTTCATGAACTGGCGCACCTACCGCGATCTATCAGGCGGCCCGATCTCCGACCTCGGCGCCCACCAGATCGATATCTTCAACTGGTTCCTCGGTGCCCTGCCGAAATCCGTGTTTGCCTCCGGCGGACGCGATTATTTCAAGCAACGCGAGCACTTCGACAATGTCATGGCCATCTTCGACTATGACACGCCCCAGGGCGGAGTGCGCGCTTTCTATCAGGTTCTAACCACCACCAGCGCAGGCGGCGGATACTGGGAAAGTTTCATGGGCACGCAAGGCAACATCAAAATGTCCGAGCAGACCGCCTACACCAGCCTGTTCCGCGAGGACAGCGCACCGTCGTGGGACTCGCTCGTGGAACGCGGATACCTCAAGAAAAAGGCCGCCCCTCCCAAACCCGAAGCCTCAGGCGGCGGTGGTGCCATCGCCTCCTACGAGTCCAAACCCCCCGAGGGCTTCGAACTTCCCGGCGACCTGCCGATCATCAAACTGCGCGACGGCCAGACGACCACCAAGCCGCCTCACCAACCGCACCTTGAAAACTTCTTCGCCGCCGTGCGCGGCAAGGAAAAACTCAACTGCGACGCCCGTCACGCGTTCGAAAGCGAAGCGCCCATCTACTGGGTCAACCCCTCCGCCCTCAGCCACCAACCGATTGTATTCACCCCAGAACACCTATCCGTATGAAAACCAAACTCCTAGTCCCCGCACTCTGCGCCCTAACAGTATTCGCCCTCTTCGGTTGCGGAGATAAATCCAAATCCTCTGATTCAGGCAGCGGGACTCCCGCGCCATCCTCCGGCGGCACCCCGGGCGGCGTCGCTCTAACCACGGAGCTGCCGAAGGAAGCCATCGAGGGTACCCCCAAACTCCCCAAGGACATTCCCAACCTCATCCAAGCTCCCTCAACCGCCCCCACCTTCCTCGTTCCAGAGGGCACCGTGCTGCTCTCCAAAGGCAAGAAGGTCACCGGCAGCGATGACAACCCGATCATCGGCAGCCTCGACCTCATCACCGACGGCGACAAACAGGCCGGCGAGGGCTACTTCGTCGAACTCATGGACGGCCTCCAATGGGTCCAGATCGATCTCGAAAAAAGCGCGCCCATCTATGCGGTCTGGACTTGGCACTTCCACTCGCAGAAGCGCGCCTATCACGACGTGATCGTCCAGATCTCCGACGACCCGGCCTTCAAGACCGGCGTCACCACCGTCTACAACAACGACTACGACAACTCGTCCAAAATCGGCAAGGGTTCGGACAATCCCTACGTGGAATCCCGCTTCGGTATGATCGCCGACGGCAAGGGCACCAAGGGCCGCTACGTCCGCCTCTACAGCAAGGGCAACACGTCCAACGAAATGAACCACTACATCGAAGTGGAGGTCTACGGCAAGCCCGCGGAATAACAGAATTGCTGTTTGAAATAATAATCGAAACGCAAATCAGCGGAGGTCGCGGAGGGAGGCGCGGAGATATTCAGGGGATCCGCTGCCTCGCGCGCTGGGAGTTCCGCGTTCACGCGGTCTTCCCCGTTATTGATAGGCAAAGACGCATCGCGCTGATGCGCGCCGTGGCCAATGATGAACTCCGCATCACCCGCGCCTTTGCCGATGAAATGAGCTTCTGCCTCGGCTGCTTCGCCTGCCAGAGGAAGATAGCGCAGAGCAAGGTGGCGCGCTACCGCCGGGAGCGCGGACAGTGCCAAGCAGCAAGGACGACGCTGGGCAGGTCGGAACGACTGCCACCTGGACTTCACCACCACACCTCCCAAGCATGCGCTCCCGGCGGGAGCGCGCCACCTTCGTTCCCGGCCTCTTCATTGCTTGAAGCAAAAGGCCAACGGAATTCACGAAGAGCCTTTTATTTGCGTTTTATTGCGCCTCATTGCAGCTCAAAACATTCTACGGAAATCCGCTCAGGGGCCATTCCGACGGGGGAAATTGAGGCATTATAACTTTCCCCCGGATTCGGGCTTGCGTCGGGAAGGGTACTTCTATTGACTCCCCCATGGCAGAGATTTCCCTAGGACTTTCATTTGACGACGTGCTGTTGCTGCCGGCGATGAGTTCGGTTCTACCCGGTGAGGCGGACCTTTCCACCCACGTGACGGCGGGCATTCCCCTGTTTCTTCCGGTCGTTTCGGCGGCGATGGATACGGTCTCGGAACACGACCTCGCGATCGCGCTGGCCCGCGAAGGCGGCATGGGCGTGATCCACCGGGCCTGCCCGATCGACGAACAAATCAAAATGGTTTCCCGGGTGAAACGCTCGGAAAACGCCGTGATCCTCAAACCGCACACGGTGCGCAAGGAGGACAGCGTCGATCACGTGCGCGAAATCATGGCCAGAAACGGCTTTTCAGGCTTCCCGGTGATCAACGCCGACGGCCATCTGGAAGGCATGGTCACCGGTCGGGATGTCCGCTATCTGGACCGTCAGGATGCCACGGTGGCCGATGTGATGACACCCCTCGCAAAACTCATCACCGCACCGCCGAACACCAGTCTGGAGGAGGCCCGGCGAATTCTCTATCAAAAGCGGATCGAAAAACTCCCGCTCGTCCACCCGGATGGCCGCCTGGCAGGACTGATCACCGGATCCGACATCGAAAAACGCATCACCTTCACCAATGCCGCCAAGGACGACAACGGCCAACTCCGCTGCGGCGCCGCCGTGGGCGTGGGCCCGGATTGCATCGACCGCGGCCGCGCCCTGATCGATGCCGGAGCGGACGCTTTGTTCATCGACGCCGCCACCGGCCACACCCGCCACGTGATGGAGGTGATCGGAAAACTCCGCGCACTATCCAAGGTGCCGGTCGTGGCCGGAAACGTGGTCACCGAACAGGGTGCACGCGACTTGGTCACCGCAGGTGCCAGCGCCGTGAAAGTGGGCGTCGGTCCCGGATCCATCTGCACCACCCGCGTGATCTCGGGCGTCGGCATGCCGCAGTTCACCGCCATCCGCAACGTGGCCGATGTCTGCCGCGAACACGGCGTGAAAGTCATCGCCGACGGCGGCATCCGCTACTCCGGCGACATCGTCAAAGCCCTTGCCGCAGGCGCGGACCTCGTGATGTTAGGCTCGCTGCTCGCAGGCACCCACGAAAGCCCCGGCCAAACCGTTCACCTCCAGGGGCGCCGCTTCAAAACCTATCGCGGCATGGGCTCCATCGGCGCCATGGCTCAACGAAACGGCAGCGCC